>JAPPOT010000273.1:20348-21078 GCA_028817855.1 Myxococcales bacterium
CTTTTGGGTCCGTGCATTGCCTGACTTCGCGGGCCTGGCCCAACCCTGTGCCTTGGCGGACGGGCAAGTCGGGTGCGTTCCGTTGTTGGCGAGGGCCTGCTGGGACGTTTCTAGAGAACCGAGCTAGGCTGGCAGAAGAGACAACCATAGGGCACCCACGGGACTTGGCCAAGCGACGTGCCCTCGGTACCTCGGCGCCCGGGCAGGTACTTGGGTGTCCGGCATTCTGGTCTGTCCGACCGCCAGAGCAGGTCATGGGCGGGCATTCTGTGGCTGCGGACTCGGTGCGCTTCTCGAATGCGCCTGGGCCACTGACCAGTACATGCGCATCGGGCTATCGAGTGAGTCGGTGCGCACTCCCACGCCGTGATACAGACGCCGTGAAACCCGGAGCAGATCGCGCCAAGTGTACCCATCGCTCAGCCGTCGCACCTGAAGGAAGGGTAGCGCCTGGAATGAGAGGTCGCACTGCACCGCGACTGCGGCGAGGGCTTCCCGTCGCGGGATCCCGCCCGGCAGGTCTTTGAGGTCCCGTGAGTACAGCGTGGGCTTGGCTTCGAGCCGCTCGAGGATCTCGTGCTGAAGGTTGTCGTCAACGGCGTTGCAGTGGGCGTCAGCGAGCTTGCGACCGTTGCGGTCGACGAGAATGTAGGCGCACCCGTGGTCTTGAGCATATGAGCAGGTCCAAGAAGAACGATGGATTCGGTCGCAGCGGTGATCGAGATTCCTG
>JAPPOT010000459.1 GCA_028817855.1 Myxococcales bacterium
CTGCCGTCCATGCCGCCCGGGTCGCCCACGTCCCTGGCATCATCCCCACAAGCCAAAAGCGCGACCATCCCAAGCGCGGCCCCGCCGTTCCTCCACCATCGCTTCATCGTCTCTCTCCCTACCCCGCCCGCGCCCAACGCTTCCACCGGATCCCTGCGTTCCATTCGCGGCTGCAGCCCAGATGTAGTGCAGCACGATGGACACTGTCCATCGCGCACGGGTGGGTTGGCAGCAAGTGCGAGCCGGCCGCTAGCCCAGGAGGCCAGCACGACCCGGTCGGCACAGCGCCGTCGTCATCCCACCGGGATGGAGAGCGAGAGGTGGGTGCCCTCCCCCGGGCGCGACTCGATCGCGAGCTCGCCCTGCAGGCGGGCTGCACGCTCGGTCAAGCTCGCGAGTCCCAGCGTCTGGACCTTGGCGAGCGCTTCGCTGGCATCGAAGCCGCAGCCGTCATCGCGCAGGTCCAAGCGCAGCTCGTCCTGATCGGACCGTTCGAGCCGAAGCTCGATGCGTCGGGGCGAGGCGTGTCGCAGGGCATTGCTGATGCCCTCCTGGATGATGCGAAAGAGGTGCAACCGTCGTTCCTCACTGCCCAGCGCGCGGGCGGCCTCAGCACCGATCTCCACCTGCAGCTCCACGGCGCCGCTGTCGCCCAGACCGTGGACCAGGTCCTGCACCGCGCGCGCGAAGCCATCGCCCTCCAGGGCCTGGGGTCGCACGTTGAAGACGATCGACTCCGTCTCCCGCGCGCACAGCTCGGTCTGCTCGCGCGCCTGTCGCAGGGCGGGACCGTCCACGCCTGGACCGATCCTCGCGAGCAGGCTCCCGATCTGGTCGAGGCGCGCGCCGAGCGTGTTGCCGAGCTGGGCAGACACGCGCGCTCGCTCGTGCTCGACACCGGCGAGCAGCTCGCCGAAGTGCCGCTCGCGCGCGCCCTGGAGCTCGCTCGCGGTGGCCAGCTGCTGCTGCAGCAGCTCCCGCCGGCTGCGCTCGGCCTGCTGGGCTTCCTCGTTGCGCTCGCGCTCGAGAACGCGCATGCGATCAGCCAGGCCGAGCGAGAGCAGCACCATGTCGACGGCCGAGCCGAGCATCACCCCGTGGTCGACCCAGAAGCCGAGCGGCAGCCAGCTCAGCCAGCCGGCTGTCGCGACCAGCGCGGCGATCGCCAGAACGCTGATCGAGATCAGAAAGAACCAGGCCGGCCGGTACCCGTCGAGCACGCTCGCCACGCAGCCGGCGGGCACGACAAGCGCGAAGGCCACGCCCAGACCCACGGCGATCAGGGTAGTCGCCCCGTGCATGCCGAAGAAGCCGGCCACCGCGGCCAGCGCCGCCACCCAGAGCATCGCCCGATAGACCCAGTCGAGCCGCGGCTGCCTGCGCCGCGACTGCAGGAAGCTCCGTATGAAGAGCATCGTCGCGATCTCCGCGAAGAGCAGCGGCGAACCGCCCAGATAGAGCACGCTGCGGGGTAGATCCGACAGGTACTCGGTCGTGATCGACTGCAGGTCCAGCTGGTAGAAGGCGAAGCTTCCGATGAAGAGCACGTAATAGGCGTAGCTGACCTCGCGCAGTGCCCAGAAGAGGAAGCCGTTGTAGAGCGCCATGGCGATCGCCAGCCCCAGGTAAGCGCCGACGATCAGGTCCTCGAGGCGGTGCTCGCTCCGGTAGCGCTCGGCGCTCATGACGTCGAGCTGCGGGCCGAACTTGCGTCCAGTCGCGCGCAGGTAGTAGACGCGCGCGCCACCGGGCTCGGTCGGCAAGCGCAAGCGGATCAGGCGCTCGGGGTTGGGTAGCCCGCTGCGATCCGCGGCGAAGCCGTTGCGCTCGTGGTAGACCTCGCCGTCAGGGCCGCGCGCATGGAGGTCGATCAGCTCGGGGCGAATGCCGCGCACACGCAGCACCCAGTCGGCGGGGGCCTGGCTCCGATCATCGACCTCGAAGCGTGCCCACACCGTCAGCACCTTGCTGTCGACCGGATAGTGCGGTCGCTGCACCTCGCTCGGCACGAAGAGCTCCGGGCGCGCCTCGACCTGCTCGAAGCTCAAGCTCCCGCCGTCGTCCAGGTGAAGCTGGAGGTGGCGGCCCAGGGGGTGGATACGGTCCGGATCCTCGAGCACGACCCGTCCCGCGTGACCCGCAGGGGCCTCGCCACAGCCCGGCAGCAGGCAGAGCAGCAACCACAGGGGAACACCCGAGCGCCGGGTCCTGAACGGGTGCCGGGTCGCGGCCGGCCAGCGCGCGGATGAGCTCGATGTCATCGGCGCGCAGATCGTACCAGGGGCCAGTGGGTTGTCCCACAGCACGATGCCGGGGATTGCGCTACGATTGGGCCGGTCGTTCTACATGCCCAGGTCTGAGCTTTACCGGCTGCTGGGGGCAGCCGTCACCTGCGCCGCGCTCGCGGCGTGCGCCCCGAAGACTGCGCTCGAGCCGCCGAAGACACCGGCGACCAAGGCGCCCGGGACGCCCGCGGTCCCGATGCTGCGGATGGCGGACGCCCGCGTAGCCATGGGTCACGTGGAGCGCCCGCGCGAGGGCGACGGGCTGGCGTCGCTGCGCCACCACCTGGAAGCCGCGATGGCGCTGGGCGACAGGGCCGCCGCACGCGCCGCGCTCTCCCACATGCTGACGCGCGCCCAGATCCTGCACGCGCTGGCCGTGCTGTCCGACACGCCGGAGCGCTCACCGCTCGCCGACATCCGGCGTGAGGTGGCCTCGCGCGCGGTGGAGGTCGAGGCCAAGTGGTTGCTGATCGATGCCGCCAAGCCGCTCGACGACGGCGTGCTCGACGCGCAGGCGCTGGAGCAGGTGCGGGCCCGCATCCTGGCCGGCGACATCTGGCTCGGCAGCGACCTGCACGCCGCGGCGAGCAAGCGCTGGGGCGACGACCCGGCGATCGCGCTGGCCCTCGAGCGCAACCGGCCGTGGAGGACGGAGGCCCCGGAGCTTCCCCCGTCGTTGCTCGCCAGGCTCGGCGCACGCGCGATCGTGCCACTGACGAACCGCATGCGGCGCGCGGTGCGCCAGGACGACTTGCCCGGTGCGCGCGAGGCCGCACGTCTGCTGGTGCGCGAGGACCCCCTCAACGTGCAGGCGCAGCTATTGCTGCTGCTGAACAGCAAGCGCCTGCAGAAGGGCCCGGCCGAAGGCCTGGGCTACCGCGCGTTGCTCGGCGAGGAGCTCGCCACCGGCCAGACATTCGCCCGCCTCTCGCACCACCTCGACGGCAGGCGGCGCGCCCACCCGGCCCATCGCATCGCCTACGCCCTGCACGCGTTGCAGCTCGGGCTCTCGGCCGAGTGCCTCGAGGCCGTGGACGGCATCGGCAAGCGCGACCGCAAGCGCAAGCCCGTGCGCATCGCCGCGACCACGCTAGAGGCGCTCTGCAAGCTGGAGGGCAACGACGGCACGGCCTTCCAGACCTGGCAACGCAAGGCGCGGGCGGAGCGTTCATTCTACGTGATCGAGCACCTGGTCGGATTGCAGGAGCCGGGCGAGCAGGGTCCGCGCAGGCACGCCGCCGACTGGGCGCTGCAGCGAGCCCTCGAGCGGGACTACGAGCGCGGCGACCAGAGCGGCTTCCTGCGGCTGTTCACGGACGACGGGACCGCTGGCCCGTTGCGGGCGCGCGCCCGCAAGCGCTTGGTGAAGTGGTACGACGAGACGCTGGTCGATGCCTGCCGCACTCGCACTCCCGCGGAGTGCGAGAAGCTGTTCGACGCGGAGCAGGCCCTGGTGGATCCCAGTGAGGCCTACCAGAGCCTCGGGGAGGCGCTCGAGCTGCTGGCGGATGTGGAGGGCTACGAGCTGCCGTGGGACGAGCTGACCTACGCCTGGCCGCGTGAGGCACTGCCGCAGGTGCTGGGCTGGTTGCGACGCGCGGGCGCGCAGGCAAGCTCTCCGTCGCACCTCCAGGTCTCGCTCTACGCAATGCTGCGCGACGGTGATGGCGAGCGCTGCCTGGAGCAGCTCGACCGCTACGGCGAGCTCTTCACGCTCGACGAGCGAATCCGACTGCGCCTGGCGGCGCTTTCGATCCAGCAGGGAGCCGATCCCGACGAGGTGCTCGAGACCGACTGGGTACGACCGCCGTTCATGCTCGTCGGTCCGCAGACCTGGGAGAAGCCGAAGGCCGAGGTGGTCGAGCGCATTCGCGAGGAGCAGCCCGGCGGGCACCCGACCGCGCTCTACCACCGCGCCCGCCGCTTCCACGACGTGGCCGCACTGGAGGAGTCGGCTGCCGATCTGCGCAAGGTGATCGCCGTGCTGCAAGGCGAAGAGCGCGCGTCCCTCGAGGCCGCGCTGGCGCTGCTGGAGGCACACCAGGGGCGGCTCGCCGAGGCGCGCGCCCTGGCTGCGAGGGTCGAGCGGGCAGCGCCCGGACGCACCTTCGTGCACCTGCTGTGGGCCCATCTGCACGAGGTCGCGAAGGAGCGGGCGCAAGCCCACGCCCGCTACCAGGAGGCCCTCGTCGACGACCCCCGCGATCGAGCCGTCTTCGAGGCCCTGCTCCGCACGCTCGATCCGGGCGCGGAGAGCGCCCAGGTCCGGCGCTTCCTCGACACGGTCGCCGCCCACTTCTACCAGGCGCGCCGCAAGAGCGAGCTGCTCGCGGATCTGCCCGCGATCGACATGCCCACGCTCCAGGCGGTGCTCGCGCCCTACGATCAGGCCACCTTCGAGCTCGGTGAGCGCGGCATCCGCAACGGGAAGCTCGACGCACGGGCGGGCAGCTTCCTGGAGAGCCACCTGCGCAAGCTGGAAGCCGACAGTGAAGTGCTGACCTGGGCTCGCCGCGCCGTGGCATACGCGCACAACGTGGAGCCGGACGAGCGCCGTGACTGGGCTTGGTGGTACTTCCTCGCCGGAGATGCCAAGCAGGCGGCCGAGCTCGCCAGCGAGGCCGAGGGCGATCAGTCCGGCAACCCCCTGGTGATGCTGCGGACCGCGAGACAGCGCGGGGAGATCGACGACGCCCTGGCGGTGAAGCTGTGGCGCGAGCACGGCAGGTGGAGCAACGAGCCACTCAAGGCGGTGGAGGCGCTCCAGCGCAGCGGCTCGAGCGACGCGGGCGTGCAGCACTACCTGTGCCGCCTGCTGGTCGACGGCGACCTCCCGCAGCCGGCCACGCGCCACTGCGCCGAGGCCTGGCGCAGTGGGCGCCGCAACGAGGATCTTGCCGGGGCGGTCTCCTGGCTGGTGATCGTCGCGCCGGACGACGCCGCTCGCGTGGGGCTGACGCCGGAGGCGGTGTTCGAGCACCCCGGAGCGCGGCACGAGGTCCTGGGAGGCGCCTGGATGTACAACCGTGCGGCCTCCCTGTTCGATCGGGACCAGGCACCGGAGGGCCAGGCGCAGGTCGACGCGGCCTGGCGCGCGGGCTGGGGCGTCGCGGGCGGCAACGTGCCGGAGAAAGCGACCACCCTGCTCGGACCGCCGACCTCGCTCGCACTGCGCTTCGTGATCGCCACGAGCGAGCACATCAACCGCTTGCAGCGCATGTCGGTCCTGACCAGCTACGCGCTCTTCGACGTGGAGCCGCTGCGCATGGAGCACTACGGGCGCGCCGCGCTCTCGGAGGGGCTCGGCAGCGATCCGAACCTGCTCGCGGCCGTGCCCGGCATCATCGACATGGCCGAGCTGATCCGCGACGACGTGCGCCGGCGCGTGCTGACAATCGAGCAAGCGCGGGCTGCAGTGGGCCCGCTGCAACATGGCGACGGCAGCGTGGTGCTCGAGATGGCCGACAAGCATCCACGCTCGAGCTTCCTGCAGCTGGCGGCTTCGGAGCAGCTGCTCGGCCAGGGCAAGCTCGAGAAGTCCTGGACCCTCTCGGAGACGCTGCTCTCGCGCTTCCCCGACAACGCCAGCGCGCTGCTCCAGGGGATCCGCGTTCACCTGATGAGCGAGCGCAAGGACCAGGCGCGAGTTCTGCTGGCCCGTATGCGCGGCAAGCATCCGCAGGATCCACGCGTTCCTGCGATCGCGGGGCTGCTCGACGACGCCGTGGACCTGCCCCTGCCGAAGACGCTGGCTACGGCCGAGGCCTTCGACCGTCACAGCGCGGGCAGCCTGGAGCGGCTGCTGTCCGGCAAGCCCGAGCGCCACGCGTCGCTGGAGCAGGAGATCGAGGTCTTCGCGCCCGAGGGCTACGAGCCGGGCCTGGCCGACGAGCTCACCTTCGCGCTCGACGACGGCGTGCAGGTGCGCTTCCGGCGGATCCCGCGGGCGACCCGCTGCGCGGCGATGGAGTGCATGGAGATGATGCTGCCGCCCCTGGAGAGCGCGGGCTTCGCGGTCAAGTGGTCGCGCGAGATCGCGCTACCGCTGGGACCGGCGGGACAGGCGCTGCTCAAGGGGCGCGGCCGACCCCTGCTACTGATGGTCGTGCCGGTGCGGCAGCACGTCTTCATGATCATGGCGGGCGGACCGACTGCAGCGGTGGAGCAGCGCGTCGGTGAGGTGGTCGCGATCGCGCAGAGCCTGCGCTTCCTCAGCAGCGCTATCCACGCCTCCCGGGGCGAGGCCCTGCGCGGGCGACTGTGGTCGCTGCCCGACGCAGCGACCCGGTTGCGCGCGCGCATGCGCGCCCACGGCGCGGAGCCCAAGAAGGGCTGCCCGATCGCCAAGCTGCTCGACGGGCTCGAGGGGGGGGCTCGCGGCGAGCTGCTGGCCGACCTGCTGCTCAGCAGCGAGCGGGTCGAGCAGCGCCGGGCGCTGCTACGCTGCGCGCAGCCGGGCAAGCCCGAGGCCCAGCCTCTCGGCGTGATCGCCCTGCTCGACGAGGACGACGGCGTCCACCGCTTCGGCGAGGCCACCGTCCGCGAGTTCCCTGCGGAAGCGCTGCAGGATGCGCGCGCCATGATCGGCGGCTACGACAGTCGCGCGGGCACCGGCGCCGGGCTGGGCCGTGATCTGGTGCCATACGGCATGCTGGAGGCGCTGCTCGCGCTGCCCGACAAGCAGCGCAAGGCCTTCTGCAAGAGCCTGCTGCAGAGCAGCGACAAGGAGCTGCATCTGCTCGGGCTGGCTGCCGCCAACTTCGTGCCCGGCATCGCTCCGCCCGAGATCCTCCAGGCCGACGTGCGCTCCGCGCCACCGAACACGGCGGTGCTGGCCGTACAGGCGGCCAACCGCACCGAGGATGCCACGCTCGTGGATGCGCTGCGCACGCGGCTGTCGAGCCTGCATCCGCCCACCAACGGCGAGGAGCTCGCGCTCCACCGCGCGCTCGCCTACGCCATCGCGCGGCGGCTCGATCCGCAGGACTCCGCCGTGCTCGACCAGGCCGCCGCGCGTGTGCGCGACGCGAGCGCGGAGGGGGCACGGCACTCGTTCGAGTGGATGCGTCGCTACGCGGCCACCCACCACCACGGCGTCGCCGTCGCGGCCGGCAAGAAGCCGCCGAGCGACCGCGACGTGGACCGCGTCATGCTGCACGGCTGGACCAGCGAGCGCGAGGTGGCCAACGCGGGTACGAAGAGGCGCGTCACCGCGGCCCTGCTCTACCGCTCCAGCTTGGCGGATCTGGCGCCAGCTGGCGGCTACATCTACGCGCGTCTGCCGCAGCCTGCGGTGGCGGTCGCGATGGGCAAGCGGCTGCTGCGCGAGGTCGACTTCGGGGCGCCGAGCGAGACCTACAACATCCGGCGCAGGCTCAGCCGCCGCGCCACCCGCCACGGTATCGAGCTCTTGTCGCCGGGCGGAGGCCTCGACCTCAAGCGGCCGATCGAGTGCCTCGCGGGACAGTCCACCTCGGGCTTCGCCTGCACCGCCTACGTGGAGGACATCGGCCGCGTGCGCTCGCTGCTGGGCCAGCGCCCCGTCGGAACCGACGCCGGGCCCGCGCTCGTGCTGCACACGGTGCGCCGTGCGATGGGCCTGCCCGCCATGGTCGCGGCCACGCTCGGCCGCTTCCACCGGCAGCTCTATCCGGAGGTGGACACGGGTGGCGCCTTTCGCACGCGGCTCCTGGGCGAGCGCCTGCGCACGCGCGAGGCGATCTTCGGGCACGAGCTCGAGCGCTATGCGACCCTGGAGGTGCACGAGGGGCGCGGCGTGATGGTGGACCACGAGCACTACCTGCTCGTGCGCGACCGCCTCTTCATCTTCGGCGGACGGCACATGGCGGAGCTCGTGCTGGGCGGCGTGGAGGGGGAGTCGCTCGCGCGCTCGAAGAGCTTCAAGCGGGCGCGCGGCTACTTCGACCATGCGCAGGCGATCCAAGGCGCCTGGACCGCGAGCGATGGCAGCGCCGACGCGAGCGCGGTCGCGCTCGGCCTGTCGGCCACCGGCGCCGAGCTCGAGTGGCACTACAGCTCGACGCCGGATCCGGGATCGGTCGAGCGGCTCGCCGCCGCGCTGCCCGCGGGCTCGGTGGCAAGCCTGGTCTCCGGCTACGGGCGCATCCTGCCGAGCCTGGGTGACAGCCTCGAGGACCTGGAGGCGAGCGCGGCCTCCGGACAGCCTCCGCCCGGCTGGCTGCTCCACATCGAGGGCCCCGCGGCCTTTGCCTGGTATCCGGCGCGCGGCGGCGCCCTGTGGGAGCGCTGGGCGATCGCTTTGCCGTCCACCGACGCGGTCGTCCGACGGCTCGAGCGCCGCGGGGGACCGCTACCCGAGCCGGTCGGCCCCTTCGCGGGGGTGTGGCTGATGCGCCGGGGCTCCGCGATCGTGATCGCGTCGGAGGAGTCGCTGCTGGCGGAACCCCAGGAGAAGCGCCACGCGGGCGGCGATCTCTTCCGACTGCGCGTCTCGCCGCAGAAGGTGGCCGACGCCTTCGAGCAGCTGGTCGCGCGCTCGGACGATCCCGACGTGCGCGACTGGACGCGCATGGAGGTGGGGCTGGTGCGCGCGCTGGAGCGCCTCGACCTGCACGGACGCCGCGCGCGCCGGGGCGGCACGATGATGCGCGGCCGGCTCGACTTCCGCGTCTCCGGCGGAAGCAGCTCGGAGCTCGACCTGGTCAAGCAGTGGCTCCACACCAAGAACTCGCTGCAGCTGCCGACCACGCTGGTGAACGACAGCGCGCGGGCGCCGATCACCTACGTCTTCGGTGTCGACGACGCCAAGCGCCTGCTCGAGCGCCGGATCGGCCGCGACCCGCGCATCACGCTATCGGCGCGCGACGGCAAGACCCTCGAGCTGCACGTCCGACCCGGACCGCGCCCGCAGGAGACGGCCGCCGAGAAGGCGCTCGATGCGCGCCGGCGAAAGAAGCTGCTGGGACCGTCCGCGCTGGTCGATACCCGCGCGCCCGCTCTGGTCGCGCTGGCCAAGCGTGTGACCTCTCGCGTCAAGAAGCGCACCCCCCGGGCGCTGGCCGAGCAGATCGTGCGCTGGCTGCACGACAACATGCACTACGAGGTAACGCCGGAGTGGGTCGGCACGCAGGAGCTGGTCTCCAGCCTGCGCGGCGACTGCAGCGAATACAGCAGCCTGGCGGTCGCCATGCTGCGTGCCCTCGGGGTACCCGCCGAGCTCCAGCACGGGCTTATGGTGGATGGCAACACGATGGTCGCCCACGCGTGGGTGCGCTACCACGACGGCCAGGGGTTCCGGGAGATCGACCCCACCAACGACCTGATCGAGGTGGGATCACACCACGTGCCGGTGTCGCTGGCAGACGTGCTCGGACTGCTGGCACTGGACCGGCTGAAAGTGAGCGACGTTCGAGTGCAGCAATAGGGGCTCGTGACGTGAGCTCTGGGCTTGATGCCCGCGGCGAGTGCCGCCATGCTCCCCGCCTGGAGGACCCATGAAGCTGGTCGTGGTGATCGTCAATTACAAGACGGCCGAGATGACGCTCGAGTCGGTGGACGCGCTGCTGCCCGAGCTCGCGCCCTACCCCGACGCGCGCGTGACGATCGTCGACAACGACTCGCAGGACGGCTCGTTCGACAAGATGAAAGCGGGCGTGGTCGAGCGCGGCATCGGCGATCGCGTCAAGGTGATGGCGAGCGAGCGCAACGGCGGCTTCGCCTACGGGGTGAACTGGGGTGCCCGCGACGCCCTCGAGAGCGACGAGCCGCCCGACTACATCTACCTGCTCAACTCGGACGCCTTCACGGACGAGGGCTCGGTCAAGGCGCTGGTCCAGTTAATGGACGGCCACCCGCAGGCGGGAATAGCGGTCAGCTACATCCACGGCGTCGCCGGCACGCCCCATCAGACCGCCTTCCGCTTCCCCAGCGTGTTCAGCGAGTTCGAAAAGACGATCGGCATCGGCCTGGTCAGCAAGGCGCTCGAGCCATGGATCGTGGCACTTCCGATGCCGGCCGAGACCCTGGAGGTCGACTGGCTGGCGGGCGCGAGCATGCTTATCCGCCGCGAGGTCTTCGAGCGCATCGGCTATTTCGACGACACCTACTTCCTCTACTTCGAGGAGACCGACTTCTGCCGCCGGGCCAAGCTTGCGGGCTTTCCGACCTATTACGGGGTGGAGAGCTCGGTGGCCCACGTGGGCTCGGCCTCGACCGGGCTCAAGGACCAGAGCCGCCCCACCCCGCCATATTGGTTCGCGTCGCGGCGGCACTACTTCCTGAAGAACCACGGTCGGCCCTACCTGTGGACGAGCAACGCGGTCTACGTGACCGGGATGAGCCTGCGGAAGCTGCGCGCCAAGCTCACGCGCCAGCCGGAGAAAGTGCCGGCCTTCGAGGGGCCCAACCACCTGCGCGACTTCATCCGACACCTGCGCCCCTGATCCACCCAGTGCTCTGACCGGATGGTTGTGGTCGGTTTGCGGTTTCGAGGTCGCGTCGAGCGCAAGGCGGACGACGAAGGAAGGGTGGCCCCCTTTCGAGGAGGACAACGCCGCGATCGGCGTGAGATCGGAGGTGGACACCGGTCAGAATCATCCGGTCAGAGCACTAGCCGCTGCCGCGCTCGTGCTTAAGGCGAATGCATGGCCTTCAAGCACATCGTGGTCGCTACCGATTTCTCGGAGCAATCGAACCGCGCCCTGGACGTCTGCCGGCAGCTGGCGAGCCGCGACGACGCCAAGGTCAGCCTGGTGCACGCCTTCCCCAACATCTTCTACGGGGTCCAGGGCGTGCCGGCGGCGCCGCTCGCGCCATCCAAGGAGCAGCTCGCGGAGATGAAGCGCCTCACCGAGGCGTCGCTGGAGCGCCTGCGCGGCGAGCACCTGGAGGGTGTGCCCTTCGTGCACGTGCACCTGTTGCCCTGCGAGAGCCCGAGCAATGCGATCGCGGACTTCGCGAAGGAAAAGGGCGCAGATCTGATCATCGTCGGCTCCCACGGCCGTAGCGGCCTCGCCAAGCTGCTCGTCGGCAGCGTGGCCGAGCAGGTGGTGCGCCTGGCCGAGTGCCCGGTGCTGGTCGCCCGCTAGCCTCGAGCTTGACGGTATTGCCGCAGCCGCCGAAGTCGGCCCCCGCTAGCAGTGGTGCACGGACACGAGCTCGGTCGCTCGCGGTGGGGACTCGGCCTGCAGGCGCTGGAACTCGTCGAGGCGATAGGTCGGGCCGTCCTGGCAGACGTAGCTCGGGCCCAGGTAACAGTGCCCGCAGCGCCCGTCACCGCAGTGCATTCGCCGCTCGAGCGACAGCCAGATCCGCCCCGCACCCAGCCCGCGGTCGCGCAGCGCTGCGGCCACGCGCGTCATCATCAGCTCGGGCCCGCAGACCAGCGCAGCCTCGGGTGCACCGCCGAGGGCCTGGCAAGCTTCGTCGAGCCGCACGATCGGGGTGCCGCGGATCTGGTCCGGGTCGTCCGGGTGGTCGTAGGTCTCGAGCAGGGGGAAGCGCCCCGACCAGCGCCCGCGCTCGACACCGAGCACCTGGCTGTCGGGGTTGCGGGCGCCGTAGATGACGGCGAGCGCGCCGGCGCCGCGCGCGGCGAGGTGATCGACCGCCGAGCACAGGGGCGCGAGACCGCAGCCGCCCGCGATCACGAGCACGCGCTGCGCCCTCAGCTCGGCCAGCGGCCAGCCGCGACCGAAGGGGCCGCGCAAGCCGAGCACAGCGCCCGGCTCGAGCTCGAAGAGGCGCGATGTAAGCGCACCTACGCGCCGAACCAACGCCTGGACATGCCCGCGTGCATCGGGCGGCGCCGCGTAGGTGAAGGCCGCCTCGCCGGCGCCGGGCACGCTCAGCATGAAGAACTGGCCGGGCTCGACCGCGGACGCGATCGACTCGCCCGACAGCGGCGCGAGCTCGAAGTGGCGCGCGTCCTGACCGTCGTCGTAGGCGGCCACGATGCGCACCGCGCTGGGCGTGGTCTGCTTCATGTCGCGGCGATCCTCCCGAGCGTGGAGTGGATGCCGAGCACTGCGGGGCAGGCGGACTCGCAGCGCCCGCAGCCGACGCAGGTGGCGCGGCCGAAGCGCGCGCGGACGGGCTCGCCGAGCTTGTGCCGGAAGAAGCGCTCGAGCCGCATGCCAGCCGTGGGCGCCGGATGGTGGCCGCTGGCCTCGCGCTGGAAGCCCTCGAACAGGCAGCTGTCCCAATAGCGCAGGCGCCGGGCGCCGTCCCCTTCGGGCTCGTCGGTGGTGGTGAAGCAGGTGCATGTCGGGCAGACGGTGGTGCAGCCGCTGCAAGCGAGGCAGCGCAGCCCGAGCTCCTCCCACAGCTCGGCGCTCACCTCGCCGGCGTCGAGCCGCGCGATGCCGGCGGCGATGTGCGGTCGGGCCCCGAGCGAAGCCTCGGCCGCCTCGAGGCCGCGCGCGCGCCGCTCGGTGGCATCCGCAGGGGCCGGCTCGAGCGCGAGCCCGGCCACGGCGGCAGCGCCGCGCTCGCTGCCGATGAAGAGCAAGGGCGACGCGTCCGGCGCCGTGTGCACCACCAGGTCGGCGCTACCGTCACGCACGCCGGGGCCGGCGTCCATCGCATCGCAGAAGCCATCGCGACAACCGCGCTCGCAGTCCACCCCGACCAGCAAGGCCGCCCGTCGTCGGGCCACGTAGTGGGGGTCCCCTTCGAAGAAGCGATCCAGATAGGCGATCGCCGTGAGGTCGCACGCGGTCAAGCCGAAGAGGACGAGGGGTTCGCTCGGCGCTGGCGTCTCCACGAAGCGAGCACCGTCGAAGACGAAGAGGGACTCCCGCTCGGCGAAGAGGAAGGGCTTGGCCGCGAGCGGCAGCTGGCTGGGCTCGCGGCAGATCTCCAGGTCTCCGTCCTCCGAGAGCAGCGCGAAGCACCGGTGCTCCCCATCGTGCTGCGGGGCAACGACCCGCGCCTCCCGCGCGAGGTGATCGGCCAGCTGGCGCAGGCCCGTGAGCTCGTAGACATCGCTCACCGCGCCGCCTCCTGCGCGAGCTCGGCGCGCGTGCGTGGCGCGACCTCGGCCGGCAGCGCCTCGATCCGCACGGCGCAGGCCTTCAGCTCCGGCATCTTCGTCAACGGGTCCTGGGCATCGTTGGTGAGCTGATTGCTCGGCGCTTCCTTGAAGTGATAGGGCATGCTGACCAGCCCGGGTGGTACCTGGTCGGAGATCAGCGCGCGGGTCTCGACGACGCCGCGGCGTGAGCACACACGCACGCCGCCGCCCTGGACGAGCCCGTGGGTCGCGGCGTCGTCGGGGTGGATGAAGAGCAGACCCGGGGGCGTCTCGCGCTCCAGCAGCGGCGACTTGCGCGTCATGGAGCCGCAGCCGTAATGGTAGTGCAGACGCTGGGTGGTCAGCCACAGGGGGTACTCGCTGTCCGGGCGCTCGGCCGGCCCCTGGTGCTCGAGCGGGACCATGCGCGCGCGGCCGATCGGGAAGCGCCCCGCGTGCAGGTAGGGCGTACCGTCGGGGTGCTCGGCATCGCAGGGCCACTGCAGGCCACCGCGCTGCTCGATGCGCGGATAGCTCATCGCCGAGTAGGAGGGCGTGAGCGACGTCAGCTCGTCGAAGATGGCCTCGGCACCGTCGTAGGCCATGCCCTCGTAGCCCGCGACGCGGCGCGCGAGCTTCCCCAGGATCCACCAGTCGGGGCGCGCCTCCCCGGGCGGCGGCACGGCCGCGCGCACGCGCTGCACGCGACGCTCGCAGTTGGTGAAGGTGCCATCCTTCTCGGCGAAGGAAGCCACCGGGAGCACCACGTCGGCGAGCTTCGCCGTCTCGGTCAGGGTCAGCTCGAAGACCACGAGCGTGTCGAGCGCGCGCAGCGCCGCCTCCACCTGGTTCTGGTCGGGATCGGTGACGACCGGGTCTTCGCCCATGATGATCATCGCCCGAAAGGCGCTGTCCCGCGCCGCCTTCTGCATGCCGAGCGAGGTCAGCCCCGGCGCCGAGGCCACCTCGCGCCCCCAGGCGCTGGCAAACTTGGCGCGGACCGCCGCGTCGGCCACGGGCTGGTAGCCGGGGTAGACATTCGGCAGCGCACCCATGTCGCAGGCGCCCTGTACGTTGTTCTGACCCCGTAGCGGATTGATGCCGGTCCCAGGGCGGCCGATCTGACCGGCGGCCAGCACCAGGTTCGAGACTGCCATCACGTTGTTGGTACCGGTCGTGTGCTGGGTGATGCCCATGCCGTAGCAGAGCAGCGCCGCCTCCGCCTCGGTGTACATGCGCGCGGCGCGCTCCAGGTCGGTGGCTGGCACGCCGGTGATCGCCTCGACGCGCGCGGGGTCGTAGTCGCGCACCTTCTCGGCGACGGCCTCGACACCGTCGACGCGCGCCTCGAGGAACTCGCGGTTCTGCCAGCCGCGCGCGAAGATGATGTGCAGCAGGCCGTTGAGCAGCGCGATGTTCGTGCCCGGCGCGAGCTGCAGGTGCAGGTCGGCCATACGCGCCAGGCGGGTCTTGCGCGGGTCGATCACCAGGAGCCGCGCGCCGCGCAGCTTCGCGGCCATGACGCGCCCGCCCAGCACGCTGTGGTTCTCGGTCGGATCGCAGCCGCAGATCACGATCAGGTCCGCGCGCTCGATGTCGTCGATGCTGTTGGTCATCGCGCCGGAGCCGAGGGTCTGGCGCAGGCCCGCCACCGAGGGGCTGTGGCAGATGCGGGCACAGTGGTCGACGTTGTTGGTCTGGAGCACCGCGCGGGCGAACTTCTGGGCCGCGTAGTTGTCCTCGTTGGTCGCGCGCGCGCAGCTGATCACCCCGGCCGCGGCGGGCCCGAGCTCCGCCACCGCATCGCGCAGGGCCTCGCTGACCCGCTCGAGGGCGTCGTCCCAGCTGGTCTCGCAGAAGTCGCCACCCTGACGCAGGAGCGGCCGCAACACCCGATCCCTCGGATCGATGCCCTGGGCCGCGGCGTAGCCCTTGGCGCACAGCTGCCCGCAGCTGATGCGGTGCCGCGGCAGGGGCTCGATGCCGACCACGCGCGTGCCCTCGGTGCGCAGCGCCATGCCGCAGCCGACCCCGCAAAAGGGACAAGTCGTCGCCACGCTGCAGAGGGTACCCATCGCCCTAGCGAGGTAAGCCCGCAGCCGAGGCACGCAACGGCGTGGACGGGCGCGGCGGCGCGCCTATGTACTGCACCGGAGGTCGCCGGTGGAAGCGTCGCGAGCCCGCCAGAAGTCCCTACGTGTTCTCCCCTTTTCCGAAATCCGCAAGCACGACGTGGGGCTGGCGGGTGGCAAGGGGGCCAACCTGGGTGAGCTGTGCAGCGCCGGGCTGCCGGTGCCCCCGGGCTTCGTCGTCCCGGCCCAGGCCTACCTGGCCGCGATGGACGGGGCCGGGGTGCGCGAGCGCCTGGCGGAGGGCAGCAGCGGGCTGCCGGTGATGGATCCGGTCGCGCTGGACCGGGCTGGCGGCGAGCTGCGCGCCCTGGTGCAGCAGGCGGGCATGCCCGACGACCTGCGGGCCGCGGTGGCCACCGCCTACGCCGAGCTCGGCGGCGCCGGCGTGCGCGTCGCGGTGCGCTCCTCGGCCACGCTCGAGGACAGCGCCGGCAGCTCCTTCGCCGGCATGAACGAGACCTTCACGAACATCGAGGGCGAGGACGGCCTGATCGACGCGATCGTGCGCTGCTGGACCAGCGTCTGGGGCAGCCGCGTGATCGCCTACCGCGACAGCCAGGGCATCACCGAGGAGCCCGCCATCGCGGTCGTCGTGCAGCGCATGATCGACTCGGATACCTCCGGCGTGATGTTCACTGCCGACCCGGCCAGCGGCGACCGCTCGCGCATCGTGATCGAGGGCGCCTTCGGACTGGGGGAGGTCGTGGTGGGCGGCCAGGTCGAGCCGGACACCTACGTGCTGTCGAAGGAAGGCCCACGCGTGCTGGAGGCGCGCATCGGCGAGAAGACTCACCGCCTCGAGCGCGATCCCAACGGCGGCACCCGGCGCTCGGAGCTGACCGGCGCCGTCCGCACAGCGCGGGTGCTCACCGACGAACAGCTGCTCGAGCTGGCCGAGCTCGCCGGTCGCATCGAGGCGCACTACGGCCCCCCCCAGGACATCGAGTGGGCCTATCAGGACGGCACGGCCTACATCCTGCAGACGCGGCCGATCACCACGCTCGACAACGGGCCGGTCGCCGGCGCGGGCGCCGACACCGGCACGGTCCTGCTCAGCGGACTCGGGGCCTCGCCCGGACGGGTGAGCGGTCGCGTACGCCGCCTGGCGTCACCGAGCGACGGGCACCTACTCGAGGACGGCGAGATCCTGGTGGCGCCCATGACCACGCCGGACTGGGTCCCGGTGCTGCGGCGGGCCGCGGCACTGGTCACCGACGGGGGCGGCATGACCTGTCACGCCGCGATCGTCAGCCGCGAGCTGCGCATCCCGTGCGTGGTGGGCACACGCAGCGCGACCCAGACCCTGCGCGACGGCGAGCTCGTCACCGTGGACGGCCGCAAGGGGCAGGTGCTCGAGGGCGAGGTGCGGGAACCGACCGTTGGGCCGTCGAGCGTGGTCGCGGCCGCCACCGGGCCGGCCGCGGTCGCGACCGAGGCGCTGGGCACCAAGGTGATGGTCAACCTGGCGATCGCCGACCGCGCCGAGGAGGTGGCCGCCCTGCCCGTCGACGGAGTCGGCCTGCTGCGCGCGGAGTTCATGATCACCGACGCGCTGGGCGGCGCCCATCCCAAGCTGCTGCTCGAACAGGGCCGGGGCGAGGAGTTCGTGGCGCGCATGGCCGAGTCGGTGCTGGCGATCGCGCGCCCCTTCGCGCCGCGGCCGGTGATCTACCGGAGCTACGACTTCCGCACCAACGAGTTCCGCAAGCTGGAGGGGGGCGAGCGCTTCGAGCCGCCGGAAGAGAACCCGATGATTGGCTACCGGGGCTGCTACCGGTACGTGCAGGAGCCGGAGCTCTTCCAGCTCGAGCTGGAGGTGCTGGCGCGGGTGCGCGAGCAGTCGCCGAACGTACACCTGATGATCCCGTTCGTGCGCACGCTGTGGGAGCTGCAGGCGTGCTTCCAGCTGCTCGAGGACCACAGGCTGGGCGCCGACCGCGCCCTGCAGCGCTGGGTGATGGCGGAGGTGCCGTCGGTGGTCTACCGCATCCCGGACTATGCCAAGCTCGGCGTGGCGGGCGTCTCGATCGGCACCAACGACCTGACCCAGCTGGTGCTCGGCGTGGACCGCGACTCGGAGCTGTGCGCCGAGCTCTTCGACGAGGCGGACGCGGCCGTGCTCGACGCGATCGCGCGCATCATCACCGCCGCGCGCGAGCACGGCCTGGCCTCGTCCCTGTGCGGGCAGGCACCGAGCAACCGACCGGAGTTCGCCGAGCACCTGGTGCGCTATGGCATCGGCTCGATCTCGGTCAACCCCGACACCGTCACAAACGTGCGCCAGGTAGTCGCCGCCTCGGAGCGCCGCCTGCTGCTCGAAGCCGCCCGGGGCGCCTAGCCCTAGCCGCGGGCCGAGGCGAAGCCGCCAAAGAAGGCACGCGAGCACTGCTGCAGGTTGTCGGCGTCGTAGCCGCCCTCGAAGACGAAGAGCAGCGGACACTCGCACCGCGCCACGCGCGCGCCGATCGCCTCGTAGTCGGTCGCCACGATCGCGGTGGTCTCGTCCTGGACGTAGTCGAGGCCGAGCGTGTCGAAGCCGAGAGAGATCACCGCCACGTCCCTGCCATCGTCGACAGCGTGGGAGAGCAGCTCGTCCACGCGCGCCAGGTACTGCGCCCCGGTCGTGCCCGGCTCGAAGGTCAGCAGGGTCGCGTGGGCGCCCACGGCCGCATGGGACGCGTCCAGGTAGGGGTAGTTGCGAAAGGGATCGGCGTGCAACGAGAAGTAGGGCGCCTGGGGCGTGGCGAACTCGAGGCTGCCGTCCCCCAGGTGATAGTCGAGATCGATCACCGCGCAGCGCCGACCCGCGCGCGAGAGCTCCCGCGCCGCCAGGTAGGCGTTGTTGAAGAAGCAGTATCCGCCGTAGCGCCGGCGACCCGCGTGATGCCCCGGCGGGCGGCACGCGGCCAGGGCATCATCGCCACCCAGCGCGTGCTGGGCCGCGGCCACCGCTGCCGCCGCCGAGCTCAGGGCGGCGTCGATGCTGCCCGCACCGACGGGCGTGCCCACCTCCTTGCAGTACATGCCGCCCTGGAAGAGCAGCGGCGCGCGCGAGAGGTCGCCGCGGAAGACCGCGGGCAGGTACTCGGCATCTGCACCCAGCGCGTCGGGCAACGCCAGCAGGAACTGCACGTAGTCCCGATCGTGCAGCGCCAGGACCTCGTCCAGGGCGCGATGTGCCACCTCCACCGGCTCGACCAGCATCGCCTCGCGCGCGCCCGCCAACAGCAGCTCCACGCGCGCGGGCACCTCGAGGTGATCGAAGGGCGGCAAACCATCGGAGTAGTCCTTCGTGGGCGCATGCCGCGCGTGCTCGCTGGGGACGAAGGCACGCACTACTCGTACTCCAGCCCGGCCTGACTCCCCTCTTCGGGCGCGCGGTCGTAGCCGCGCGCCTTGCCCCAGAAGGAGATCGCCTTCTGCATCCACTTGGCGGCCACGAGCTGGGAGACGCGCGAGGGCTCCGGCACCAGCTCGACGAGGTCCATGCCGCACAGGCGCCCCTTCGAACGCAGCAGCAACGCCTCCAGCAGATCGATGGCGAAGTGCCAGTCCAGGCCGCCGGGCTGGGGCGTGCCGACGCCCGGCACGAGCGCAGGGTCGAAGACGTCCATGTCGGTGCTGAGCCAGACCGGGCCCGTGAGCGACTCGACGCGAGCCACCAGCCGCTGGCGGGTGGATGCCTCGCGCAGCGCGCGATCGCCGTACAGCTCGATGCAGTCGTCGCTCTCGATGCGCTCGGCTTCGCGCTCGAACATCGATCGCACGCCGACCATCACGATGCGGTGACCCTGCTCGCGCAGCTGGTGGGCCGGGCAAGCGTGGCTGTACTCGGAGCCGCGGTACTGCGGCCGCAGGTCCGCGTGGGCGTCGAGAAAGAGGATGGTCGCCGGCTCGCCAAGGCAGCCCGCGGTGAGCGAAGGCGTGATCGAGTGATCGCCGCCGAGGGCGACCAGCAGCCTATCGTCGCTCGCACGGGGAAGCGCTGCCGCGGTCGTCGCGATGCGCCCGTGGAACGCCTCCTCGCGCTCCAGCTCGGAGGCGTGCAGCTCCGGCAGCACGGCGACCTTCATGTGGCGCATCGGCGACCAGGCCTGGTCCTCCTCGAAGTACTCCAGCTCACCCGACGCCTCGAGAATCGCGGCCGGCGCCGCGCGCGTGCCCGAGGCCCCGCACACCTCGCCCGCGTGGGCCACCGGGAGCACGAGTACGTCAGCCTGATCGGCGGGCGCGTTGGGCAGCAGCTGGTAGCGCAGAGGGTGATCCATCGAACGATCCGCGCCCTGCATGTAACACATCCCCATTCGACCGGGATGGGCGCGCGTCGGTATCTCCCGCACACATGGGGCCCAGATGTTGGTGGGTCAACGTTTCGGAGTGGTGCGCCGGGCAGCGCCGACTAGAGTCGCGGAATGTTCGGAACACTGCGGGCCATCGCCCTGACCCTCTTCCTCACCAGCCCCCTCGCGACCACCGGCTGCGGCACCGGACCGTCGGCAGGCGCCTCCGCCGCGTCCGAGCTGCCGCGGGTGGCGACGGCGACGCCGAACGAGCAGGCCTGCTCGCGCGACGTCGAGTGCGCGCTGGTGGAGGACTGCTGCGGCTGCGCGGCGGGCGGCATGCGCACGGGCGTGCGCGCGGAGCTGCTCGAGGCGGCGGTCGAGCGCAGCGCGGCCGAGTGCGAGCACCGCAGCTGCGGCAGCCAGGCCAGCGAGCACCGCAGCTGCGAAGCGAGCGCGGCGCGCTGCCTGGGTGGACGCTGCGTGCCGGCCCTGTAGGCCGTCTACTTGCGGAACTTCGCCAAACGCGACTCGCTGTCGCGGATGTCGAAGCGCCGGTAGGCCTCGCGCTCGACCGCGGCGACCAGCTCGGGCTGACGGTAGAGCGCCTTGTAGGCGGCCAGCGAGCCCCGGCTGTTCTCGAGCAGCTCCGAGCACAGCTCTTGCACCGCCGCGTCCAGCTCCTCACGCGGCACCGCGCGCATCGCCATGCCCCACTCGGCGGCCTCGCGCCCGGTGAAGGTGCGCGCCGTCAGCGACAGCTCCCGGGCTCGCGCCAGGCCCACCACCGCGGGCAGGCGCGCGCTCATGCCCCAGGTGGGCCGCAGGCCCCACTTGGCGTGGGTGTCACCGAGCTTGGCCTCCTCGGCCACCACCACGAGGTCGCACGCCAGCGCGAGCTCGAGGGCGCCGGTGAAGCAGTGCCCATTGACCTTGGCCACGACCACCTTCGGCACCGTGGTGAGCGCCTCTGTGGCGGCCCGCGCGGGCCCATCCAGGATCGAGCCCACCGCCCCCTCCGCGAGCTTGCGATCCCCCAGGGCCTTGAGATCGACACCCGCCGAGAACGCCCTGCCCTCGCCGGTCAGCACGATCACGCCCACGTCCTCGTCGTCCCCGGCGGCGAGCACCGCCGCGCGCAGCTCGCGCAGCATCTCGGGCGTGATGGCGTTGAGCACATCGGGCCGATGCAAGGTAATGGTGCAAACACCCCGCGTGCTCTCGGTACGGATGACATCTGCGGTCACGGGCTTCCTCCGGGCTGGGCGCTGCCATACCATGCCGGTTCGTGGAGCGCATCTTCAGCCACCTGTACCGCTTCAGCGATGACTTCAGGAAGGGTCAGAAGTACTCCTATCTGCTGA
>JAPPOT010000916.1 GCA_028817855.1 Myxococcales bacterium
GTCTTGGAGTCGAGGTTGCCCGTGGGCTCGTCGGCGAGCAGCAGGGGTGGGTCCATCATCAGGGCACGCGCGATGGCAACGCGCTGCATCTCGCCGCCGGAGAGCTGGTCGGGACGGTGGCCGGCGCGCGCTTCGAGACCGACACGCTTCAGGAGGCCCGCGGCCTTCTCGCGGGCCTGTTTGCCGCCGCGGCCGGCGAGCTCGACTGGGAGCATCACGTTCTCGAGGGCGCTGAGAGTCGGCAGCAGATGAAAGAACTGGAAGACGAAGCCGATGCGGTCGCGCCGAAAGCGTGTGAGCGCGTTGTCGTCCAGAGCATAGAGATCGGTGCCGTCGACGATGACCTTGCCCTGATCCGGGCGGTCGAGGGTGCCGAGCATGTTGAGCAAGGTGCTCTTCCCCGATCCGCTCGCACCCACGATCGTCACGAAGCTGCCCGCCTCGATCTCGAAGCTTACGTCCGCCACCGCAGCCACGGCGGAAGCGCCGCTGCCATAGGTACGACTCACCGCGTCGACCACGATCGTGGCGTCGCTCACGCCGCCTCCCCGGCCGCGCGCTTGCGGAAGATCACCTGGATGTCGGTGTGGCGATCGAAGAAGTAGCCGAAGAAGGCGAAGAAGGGGGTCGCAGGGGAGAAGAGCTTGGCGCCGACGCGGATGGGCTCGGCCACGAGATCGAAGACGTCGTCGTGGGAGCGCACGTAGTGCAGGACGAATCGAGGGTTCATCGTGGGCACGAGCGTGTTGTTGTACATGGTGTCGTAGTAGCGTTCCACTTCCCATCCGAGCGCTTCACCAGCCCGCTTGAGCGCGTCGCTGCTGAGGATGTGCCGGTGGAAGGGCAGGTGCAGCGCGTGCACGTAGTTCTCCGGGTCGGCCAGGTCGAGGACCTCCGCATCCGGGGTGCCGATCGAGACAAACCCACCCGGCTTCACCAGGCCGTCCAGCTCGCGCAGGTTGGCCTGGGGGTCGTCCACGTGCTCGATCACGTCCTGCGAGATCACGCAGTCGTAACGCGTCTGCAGCGCCGCCGGGTCCTCGAACTCCTCACCGTAGCGATCCCAGCCGCTCGTGTGCGCGTAGCCCTGGGCGCGCAGGTAGCTCACGAGCAGCCCGGTGCCGCAGCCGTAGTCGAGGATCGTGTGGTCCTTCTGCAGCCCCGCGGCGCGCAGCCGTGCGAGCATCCCGCCGTAGGCCACGTTGAGCTTCCAATCCAGATCGGCGATGTGCACCGGGTAGCCCGCGTAGTAGTGGTCCAGGTCCACCTCGTCCTGAGCGTGGAGCGAGCGGCAGCTGCCACAGCGCCACACGGCGAAGGTCTCGTTGCGAAAGCGCCGCACGTTGCTGCGCACGCGCGCGCACTCGGCGTCCTCCGCACGCTCGGCGCCGCAGATCACGCAACGCTCGCCACTCGCCTCGCCCGCCATGCGCTCGCCTAGCTAGGGCTTGACCGCGGAGAAGATCACGTAGTCGGTCAGACCGCCCTGCTTGCGCCACATTTCGACCCCGAGCACGTTCTCCACGTCCTGCGGGCTGATCTCCACCTCGATCCGATCCATCTCCACACCCGAGTGACGCTTCTCGGCGTAGCGGTGCATGCCGGGAAAGACGTGGTGGCGGATCGACTCCACCTCGACGTCGACGAAACCGTGGGCCTCCAGCTTTTGCTGATAGACCTCGCGATCGTAGATGTTCTCCTGGGGCACACCCCAGCGACGCCAACCCAGCCAGTTGATCAGTCCCGTCGGCTTCTCACCAACCCACGGCATGCAGTCGGCCGTCGCGAGACGCCCTCCCGGCTTCAGGATCCGAAACGCCTCGCGGAAGAAGTCCTCGCGGGTGGGGAAGTGGAAGGCGCTCTCGAGGGCGACCACTTTGTCCACCGATCCTGCCTCCAGCGGGATGTCCGTGGCGGAGGCCAGGCGCAGGTCGATGCGGTCCGACAGCCCGCGCGCCTCGACGCGCTTGCGGGCGACGTCCACGTGCAGCTGGGTCACGTTGACGCCGATGATGCGCGCGACGTCGAATTCCTGGACCCAGAGCAGATCCTGCTCGCCGAAGCCAAACCCCGCGTCCAGCACCACGTCACCCTCGCCCAGGCGCGCCGCGCGCGCGAGCCGGCGCGCCAGGTCCGCGCACGCTTCCGGGTAGGTCCGCGCCATCTCCCAGTAGCCGAGGTTCAGCCAAAGCGGCTTCTGATCCTTGGAGAAGCCCGAGTCCTGGGCCTCCAGCACGTCGTCCCCGAGGAAGTCGTAGTAGCTCTCGGGGTCGTTGCGGATCAGCAGCGCAAACTCCCGGATGAAGGCACCCGGGTTCTTCAGCAACCCGACGCTGACGCTCGAGAGCTCGCGCATGTCATCGAGGAAACCCACGACTACTCACCGCCATACTACCTTTCTCGGGCGCGGTCACGCGAGCGCGAGTGGCCATGCGAGTGGCCACAAACGTGCCCATGACGCCCCCGGAGCGGCGGTCAGAAGCGCTCGAGCGCCGCAGGTGTGAAGAGGCTGTCGTCCAGGTCGTCGCGCCGCTGCATCGACTCGATGATCAGCTCGGTGGCATGGCCGTTCTCGCTCTGCATGCGCGCCTCGACCACGACGGGCTTGCCCTCCAGCGGCTTGACCTTGCGTGCGTAGAGGGTCTTCACGAGCTTGCCCTTGCGGTCGTAGAAGCGCGTCCGCACCGCCACGAAGTCGCTCTTGCGCACCCACGTGACCAGCTTGCCGTAGGCCGAGCCGGATGCCTTGGACAGAGTCGATTCCAGCACGTAGGTCTCGGTGGCGCCCACCTTGTCGTCGGGCAGACGCTTGTTGATCGTGTGCTTGGGGTCCACGCGCTGCATGTCGGCGTAGGTGAAATCGCTGCCCATGAAGGAGCCCTCGCGCTCGCGGCCGACCACCCGTCGCGTGCGCTTGAGACCGGAGAGGTAGATGTACTGCTCGGATGGCTCCCCCGCCTTTTCACGCATCAGGAATGCCGTGCCGGCGAGCTCCTTGGGTGCGAGGAAGCGCACCATGGTCTGCAACAGTCCATGGTGTCGGCGTGCGACCACCTCCATGGCGCGCTCGCTCTTCTTGCCGCCCTTGGCGTGCAGGACCATCTTCAGGCGCGTCTTGGCGCCCTCCCAGGCGAAGGCATCGGCCCGCAGCGTGCGCTGCGCCAGCTGGTCGGCCGTGAGCTCCTGGGCGGTCAGGGGGCTCGCCACCAGCAGGGCCAGCAGGGCGAGGACCGGAGCGGTCATGCGTCTCGGGGACATCTCTAAGCAGACGGGAACCTGGGAAGAATCATTCAGCCGGGGGCGCATGGCGTTGCCCAAGCGGTGAGTTGACACGTTATCATAGCGGTTGGTAGCAGTGTCGGCGGGGAGCAGTGATGGAATTGGTGCAGTGGTAAAATCCTTCCCAGCGGACTGGCCAGGTCCGGGGCCGATCGACCTGGCGCGACACGATCTCCCACACGCTTCCTCGACGACCGAATGGTGGTACCAGAATGGTCACCTGGTCGCGGGCGGCAAGCGCTACTCGTTCTTCGCGGCGTTCTTTCGACAGGTCAAGGGCCACGACCCGAAGACGCACGAGCCGCTCTACGCCCACTCGATCACGTGGGCGCTGATCGACCTCGAAGGCGAGCTCAACCACTTCGTCTCGCGCGTCGACGAGACCGCCCCGCAGGAGGGCCTCAAGCGCATCCGCCGGGGCCTGGGCGGCAAGGACGAGAAGTTCAACCGGGCGCTGTCCGAGATCCTGGAGCGCGGCAACGTGCCCAGCCCCGACCGGATGTTCGACAGCCGCGTGTTCGTCAACACGGAGCGGCTCGGGCTGCAGTACGGACCCAACGTCTGGAAGAAGCGCGAGGAGGGTCGCTACCAGCTGAAGCTCGAGGACCCCGCGCTCGCGATCGGCCTGGACCTGGAGTTCGAGCTCAAGAAGCCGCCGATCCGACACGGCGACGACGGCGTCGTGCGCGGCTCCGACGACGAGACGATGTTCTACTACTTCGTCCCGCGCTGCGATGTGACCGGCACCGTCACCGATCGCGGCGTGGAGCACGAGGTCAGCGAGGGCCAGGGCTGGTACGACCACGAGTTCGGCCGCGGCGAGGGCGAGGAGGAGGTCGACGACGAGGCCGAGGCCAAGCTCGACAACGAGACCCGCCGCGCGCGCCAACTCGCGAGGCGCGAGAAGCACGAGAAGCGCCAGGTCGCCTGGGACTGGCTCAGCGTGCAGCTCGACGACGGCAGCGACCTGACCGTCTACCACGAGCTCTACCCCAGCGTGCCGGCCAGCGCTGGCAAGTGGGCCGTGCTGATCGATCCGGACGGCACGCAGCACACCTACCTGGAGAGCACCTTCGAGGCGACGCGCATCTGGCGCAGCACGCAGACCTTCTTCGAGTACCCGGTGGAGTGGCGCGTGCGCGTGCCCGAGGCCGAGATCGACCTCGAGGTGAAGGCCGCCTTCGAGGACCAGGAGTTCATCACGCTGATCTCGAAGCCCTCCTTCTGGGAAGGCCGGATCGACGCGACCGGCACCCTCAAGGGCAAGGCGGTCGCCGGGCCGGGGATCATCGAGCGCAGCGGCTACGCATCCTACGAGGACCTGGAGGGCTTCTTCGAGGAGGTGGGCAAGGTCGTGCGCGAGTCGGTGGAGCGGGTGATCCCGATGGCACCGAGCTACGACCAGGCCTGCAACCTGATCGGCTCACCCGAGCGCGAGCAGTACATGCGCGGCGTGGATCCGTCCCAGTACGCGCAGAAGCACCTGCACCCGATCCGCGAGATCGTCGACCGGGGCGGCAAGGGCTGGCGCTCCTATGCGGCGATCACCTGCTGCGACATCGTCGGCGGCAACTCGCGCGACTTCGTCGACTGGATCGCGCTGCCGGAGCTGATGCACGTCGGCTCCCTGATCGTCGACGACGTGCAGGACAAGTCGATCACTCGCCGTGGCGGCAAGACCGCGCATCTGATCTACGGCGAGCCCCAGGCGATCAACTCGGGCACGGCGGCGTACTTCATCGGCATCCACCTGCTGAACTCGGACTTCGTCTCCGACGCCGACCAGATCCGCATCTACAAGCTCTACTTCGAGGCCCTGCGCGCCGGCCACGCCGGCCAGGCGATCGACATCGATGGCTTCGCCCACATGATGGACGAGGTGGTCGACAGCGGCGACGTCTCAACCCTGGAAGACCGGGTGCTGGCCGTGCACCGGCTCAAGACGGCCGCCCCCGCGGGCGGTCTGGCGCGGATCGGCGCACGCGGCGGCGGCGGCACGGAGGCTCCGGTCGAGGGCGTCGGGCGCTT
>JAPPOT010000402.1:0-913 GCA_028817855.1 Myxococcales bacterium
GCGCCAGCCCGACGATGAACGAGGGGGGCCCCAAGTGGCTTTGCCACTGGGGGGGGAGGGTCGCGTGACCCTTCCCCGGGTCGGGCGCCAGCCCGACGATGAACGAGGGGGGCCCCAAGTGGCTTTGCCACTGGGGGGGGAGGGTCGCGTGACCCTTCCCCGGGTCGGGCGCCAGCCCGACGATGAACGAGGGGGGCCCCAAGTGGCTTTGCCACTGGGGGGGAAGGGTCGCGTGACCCTTCCCCGGGTCGGGCGCCAGCCCGACAATCAAAGCCTGAAGGGGTAGCCCACGGTGAAGGTCGGGCGCTTGAAGCGGGGGAAGGCGGCGACGCCCACCACGGCGTCGATGCAGCCCTTGGGATCGCCCTCGCCGTTGTCGACCACGGTGCTGGCCACGGCGCCCGTGGGGCCAACGATCGTGATCCTCACCTTGAGCAGCCCACGATGGGCCGGCAGGCACTCGCCAACGAAGGGGGTGAGCGCCTTGAGCACCGCGCCAACGGCCTCGCGCGATGGGATGTCCGGCAACGGCGCCTCCGTCTCGAGCTCGAGCGCTTCGACCTCCGCATCCGCCGCCGCCTCACCCGCGCCCTCCTGGGTGGCCGCCTCACCTGCGCTGTCCGACTGCTCGCGGGCTCGCTCGGGCGTGGAGGCACCGCCGAGCGGATCGGCCATCAGATCCGCCATGAGGTCGTCCTGCGGATGGGCCTTCGAGGCCGGCGCCTTCTTGCCAGCGTCCTTCCTGGACGCTGCAGGCGCATGGGCCAGGGCGTCGGAGGCCGCCTGGGCGGCCCGCTCGAGCAGGTCTCCGGTCGCGTGGACCGGCTCGCTCGACGCCGGCGACGGCCCCTTGGCAGAGGGCGCGGCGCCCCTCTTGGCCGCCACCGCTGGCGCGGCCGCCGGAGCCTTGGAC
>JAPPOT010000402.1:923-5290 GCA_028817855.1 Myxococcales bacterium
CGGAGCGGTGGCCGGGTCGAAGCGACGCGGCCCCTGGTAGCGCGGAAAGCGATTGCTCGGCAGCGCCCGGCCCCCCGCCGCGGGCGATGGACTCCGACTCGGGGCCGGTGCGAGCCGGGCCAGTCCCTGCCGCGCCGGCCCGTTGTTGGGGTCCAGCTGCAGCGCATGACGGTAGGAAGCCACCGCCGACGCGTGGTCGCCGCTGGCGGTGAGCGCGCGCCCGAGCGCAGCGTGGAACCCGGCACGGCCCGGGTCGATCGCGACTGCTGCGCGATACGACGCCACCGCATCGTGGGCCCGCGCGAGCGCGAGCTGACACGCGCCCGCTCCCGCGTGCGAGCCGGCGTGCCCAGGCGACAACCGCAGGGCCCGCCGGTAGCCGAGGAGCGCCTGCGGGTAGCGGCCGCCGGCGAAATCCGCCCGCGCCTGCGCCCGCGCCTGCTCCGCTTCGGCGGCGGTGTCGCGCGCGCGCGTCTCCGCCGCAGCAGCGCGGCCGGTGCCGGCGGCGGCGGCGGCGATCAGCGCGCCACAGTCGCGCGCCGCAAGGCCCAGGTCCTGCTGGCACGCGGGCACGTCGTAGCCGCGCACGAAGATCGCGTGCAGCGTGAGCTCGTCCAGCCCCCGATACATGCGCGTCAGCACCTGCGCCAGGCGCGCCTCGTAGACCGGGCGCGTGGCGCCGGGCCCCCGGTCCCCGAACAGCACCGCGCCGATCGACTGGCGCAGCCGGTCGTAGCGGTCGCCGCCCCGGTCCGCATTGGCCGCGAGCGCCTCGGACACCGCGCTCACCACACGACGCGCGTGCGCGTGGCCGAGCCCGCCGTGCCGCGTCAGGGCCTCGACGACCGCCGCATCGGGTGCGCTCGCCGCCGCCTTCGTGCCCAGCGGTCCCGCCAGGCACACCCCTGCCATCAGGCAGGCGAGCGCCCACCTCCCACAGAACCCAAGCCCATGTCCCATCGCCGTCCCTCGCTCGACCGTCGCGGCGCCGCCACCCGGCGACATTCACGCGGCGCGGCTTCCCAGGCCGCTGGTCCCGTCCCTCGATGGCTACGACAGAGCCATCACGCCAGCAGTGGGCAGGACGTCCCCAAACGGTCGGCGAATTCAGAAGGGGTTATCGGGAATTTCCTGCGGGGCCGCCGCGGCGGCCGCAGGTGTGGGCTCGCTCACCGCGGGCGGGGCCTCGGCCTGCTCCTCGCTGGCCTCTGCGGCCGCCGCCTGGCGGGCCGCGCGCTCGGCCCGCTCCTGGCGACGTCGCTCGCGACGCAAGCGCCGCTGCTCGGCCCGGCGCGCAGACACCTCGGGGTCGAGCTCCTCGGCGGGAACCTTGGGCTTGGCGGCCTCGGGAGACGCCGGCGCCTGCTCCTCCGGCTTGGCAGCCAGCTCCGCGCCGCCCTCATCCTCCGGCGGCGCGGCTTCCCCATCCCCCTCGACCGGGTCCTCGTTGGCGACGTGGGTGGGCTGCTGCGGCCGCCTCAGGAAGACATCCATCGGCATGTCGCCGCGCACGGTCACCACCGTCACGGCCACCGGGCTACCCTCGGCCTGCGCCTCGAAGCGGTAGGCGCCCGGCTTGAGCTGAAGGCTGCGGCTCTGGTCCGCGGCCAGATCGCCGCGCGCCTCGCCGTTCACGAGCAGGGTGGCGCTGTCCACGTCGGTGTGGACGTTGACCTCCACCGGCGTGACCTCTTCGGGCGCGGCTGGCTCCTCGGGCGGCGGCTCCTCGGCGACGATCGCCTCCGGCGCATCCTGCTCCCCGGTCTCGAGCGTGCCCCAGACCGCGCCTGCGAGCGCGATCGCGAAGACGCCCAGCGCGATCCACAGCGCGCTCGTGCGCGAGCGGTTGGCCTCGGGCGGCGGCACCGAGACCGAGCGCCGCGGCGGCGCCACAGTCTCCACGTCATCGGCGCTCTCATCCGCCTCCGAAGGTCGGCCTCCACCGGCCGTGGTCTCCTCGACGAACGCGCTCGAGTCCTCGTCCTCGAGCGGCAGCGGATACTGCACGTAACCAAAGGAGTCGCTGTCGGTGGCCTCGGACAGGGAGCTGCCATCGAAGTCGGCCACGATCACGGTGATGTTGTCGTGACCCCCGCCGCCTTCGGCGTACTCGATCAGTCGCGCGCACGCCTCGCTCGGATCCTCGATCTCCTCGAGCGCGGAACGCAGCGTGTCGGCGTGGACGAGCCCCGACAGACCGTCGGAGCAGAGCATCAGCCGGTCACCCTGCCGCAGCTCGACGAAGGTCAGGTCCACCTGCACGCTCTCGCTGGTACCGAGCGCCTGCAGGATGATGTTCGAGTGCTCGAAGGCCTCCGCTTCGTCCTCGGTCAGGTGGCCGGCTTCGATCAACTGATTGACCAGGCTCTGGTCTTTGGTCAGCTGCTTGAGCACACCGCGCCGCAGCAGGTACGCGCGGCTGTCGCCGACCTCCGCGAGGAAGAGCACCTTGTCGGCCAGCACCGCGACGGTCGCGGTCGTGCCCATGCCGCGGCGCGAACGTTCCTTCTGGGCTGCCTCGAAGATGCGTCGGCCCGACTCCTCGACCGCCTGCACCAGGCGGCGCGCGAGGCTGTCGCGATTGGGCGGCGCCCCGCCGCGGCGCATGGCCTCGACCAGGATGTCCACCGCCATCTGGCTTGCCACCTCGCCCGCGGCCGCACCGCCCATGCCGTCGCAGACGGCGAACATCATGCCGCAGTCGCCGATGTCGTCGGTGGAGTTCTCGTCGCGCGGTCGCAGCTCGTTGGATCTCAGGTTCGCGACGACGAAGTTGTCCTCGTTGTGCTCGCGCACCTGGCCGACCGCGGTGCTGCCCGCAGAGACCACGCGAAGCGCAGCATCGGTGGTCGTGTCCTCCGACTCCACCGCGGCGTCCGCCTCGTCCTGAGAAGGCTCCGCCATCAGCCGCCCGGCCCCCCGACCCCGAGGTCGAAGCGAAAGAGGTGGCGCCCCAGGCGGAACTGATCACCGTGTTGCAGCGAGCGCTCGGTGCGACACCGAATCGCGGTGCCGTTGGACGAGCCCAGGTCTCTCAACGTGAACTTCATCTGCTCGCGGTCCATCGTGACGGCCGCGTGACGGCGCGACAGGAACGGGTCCTCCGCGAACACGACGTCGGCCTGCTCGCGACCGAACACCGTCTCGTCTCGATAGAGGTAGTAGACGTCGCGCTCGATCCCCTCGGTCGTGTACTGGGCGATGCGGGCGAGGCGCGGCGCCTCCGGCGTGCCGAAGACCATCACACCGTGCTGTTTCGCGGGCCCTACGCGGCGTTCAGCGTCCGACACCACCTCGAATCGTAGCACTTGCTGTCCTATTAAGAACATGTCCCCACCGACGAGGTCCGTGGCGTCCCGCAGGCGCATGTAGATCCCGTTCTGGCTGGCGAGATCCCTCAATGTGAACGTATCACCCGTGCGTTCGATGCGCGCGTGGCGGGGCGCCATGTAGGGGTCGTCGGTGAGCACAATGTCGCCCTCCTGACTACCTATGTCGGTCTGGTCGCCCTGCAGTGGGTAGACGCCGCCCTCGCTGCCGTCGCGCAGGATCACCACCACCTGCGCGCTCAGCTGCTGAGTCGGCGCCACGCCGGCCGCGGCCGCCGAGGCCCCGGCTGCCGGGTCCGGTGCGGGTGCCGCAGCCGGGGCTGCGGTAGGCGCCGGGTCGACCGATGCCCCGTCCATCGGGCTACCGCAGAACTTGCAGAAGCGCGCGCCGTGATCGTTCTGCCCCCCACAGCGCGAGCAGTGGAGCGCAGCGGAGCCCCCGGCCGCCGCGGGAGCAGGGGCAGACGCCGGGGCGGCATGAGCCGGCGCAGGGCGCGGCGGGGGTGCCGCCGCCGGTTCCGGACGGGCCGGCGCCATGTCCGCTCCGCAAGTGCGACAGAACTGCATGTTTCTGCTGTTCTCGGCGCCGCAGCGTGGGCAGCTCACCCCGGCGTCCCCCGAAGCCGCCGGCGCCTGGGAGACCTGGCCGCCAAGGGGCGCACCGCAGGTGTGGCAGAACGCGTTGTTGGGCGGATTCTCGCGCTGGCACTGCCCGCAGAGCATGGCTGTGCCAGTGGACCCGTCCAGGGCGGCGGCGTCAAGATTCATGTGGCGTCACGCGGGGATGCGGCCACAAATGCCGCCGGCCGATCGGGGCCCGCCGCGGGCCCCTCCCGACCCCCCAAGAGATTGTTGACAAGCGGGGAGCTTCGATAGTAGGCGCGTCGTCTATCGGACGCGGAGGCGCACCCGGTCATGGAAATCTCACTCGACAAACGATCGGTTCGACAGATTCGTCAGTCGGCCGCCGACGCGGTCGAAGACGGCGCTACCGAGCCTCTCCGTGAAGACGTCATGGACGCCTTCGACGAGGAGCAG
>JAPPOT010000348.1 GCA_028817855.1 Myxococcales bacterium
GCGTGCAGGGGGGCGGCTTCGGTGTACCCGCCAACGTCGCCTTCATGTGCCAGACCGGCGTCGAGGACTTCCTGCGTGGGATGTGCACCAGCACCTACCAGAGCGCCGCGGGTCCCTCCTTCCTGCTCGACCACCAGACGGCCGACCACATCGGCACGCCCACCATCGGCCTGACCACGTCGGAGCCCGGGGGCCAGTACGTGCGTACCTCGACCGCGTGGTTCCGCTGCTGGCTCGCCGACGACGCCGCCGCCTGCGACCTCTTCGGCGCCGGCGCGGGCTCGCCGATCTGCAGCCAGTCCGACTGGGCGACCTGCGACAGCCGCAACTTCTAGGGGCTGTCCCCAATTCTGACAGCGAATAGGAAGCACCCTTCGGGTCAGAGCCCGTCGAGCAACGCGGGTAGGTCGGTGATGGAGTCCACGAAATGGCTCGCCTTGCTGAGGTCCTGACCCCGAACGAACTCGTTGGCGACGACCACGCAGTCGATCCCCGCAGCCACGGCCGCCCTGAGCCCTCGTTCGGAGTCCTCGACGACCAGTGTCTCCTCTGCTGAGACACCGAATCGCTCCAGTCCGGCCAGGTAGGGATCCGGATGAGGTTTCGAGCGCGGGTAGTCACCGCTACAGAGAACGAACGACATGTGATCGACGATCTGACGCCTAGCGTGGATGAGCTCGAAGTCGACCCGCTTGGACGTCGTGATGATGGCCATCTGGTGTGATCGCGCCAGCGTCGCGAGGGTGTCCAGCACACCTTCGATTTCGATGTCCTTGGTGCGGAGATACTGCTGATAGAGCTCGTCGCGTCGGGCCCTGTGCACGGCCACGTCATCGTCCGATGCACCCATGGCCCTGGCGCGCTCCCACGCCGATCTTCCATCTGCCATGTCGGCGAGGTAGTCGGCCTTGTCCAACTCCACGCCCAGTGGCCTGATGGCGGTTTGGGTCGCCGCGAAGTACCAGGGCTCCGTTTCGACGAGGATACCGTCGTGGTCCCACAGGATGGTGGTCTTCATTGGAAGCGGCTGTCTCCTTGGACAGTGAGCGTAGGAGCCGGAACGGCGCCGGAAGAAGTGCCAATTCCCTCGAACCCGAAGGGACACTCGCACGGAGCTTCCAAGGGGGCGCTCTCAGGCTGCGGACTCGGACGGGGCACCCTGGCGCGTATCGGGGAGCGCGAGGGCGACGGTCGCGGAGGCCGCGAGCATCAGCGCGGCCACGAGGAGGCAGGCCTGCAGACCATGGAGCTGATAGACCAGCCCCGATAGGAGCGTGCCGGCCAGGCGGCCCACGGCGTTGGCGGCGTAGTAGAAGCCCACGTTGGCGCTGACCTGCTCATCATCGGCGTACGCCAGGATCAGGTAGGAGTGCACCGCGGAGTTGATCGCGAAGAGCACGCCGAAGATGGCGAGCCCGGCGAGCACGGCGAGGGGTGCGCTCACGCCGCTCCGCAGCGCGATCACGATCAGCACCGGCGATAGCGACAGCAGGAACCCCCACAGCTGCGCGGGGCGCGCCTCGTTGCGCTCGGGGCCGTGCTTCAGGAAGCGCGGCGTCGCGCTCTGGACGATGCCGTAGCCGATCACCCACAGGGCCATGTAGGCGCCGACCTCGGCGAAGCTCCAGCCGAGCACATCGTGCAGAAAGACTGGCAGGGCCACCACGAACCAGACATCGCGTGCACCGAAGAGCAGCACCCGTGCGACCGACAGGATGTTCACCGCCCGCGACCTCGACAGCAGCTGCGCGAGCTTCTTCTTGGCCTTCACCTTGCCCATCCCGCCGGGCAGCATGGCGAGTGACCCCACCGCGCCCGCGAGCACGGTCGCCGCCATCGCCCACAGAGCTCCCTCGAAGCCCAGCGCGGCGAGGAGCACACCGCCGAGAAAGAAGCCGACGCCCTTGAGCGCGTTCTTGGAGCCCGTCATCAGCGCCACCCAGCGGAACAGGGTGCCGCTGGCTTCGGCCGGCGTGACCACCTTGATCGCGCTCTTCGCGCTCACCTTCGTCAGGTCCTTGGCGATGCCGGAGATCCCCTGGACGCCCACGACGTAGGCGACCTGAAGCGCCTTCGGCCACTCGACCGCGAGCGCCGAGAGCATCAGCAGCGCAGCGACCTGCAGCAGCATGCCGAGCGAGAGGGTCGCCTTGAGCCCGACGCGGGAGGCGAGCACGCCGCCCGAGAGCGTCGTGATGACGCCAGCCGCCTCGTAGAGCACGAAGAGCAGCGCGAGCTGGAAGGGGCTGTAGCCGAGCGCGTGGAAGTGCAGCAGCACCAGCATGCGCAGGGCGCCATCGGTCAGCGTGAAGGCCCAGTAGGCGCCCGTGACGACCGAAAAGTCTCGCAGTCCGGTGCGGCTCGCCGCCATGCTCGGTGCCCGGGTTCAGTGGCCGGCCGCGACCAGCTGCGCCAGCTCGGCCATGCGCTGCACGTAGCCCATCTCGTTGTCGTACCAGGCGAGGATCTTCACCTGGGTACCGTCGACCACCATCGTGGAGGGCGCGTCGACGACGCTGGAGCGCGTGTCGTTCACGTAGTCCATCGAGACCAGCGGGCGAGTCTCGTAGCCGAGGATGCCGCGCAAGGGAGGGGACTCGGCGGCGGCCTGCAGCAGACCGTTGACCTCGTCGACCGTCGTCTTGCGCTTCACCTCGAAGACGCAGTCGGTCAGCGACGCGTTCAAGAGCGGCACGCGCACCGCCACACCGTTGAGCTTCCCCTTCAGCTCCGGGTAGATCAACGTGATCGCAGTGGCCGACCCGGTGCTCGTCGGGATCAGGTTCATCAGCGAGGAGCGAGCCCGTCGCAGGTCCTTGTGCGGGCGATCGACGACGGTCTGGGTGTTCGTCACGTCGTGGATCGTCGTGATCAGCCCGTGCACGATGCCGAGGCCCTCGTGGATCACCTTGACGACCGGGGCCAGGCAGTTGGTCGTGCACGACGCGGCGGTCAGAAGGCGATGCTCGCTCGGCTCATAGAGGTCGTGGTTGACGCCCATCACCACGTTCAGGGCCTGCTCCTTGACGGGTGCCGCCACGATCACGGTGCCGACGCGGCGGTCGAAGTAGGGTGCCAGCGTGCCAGGCGTGCGGAACTGCCCGCTGCACTCGAGCACCAGGTCCACGCCGATGTCGTCCCACGGGACCTCGCCGGGCGTGGCGTGTCGCGAGTAGCCCAGGCGCCGCCCGTCCGCCGTGATGTGGTCCTCGCCGAAGCCCACGGTGTGCGCCCAGCGCCCGTGCACGGAGTCGAACTCCAGCAGGTGTGCCGAGACCTCGGCGCTGCCGTGCAGCTCGTTGATGTGCACGAGCTCCAGCTCGGGCATGTCCCAGGCCACGCGAGTGACGAGTCGCCCCATGCGGCCGAAGCCGTTGATTCCGACGCGCAGGCTCATCGGCGCCCTCCCGCGGCGGCGCGTCGGCGCGGCTTGCGCTGCGGCAGGCAGCTGCCGGGGTCTCCGCCACAGCAGTTGGAGGTGAGGAAGTCGACGAGCTCTCCCATGGCGTCGAAGCTGGCCATGTAGCGGATCGAGCGTCCTTCGCGCTGCGAGTGAATCAGGCCCGCGTGGGAGAGCATCTTCAGGTGGAAGGAGAGCGTCGCGGGCGCCACCCCGAGCGCCTCGGCGATCTCACCAGCCGCCAACCCCTCCGGTCCAGCGCCCACCAGCAACCGAAAGGCCGACAGGCGCGACTCCTGCGCCAGCGCCGAGAGCGCGTCGATCACCTCACTCGTTTCCATAGTTCAACCATTATTGAACTATGGAAACATGTCAACCATCGTTGCTCGGCTCAAGGGGTTGCGGTGGCAGCCTCGCAATCGAGCTCGACGAGGCCGGTGCCGGGTTGGTGGAGCAGCACACGGCCGGGGGCCCGCTCGCCGATCGGAGTGGTGTTCCGCATCGAAGGAGCGTCTTCGAAGCCGGGGACCTCGAGCTCGTGGGTGGTGAGCGTCGCGGGATCGATGCAGAGCAGGAAGGAGCCGGTGGCGCTGTAGGCGTGGCGCTCGCCGACCAGGCTGTAGGCCCAGAGGCGCTCCCAGAGAGGCTCGTAGGGCACCTCGGAGGTGGCGGCATCGAGCATGACGGCGCCGAGGCCGCGGAGATGTCCCGCCACCAGCGCGGTGGAGGTGTCGAGCGGCTGGACGTCGTGGAGCCAGTCCTCACCCACCGCAAAGCGGTGCTGCTCGACCAGTGCGCCCGTTTCGTCGACGCGGGCCTGCGCCACCTCGCCCGGGTAGGCCGATGGAAACCAGATGCCTTCGTCGATCAAACCAAGGCCGGCAGGCGCATAGACGAAGGAGTAGAGGTTGGCGTCGACCACCTGGCCCGATGCCATGCCGACCACGACCTGGCTGCCCGTGCCGGAGCCGTGCACGCCATAGACGAGGGCGGTATCGACGTTCAGCAATCGCACCCGCGTCAGCTCGCCCGCTTGCCGCGGTACGGCCACGCTGTAGAGCACCGCACCCCCGTGGTCGAGCCGATCGAGCTGCAGGACGTCCATCTCCGCGTGGGACAACACCAGCACGCCCACGGCGTCGGCGTCGATCGCGACGACCTCGCCGGGCGGCCGGAAGAAGTCGGACACGGCACCATCATCCGCGAAGTCGACGAGGCGGACGGTCTCGCCGGCCACCAGGTAGGCACGATCGCTGACCGGGTCGTAGGCCGCGCCGGTGCTCGCGGCGACCACCACGGGCGGCGAGAGCGCGCGATCGTCGGACGTAGGCATGGGGTTGGCGGCGTCAGAGGGCGCAGCGGGCGCCGGCTCTGCGCCCTCGTCATCGGGCAGCGATTCAGGAACGGCAGAGCCCTCCCCACCGATGCCGGCGCCACTGGATGCGTCCTGCCCTGGCGGCAGCGCTGCCGGCGCTCCCGCCGAGGGCGGTCGAGCCACCGTGTCTCCATCGAGCGACTCACCTCTCGGGACCGCGTCACAACCCACGACAGTCCAGGCCGCGGTCAGACCCACCAACAAGCTTCGTGCTGTTCCGTCGAGCATCGCCCATCCATCGCAGCACACCGCGGCTGTAGTGTGAATCCATATTATCAAAACAAGATTTTTTGGTTTTGTGATACAATTACATTGATTCTCGCCCACGTGTTTCAGTCCGACGGGAGTGACGTGACCGAGCGCGAGGCGCGCGTCGAACGGTGCGCGGAAATCGCGCCGGGACGGGAGTCGCCCATGTGTATCGACCCGACACAGCTCTACCTCTGCGAGGGCGAGTGACCTTCTGACTCGCGACGCCCACCGTGGCCGCAGAGGCGGGGGGCGCGTGTGC
>JAPPOT010000707.1 GCA_028817855.1 Myxococcales bacterium
GTCGGGCATCGATCAGCGCCTCATGAAACGCGGAAGCCGGCCATCAGTCCAGCCGCGTCTCCAGCACCCGGAAACCGGCCACGAAGCTCCGGAACGCGTGCTGCCCCTCCGCGGGCGCGCTGCGCGCACTGACATGGCTGAGGTCGTAGACGCAGCCGTCCTTCTTGACCAGGTAGATCTCGAGCGTGAGGGGAACACCGTCCAGCTCGACGTCGACCACCACATGCTTGGCTCCCCGGCCATCCAGGGTCAGCACTTCGTCCACGCGGAAGTCGCGCTCGCGCGTGCCGAAGAGCAGGTGGTTGAGCAGCGCGTCCTGCGGCACGTCCTCGTACTCGCTGCATGTGGAGTTGATCGTGATGGTGCCCAGGTGCCGATTGAAGAAGGCGAGGTCGTTGTCCTCGACCTCCACCCGCTCGAAGCCCGCGCGGGGTCCGACCCGGTAGCGGACGGTGCCGTCGTCGTAGACACCGTCGCGGAAGCTCGCGCTCGCGCCGCAGCCCCAGGCGAGCGTGAGCATGGCGACCAACAGAACCGTCGGCAGTGGAGTCATCGGTGTGGGGCGCACGCTCCATCTCCCCGACCCGTAGGAGCACGGGCCGTGCCAGCGAATCCTGCCCCAGGAAGGCCTCCGATGCTGGGGAATTTCCCGCGCCTGGCCAAGGACGCTGGGCACGGGAGCGCAATCCTGGCGCGGGTCACCCAGGGACGACGCACAGTTTGCGCCACCCTCCGTATCACTGCCGATTCTCGGGTGACGGGCGAGGTTCGTGTCGGGGCGAACCGCGCGCCATCCGAGCTGCGCGCGCACATCGCCAACCGGGAGAGGAGGATCCGCGCAGCGCCGAGCCCGCTGAGCGAATCGTCACGCGCGAGCGGCACAGACTCCAACCTCGCCGTTGCTCGGACCCTCGTGTTGACAACGGCCGGCGCGCGTCCGCGTTGCGCGCCCGCGGCGCGGCAGCCCGCACTGCGGCGCACCTGCAACGCTCGCCTTCAGCCCTGCTCGGGCGCGCGGAAGCTGACCTTCTCGACCACGAAGTAGGCGTCGCCCTTGGGACGCGGGACCTCCACCTCGTCACCCTCGCGCTTGCCGATCAGGGCCTTGGCCATCGGCGACTCGACGCTGATGTGCTTCTGCTTCAAGTCGGTCTCGTCCGGACCCACGATGCGATAGGTGTCGAGCTCACCGTCCTCGTCCTCGAGCGTAACCCACGCGCCGAAGAAGACACGGCTCTCATCGGCCGGTCGTGAATCGACGATGGTGAGCGCGTCGAGACGTTTGGAGAGGAAGGCCAGGCGCTGATCGACCTCGCGCAGCTTCTTCTTGCCGTAGATGTACTCGGCGTTTTCCGAGCGGTCCCCTTCCGCAGCGGCGATCGCGACCGCCTTGGTGAGCTTCGGCCGCTCGTCCGACCATAGCCGCGCAGCTTCCTCCTCGAGCTTTCGATAGCCCTCGGGCGTGATGTAGCTGGGCTTGCTCGACTCGTCCTTGCGCGTCCGGAAGCGGGCCATGGCGGCCCCAGCATAGCCGCTTCTGCGCGCCACGCACCCCCGGCGCGCGTGCTATGCTCCCGCTGCCATGAAGCACTGCAGCAGCTGCGGTCAGGAGAACGAGCTGCGTATCCCGGACGGGGAAGACCGGGAGCGACACGTGTGTGCGTCGTGCGGCACGATCCACTACCAGAACCCGAAGATGGTGGTCGGCTGCATCGTGGAGCACGGGAACCGCATCCTGCTGTGCAAGCGCGCGATCAGCCCGCGTCGCGGCTTCTGGACCATTCCCGCTGGCTTCATGGAGCTCGGCGAGAGCGCGCCCGCGGGCGCGGCCCGCGAGACCTTGGAAGAGGCCTGCGCCAAGGTCGAGATCGTCGCCCCCTACGCCCACTTCGACATTCCCCACATCGGGCAGGCCTACCTGATCTATCGGGCACGCCTGCTCGAGGAGCGCTTTGCACCCGGTCCCGAGAGCACCGAGGTGGAGCTCGTCGATCCGGCGCGCATCCCGTGGGAGGAGCTCGCGTTCCTGGCCGTGCGCTACTCTCTCGAGCTCCTGTGCGAGGACAGGGAGGCGGGGCGCTATCGCCACCACCTGGGCTCCGTGGTGCGCAGCAACGACGGCTTCGCGCTGGCGGACCACCAGTTCTTCAAGCTGGCCAGCTTGAAGAAGTGACTGGAGCGCATCTACGCGCCCTAGAGCCCATCTAGATGGGCTCTAGCCCTGAAGCTTCTCGCTGATCGCCGCGGCAAGGGCCTTGGCCTCATCCGCTTCGAGCTTGCCCGGGAGCCACTTGGTGCGCAGGCCGCGACCGTCAGCCGCGCGCGGGATGATGTGGAAGTGAACATGGTCGATGGCCTGATTGGCGCCGCGCCCGTTGTTCTCCAGCACGTTGAAGTCGGTCGTGCCGGTCGCCGCCAGGACCGCGCGACAGATTCGTGGCAGCGCGCGCCCGAGCGCGGCCGCATCCTCGTCTTCGAGGAGGTCGAGCGTGGTCACCTCCGCCTTGGGGATGACGAGCGTGTGCCCGGGTGCGATCGGGTTGATGTCGAGAAAGGCGAACACGCGTTCGTCCTCGTACACGCGGTGGCAAGGGATCTCGCCGCGTAGGATCCTGGAGAAGATGGTCTCGGCCATGGGCGCGAGCCTAGCCCGGATATTCACCGAGGCGTGCGAAGATCGTGCAAAGCGATCGGCTTCGCAGGGCCTCCGGTGGGTGGAGCGCATACGGTGTGTATTCTCGACCGAGGCGGAAGCGCTGTCGAGTCGAGCAGTTGTGCGAGGGCGTGGGGATCGGTGCAGTACGCGGGCTAGCTGCGTTTGCGGCGCCGGCCAATGCGACGCCAGGCCCACGCGAGCAGCAGCCAGGGCCAAGCGGGCGCACCGCCGGCCTCCGCGCTCGCCTGCAGTCGACAGCCGCAGCCGCCGTCGTCACCGCCGCCGGAGGGTCCGCGCACGCCGCCGTCTGGTGGCACGCCGGCGTCGGCGTCAACGTCCGGGGGATTCGGTGGATCGAGCAGCGTCCGCGGGCAGTCCACGCCGCCGTCGCAGCGTTCACACTCCTCGCTCGGCTCCGGCTCGCAGCGGCCCGTCTCGGGATCGCAGAGGTCCGCGGTGCACGGCACGCCGTCGTCGCAGTCGCGCGGCTGGCCCTCGCAGCGGCCTTCCTCGCAGACATCCAGCACGGTGCACAGGTCTCCGTCCTCGCAGGGCGCGCCCTCGGGCAGCGGCCTACAACCACCGTCGACGCACTCGCTGCACGCGTCGCAAGACACGCCCTCGCAGGGGTCCGGCTCGCAGCGGCCATCCGCGCAGCGCAGCCCCGCGCCGCAGTCACCGCAGCTACCACCGCAGCCATCCTCCCCACAGCTGCGCCCGTCGCAGGTCCGCTGGCACCGACAGGCATCGCACTGCTCACAGGCGTCGATACAGCAATCGCCGCGCGCTACGCAGCTCGCATCACAGGCGCAGCCCGGCAACACCTGGCCGCACTGCCCCGCGCAGCTCGCGTCCAGCGCGAGCACGTCGAGCTCGAACCCCCCGGCGTTGCCCTCGCGACCATCGACCACGATCACCACCGACTCGCCCGCATCCAGATCGAGCTCCACTGCGCCCACGTCGGGCGCGGGCGAGCATCCCAGCTCGGCGCCCCCGCAATCCCCTTCCAACACGTAGAGCACGGCCTGGTAGCGCGGATCGAAGAGCCGGAACGCATAGGCACCTGCAGTCGGCGCGCGCCACCCGAAGACGACATCCTCGGTGTCCTCGCCACCGCAGGAACCTTGCAGCCCGTCCACGCCACCGAAGGTCGATGCACGCACCAGAGCGATCCCTGTACGCGCGCCGAGGTCCGCGTCCGGGCAGCGCTCGGGTCGGACGCCGAGCTCCACGTCGCCGCGTCCCTCGACCCACAACGCCACCTCCTGTGCCTCCACGAGCGACAGCGACACCGCCGAGCTGACACCCCCCGAGTCGTCATTGCAAGCGAGCTCGGCCCCGGCGCAGGTGCCGTCGTGCACGTAGACCACGGTGTCGCCCTCGGAGCCGCGCGTGCTCACGACGAAGGTCCCGTCGGAGGGGGCCGTCCATAGAAAGCCGCGCTCGCTGGACTCGCTGCCACCGCAGGAGCCGGCCTGATCGCCACTACCCCCGAGCCGATCTTGGACCAGCGCGGTGCCGAGCGCGTCGCCGAGATCGCCGCTCGGGCATCCGCCAATCGCCGCGGCACAGCTTCCGGTCTCGCACACCTGGCCGCGCTCACAGCGACCACACGGCATTCCGCAGCGTGGGTCGGCGCCGCACTCCCGCCCGTCACAGTCCGGCTCGCAGGTGGCGCGTACCAGCACGCCGATCATGCGGGGACCGCGCGGGTCATCGCTGTCCAGCCGAACCCGAGCGAGGCGCTCACCCGGCTGCGCGAACAGCGAGGGATCGAGCTCGAGGACCAGCGAATCGCCCGCCCCGCCCTGGTCGGAAGTCAGCGCGACGCCCGGGGACTCGGTCGACGCCTGCCACGCGATCGCGACGCCGCCCTGCGTGCCGATCGGGATCGCCACCGGCTCGGAAGTCTCGCCCAGCTCGCGCTCGACGGTGACCGTCCGGGGCACTCGCAGAAGCGGTTGGGCGGGCGGCTCCAGCTCGACGCTCGACACCAGAGATAGGCCCTGGACCGCTCCGCGCGGATGGGGGGAAGCGCTTTCGACGCGCACCTGCCACACCCCGTCGGAGGCGTTGTCGTCGGCCGCCACGTCGACCACCTCGAGGTTGTCGCGCGTGTTCGGGCCACTCGCCGTCGCCGGCCCCATCGGGTCGCCCGGGTCCAGCGACCAGGGCCGAAAGGTCGTACCGTCCGGAGCGATCAGGCTGAGGTCCAGATCGTGGACCAGCGCCGGCGTCGCGTCGTCGAGCCCACCCGTGTTCACGCCCGCGGGTGGATCGGACCAGGCCAGCACTACGCGCAGGGCGCTGCCCGCCGGCACGCTCTCCACCGTGGAGAGCTCGAGGGAGTCGCCAGCCACGCCGCCGAGCGCGCCCGCCAGGATGCGCCGCCCGCGCGCCACCTCGGCGTCACCCTCGACCGTCTCGGCCGCCCGACGAGCGTCGAGCACACCGTAGCCGAGTCGATAGTCCGGGCCGGCCGCGGGGCCAGCCTCGCGCGTGCCGTGCACGAGCAGCGCCCGCATGTCGGAGGCAGTCAGGTCCGCGCCGCGCTGCTGGCGGTAGAGCTCACTGATCAGCGCCGCCACGCCCGCCGCCGCCGACACCGCGCTCGAGGTCCCCTGGAAAGTGCCATACGCATCGTCGGCCTCGGCGATGGCGGAGCGCACGTCCTCGCCGGCCATGGCGAGCTCCGGCTTGATGCGACCGTCGTCGGTTGGACCGAAGGCGCTGATGTCCACCGGCCACAGGTGTCGCCCCGACGACTCGCCGCTCACGACGCGCACCCCCCCCACCGTGATCACGTTCTTCGCCACGCCCTGTCCGCCGACCGTGCCGTACTGAAGCGTGGTCTCCTGCACGTGCGCGTCGCGCTCGATCTCGTCGCAGCGCCCGACGTGGTAGTGCGCCTCCCCGGCGGCTACGCCGATGTCCAGGCGCTCGTTGCCCGCGGGCCAGAAGCTCGGCAGCCCGGTGCGGTGAATCACCCGATCGAGCTGCGCCGCGTCGGGGCCATACTTGCCGAAGCGCGCGTCCTGACGCTCGCCCTCGCCGCCCCACCAGGTCGGACGGTCCGGGCAGTCGGGCGCCGGCGACCAGCCCATCGTCAACCCATAGGGATGGTTGGAAACGGCGAGCGCGGGCGCTGCGGCCTCCAGCTCCACCATGTCCAGCAGCCAGTCGTGGGCCCAGACGCGCGCGGCCGGCGCCATGCCGCGGCCCTCGCCGGCGCCCACCGCGGTGGCGGTCGTGTGGGTGGCGTGCTCGCTGATGCCCGCGTGATCGCGCACCACGATGCGGCCGGCGAGCTCGACGTGAGTGTCGCGCGCGTGGCCATCGTCCCAGTCGCCCAGCAGCACGCCCCGCCCGCGCAGGTCGAGGTCCGTCTGCGCGCCGGACACCCGGTCCACGCCCGAGACCTCGGCCACCTCGGCGTTGTGGGTCGTTCGCGCCTGCAGCGGACGCGCGCGCGCGCTCGACCCAGAGGGCGCACTCCCGCTCGGCATCAGCGCCAGAACCGACAACGCAAGCGCTCGACCCCAGCCCGTTCCACGTCGTCCCCCGGCCCCCATGGTCGGTCGCTAGCCTTCGGCTTCGATGCGAGCGCGAAGCGCCGCGATGCGCTTGCGGGTGTTGTCGACCGCCGGATAGGAGGTTTCCTCCTGCAGGGCCAGAGACTTCTCGAGCTGATGAAGGGCCTCCTGCAGACGGCCCGCGACCTCCAGGGCCGACCCCAACAGCAGACCAGCCAGCGCTTCCTGGCGCTGATTGCCCACCTCCGCCGCGGAGGCCACCCCCTTGCGCAGCCGCTCGATCGCCCGCTCGAGCTGACCGGTCGTGGTGTAGGCGATGCCCAGGGCGGTGAGAGAATTGAGCTTCATCGCCAGGTCGCCGGTCTCCTCGGCCATGTTCAGGGCCGGCTCCAGTGCCTCGATCGCCGCGGGCATGTCGCCCAGCATGCTGCAGCTCAGTCCCGTCATGAAGAGCGCGTTGCCCTCCATCCGAAGCTCACCGATCTCGCGCGCGATCTCGAGGGCCTGCGCGTAGGCGTCGCGCGCGGTCGCTAGCGGCTCGCTCGTGAGCAGGGCAAAGCCCTCCATTCGACGGTCGCCGAGCTCGCGCGCGATCTGCAAACAGCGGCGACCGTACTCGTTGCCCTTGTCCCACTGACCGGTTGCCTGGTGGGAGAAGCCGAGGGCCAGCAGCGTCATGCCCTGCAGCGTGCGGTCGGACAGCTCCTGGGCGATCGGATAGGCCTGCTTGGCGAAGACCAGGGCGCGTTCGGGCTCCCCCAGCACGTGGTAGCCCCAGCCCAACACGACCAGCGCGCCCGCCTCCTCCGAGCGGGCGCCGTGCTCACGAGCCAATGACAGTGCGCGTCGCGCGTGCTCGATCGCCGCATGGGGCTGGCCCAGCGCATGGTAGGCATCGGCCGCACCGACGAAGGCGTAGGCCTCGCTGCGCGGCTCGCCGGCGTCGCGCAGCACCAGCAACGCCCGGGCGGAGCAGCCGGCGGCGGCCCGCGGATCACCCGACTCCAGGTGTGCGCGCGCGCTGTGCGCCAGCAGGCGCCCCTGAAGCGAACGCTGCCCGCGCGCCTCCGCCACCTTGGCCGCCAGCTCGCACCAGGCTGCCCGCTCCCGCGCATCCTGCCGCAGGCGCAGCACGACCTGCGCGTCGGGCGCCGTGGACAGCAGCTCCGCGGGCTCGCTGTCGGGACCCGCCAGCTCGGCCAGCGCACGACAGTGCACGAACGCGGCCTGGATGTTCGGCCACTCGCGATCCACGTCGACCAACGCCGCGCGCTGCTCGCCAGCGCGCGCGCGCGCCTCCGAGCGCTCGAGCAGCGCAAGGTAGTGGCGCCCGTGGGAGAGCATGGCCGCGCGGCGCGGCGCCTCGCGCAGGCGCGTGTCGGCAAACAGCCGCACCAGGTCGTGCAGACGGTAGCGCGCGGCCTGACCGGCGCCGTCCCACTCCAGCAGGTTGAAGCGCAGCAGCTTGCCGATCCTGGCGTCGGCCTCTTCCTCGGAGACCCCCCACACCGCAGCGACCCCGCTGCGGTCGAAGTCGTGCGGAAAGACCGCCAGGCTGCAGAGGCACGCCCGCAGGGCGTCGTCGAGCATCTCGAAGCTCAGCTCGAAGGAGGCCTGCACTCCGTCCGACGACTCGCCCGCGTCAAGCTGCGCGAGCCGGCTGCGATCGTCGGCGAGCCGCGCGGCGTACTCGCCGGGGTCCAGGTCGGGGCGCTCCGCCAAGGCACGCCCGGCGAGGCTGAGCGCGAGCGGGAGCCCACCGCAGAGCCCGGCGAGCTCTCCCCCGACGGCATCGGCGCGTGGTGCCAGGGTGCCCAGCAGCGCGCGCGAGTCGTCGACCTCCAGCGGCGAGAGCGCCACCGCGCGCAGCCCGGGCAGGGCAAATCGCTGGCGCGAGGTCACCAACAGAAGCGAGCCCTCCGGCGGCACCAGCGGCGCCACCTGCTCGCGGCCCACCGCATTGTCCATCAGCAGCAAAGTACGCTTGCCGCGCAGCACCGTGCGGTACGCCGCCTCCACCTCCGCCTCCGTGTTGGGCGGCGGACGGCCCGGATCGATCGAGCGGATCACGTGCATCATCGCGTCCGCTGCGCCCACCGGTTCGGTCGTTCCGCGAAGGTCGAGGTAGAACTGACCGTCGGGGAAGCGCTCCGCCCAGCGCTCTGCCACGACCAGCGCCAGCGTCGTCTTGCCCATGCCGCCCATGCCGTGGATTGCGCTGATGGTAGCCCCCTCACCCGCCAGGTGCGCCTGCAGATGGGCCTCGAGCTCGGCGAGCTCGCGCACGCGGCCGGTGAAGTTCTGCGGCGGGCGCGGCAGCTGGTGGATCGCCGGCGGCGGCGGCGCGGCCTCCTCGCTCGCATCGGGCTCCTCGACAGCGGAGAAGAGCTCCCGCGGGGACATGCCGAGGGCGCCGGCCACCGCAGCCATGGTCTCAGGCCGCGGCGTGTCGGTCTTGCCCGCCTCCAGGCGCTTCAGGGTCTTCTCCCCGACCCCGGCACGGTAGGCCAGCTGGGCCTGCGTCAGCCCGCTCCGGTAGCGCAGATCCCGGATGGTTGCGCCGAGCCGCTCTGCCTTGGTCACACCCACGTCTCTACTCCAGGCGCGGGACGACCGCCACCGTTGTCATCACCCGATCACGATGTGGCTGGATCCGAGCAGCCGAGCGTCCACGCGTCGGCTGGCCCAAATCAAAGCGCCAGCCCCGGGAACCCGGTGCTGGCGCTTCGTGTGCGCGTGGCCCCTCGGGCCGCCCAGCGATCAGATGATCTGCTTCTTCTCGATGCGCGGAATGTTGCCGGACATGGAGATCTTCTCCTGATGCTCGGCCGCCTGCAGCTTGAGGAACTCACGCCGCGTGCGCGGACCGTGCACCGCCATCATCATGTCGCGACGACGGCCGAACTCCTCATCCAGCTCGCGCTTGTAGCGCATCGCCTGGGCGCCCACGAACTCGCTGTGGGTGCACTGGGGGATGTTCACGTCGGCGCGCCCCTCGCTCTGCATGCGCGCGGCGTTGAGCCCGAGGATCTTCGCCTTGCGCAGCGGGGTGAGCGCCGGGTAGCCGTACGTGTCCTGGAACTCCTGGGAGATCTCGAAGGCGCGGAAGGCCTCGATCACCGGCTGGGGCGAGCCGAACCACAGGCAGTCGGTGCCCCACACGATGCGGTCTTCACCGAGGTGCTTGAGGAGCTTGCCCCAGTAGTGCATCGACTCCTCGACGCGACCGGTCAGCAAGTTCGGCCAGACGCCGCCGCACTCCGCGTAGACGCGCGTGGTGACGGGCCCCTCCGGGTTGTCCAGGTCGCGGCCGTTGGGGCCGATGTTGTTGTCGCGTAGCGACTTGATCAGGCTGTTGACGCCGCGATCGAGCGGGAAGTCGGCCTGCAGCGCCGTGTCCATCTCGTCGTACGGGCCCTCCGGCCACACGCCCACCTCGTTCTGGATCGCGGAGTTGTAGTACTGCGACCAGCGGCTGGCGTCGGCGTTGGGGTCGTAGCCCGGCATGGTCGACTGACCGGCCGCCAGGCCATGCTCAAAGCCCGAGTGGTAGATGACGAAGAAGGCGCCCGGAAACATCCGCGCGGCCGGACCCACGTCCTGCGGGTTCGTGTAGGTCGGGCTGAAGCTGTTGAGCGGGAAGCCCTTGTGGATGCAGAAGATCGGCGAGTTCAGGTCGATCCCGCGCTGGAGCATGGTCGGCCCCTCGCCCTGGTCGAGCCAGTAGCCACCGTTCGCGACCGGCGACCAGGGCGGGTAGGTCTTCCAGTTCGTGTAGGTGTCGGCCAGGCGGTCCATCATCGCGAGCTGCACGTCGAGGCGGTCATTCGGCATGACCATCGCGTGGCTGAGCATGCGACCGGGGAACTGGTTCTCCAGCCAGGCGACGCCGTCGATCAGGTCCTCGTTGGTGAGGGCCGCGAAGCCACCGGCGCCCATGCCGTTGGGCCCGAGCGAGTAGGAGATGCCGGACAGCACTCCGATAGTCGTGTCGCTGCCCAGGAAGATCTGGTCGACGTACTCGGTACGATCGAAGCATGCCGAGGCCATGCAGCCTGGGGTGCGCTCGATCCACGGGTAGCGCTGCTCGTTGATCTGGCCGACGAACTGGCTCAGCCCCGCAGCGCCGAGAGGGTTCGTCTCGGGGCTCGCGAAGTGCGACTGCATGTCGATGATGAGCTCGTCACCGCCGCTGCCGAGCGAGGCATCGGCCATGTCCGGGTCCACGCAGGCGCCCTCCGGCACGTTGAAGCCGCCGGCCGAGCCGCCGCCGCCCCCGACGCCGCCAGCCGGCGGTGCACCACCGGTGCCACCGCTGCCGCCCGCCGGCATGTTGCCACCGGCCTCGCCGGTCATGCCGGGAGTTATGGGCATGCCGTCCGGAGTCATGCCGGGGGTGGCCCCCTCCATGCCGGGCGTCTGATTCTGCCCTGGCACCACGACCATGTTGCCGTTGGCGCCCATCTCCTTGCTGCTGCTGCAGCCGTTGACCATGTTGATCACGAAGAGACTCGTGGCCATGCCGCAGGAGCTCGCGAGGAACTCGCGGCGGTCGACGTTGTGCTTGCGCGAGTATTCCTCCGCCTTCTCGTTGACGAGCTTGCGGATCAGCTTCTTGCGGGGCGTATCAGCCCACCAGCCCTCGCCGTTGGACAGGGGCCCGCATGCGATCGGCAGGCGCAGCGGGGGCTCCGGCTGCGTCTTCTTGAGATTCCTCAACCACGGTAAACGCTTGATCATTTCGACACCTCTCCCCGGCCAGAGCACTCCGCCTCACCCATGGCTCACCCGGCCTGGCGGAACGTACCGAAACGTCATATCGCGCTGAACCGCGGAAGGTCCAGGGGCATTGAGGGGTCGTTTGGGCCCCTCATGCCCGCGGAATTGTTCGCTTCTTCCCGGCTAGCGCCGGATTTTTGAAGTACTACTCAAAACTCGCCAGTCACACGCGCGTAAATCATGCGCCCGCGCGGATCGTGGACGCCGACCTCGTAGCCGAGGGGTCCTTCGACCTCGGGCGGCGCCGTGTCCAGCAGGTTGAGCACGCCGAGCGTGAAGCGCGTCTTCCAGCCCTCGTCGCCGAAGGAGTAGCCGTAGGCGGCGTCGAAGACGGTGAAGGGATCGATCTCCTCGCCGTCGGCAAACTGCAGCTGGTCGATGCCAGCGAGGCCGTACCTCTCGACCGTCGCCTCGCTGTCGTCGTTGTAGCCGCCCACGTGGCGCGCCGTGAAGCCGAGCAGGTGACCCTCGTAGAGCCAGCGGATCGGTGCCACCACGCGCAGCTGCGGCATGGGCGGAGCGAAGTTCTCGAGGTTGCGCCAACCCGCCGCCTCGTACTCCGCGTTGAGGTTGGAGTAGTCCCGCGTGCCGCCATCCACGAAGGTCGGAAGGGGCTTGTCGGCGAGCTGCCCAGGGGGCGTTCCGTCGCGGTAGAACTGGCGCAGGGCGCGCGGGCTCTTGATCAAATAGCTGTTGATGAAGGTGCCCTGGGCGCCAACGACGAAGGTGCCGACGTCGCCCATGCCGCGCTTCTTGGTGTCGAGCGTGTACATGACCGTGCCGTCGACCCCGTTGGTGTCGACCTCGGCCAGGTTGTCGAAGGCGCTCGCCACGTGGTCGATGCTTTCGGTGCCGGTCAGGAAGACCAGCTCGCGGCACTCGCCGAAGCCAGCCTGGAACTGCTGCCAGCAATCGTTGACCAGCGTGCGCGCGTTGTCGGCCGCCACCACGTCCTCGACCGTCGTCGTCCAGAAGTCCGCCGCCACGTGCACGCCCTTGAAGTCCCACTGCAGGCCCCCGCTGATGGTCTGGTAGACCTCGAAGTCCAGCGCTTCGTTGCCCCGAATCTGGTGCGGCACGAAGAGTGTGGAGCCGCGGTAGTCGACACTGACAAACTCGTTGAGCGTGCCATACATCTGCACCAGCGACGGGGCGCGGTGCCCGCGACCGAAGTGGCCCCGTATCAGCAACCACTCGAGGGCCTCGGGCGGCGAGGCGCTCGAGGCGAAAGGACGCAGGGCCACACCACCGAGGAAGTTCGTTCCGAGCCCGATGTCCTGGTAGTGCTCGACGCGCACCCCAGGCTGGACCTCGATCAAACCATCGGCCAGCTGCAAACGCGCCTCCAGGAAGCCGGCGGCGATGTCGCGCGTGATCGGATCGATGTCGGGGCCGCCGAAGAGGAAGGCGTACTGCCGCTGGTTGTAGGCGGCGTCGTAGTCCACCGCGAGCGACTCGCGTCGATACTGTCCGCCCAGGGCGAAGCCCAGCCCACCACCGGAGAACTCGGCCAGATCACCACGGATGATGCCGTCCACGGTGGCCAGCGTGCGCCGGTGGTACGTGATCTGCTCGCCCGTGATGCGGTCGATCACCTGCGCCGTGTTCGGCGTACCGGCGAGCTCGAAGACGCCATCGCCGTCGCGGTCGAACTCTGCCGGGCACGGCGGCGAGTTGGGATCGTTCGGATCGCAGATGAAGCCGCCGTCCTGGACGCCGTGGCCCTCGTCGATCTCGTCGTCGGTGTCGGTGGTCACGAAGCCGTTGATCGAGGAGGGGGTGTCGGTCGAGACGTTGAGCGGGTCGATCGCGGCGTTGTTGGTGACCGAGCTGTAGAAGGGGTTGAAGCACCCCAACTCCTGGCGCTCCTTGATCGTGGTCGGGATCTCGTTGCGGTCCTGATCCATGGTGGTGGCCGGGCAGCTGTTGAGGGCCGTGGCCAGGTTGTCCATCAGGGTGTCGTTGGCACGAGAGACCGACTCGCTGGTGCTGTAGGTGCCGGCCACCTCCCAGTCCCAGCTCTCCAGCACGGAGCCGTCGCCCACCTCCTCGAGATCGCCGCCGATTCCGAGCACGCCGCGCCAGACATCCATGCGGCGCGTGTTCTTGTTGTGGCCGTTGTAGGGCCCCGCGGTGCGACCCACGATGAAGAGGTTGTTCGGGATGCGCCCCACCTCCACCTCGACGGTGGAGAAGCCGCGCTGCTCGACCGGCTGGTCGGCGTGACTCGGCGGAACCCACACGGGGTTGATGTTGTTGGGGTCGGCGGTGATGCGGATGATCGGGAAGGCCGGCGCGGTACGGTTCTCGTTCTCCGTGCGGTAGTAGCCGAGCTCGCCGAAGAGCTCGGTGTGATCCGTGAGCTTGTGCCAGAAGGTGCTGTAGGTCTGGATGCGCTCTTCCTTGAGCACCAGATCCTGGTTGGGCGTGAAGTCGCCCGCACAGTAGGTGGCGGTCTCGAGCGGATCGATCACACCGTTGCCATCGCCCCGGGCGACGTCGTGGTTCATCAGGAACTCGTCCTGGGTCTGCTGGGGCAGCAACGGCAGCGTCTCGGGCGGACCATAGCCACGCAGGCGGACCTCCCAGCCGGTGGAGTGACCCACCGACTCGGCGATATCGCAGAAGGGGTCTGCGAAGGGATAGTCGAAGTTCGTCAGCTGCTGGAAGGTCGCCGGACCACCGAGGAGACTCTCCACCCGGTTCTCGCGCTCCCCGATCCAGTCGCGATCGGTGGCCGCCAGGGGCTGGCGATTGAAGTAGCTCACCATGCCGACCATGCCCGTGTCGTCGCTGCCGACACCGAGGGTGAGGGTGACGTCGCCCTCGTGCTGGTCGAACTTGTCGGTGACCTGGCCACCCAGATCGATCTCGAGGCCGTCGAAGTTGCGGCGCGTGACGTAGTTGACCACGCCACCGATGGCACCGTCGCCATAGATGCCCGCCTGCAGACCGTAAGTGGTCTCGACGCGGTCGATCAGCGTGATCGGGATCTGGTTGAGGTCAACGAAGTCGGCGCCGAGGCGACCAAAGTACGGCGCGCTCACCAATCGACGCCCGTTGAGCAACACGAGCGTGGGCTGCACGCGCAGGCTCAAGCGCGTGGTGCCCGAGCCCCCGGCGCCGAGTGCGGCTGCGGTGTCGGGCAGGGCGTAGCCGCCGAGCTGACGCCGTAGCTGCAGCGAGTCGCGCTGCTGGATCTGCACACGGAGCGGGCTTGGAATGACGGGCGTACCGTCGGCCACCAACCTCTGGCGGCGGATGTGCGAGCCGGTCACGACGCCCTTGCCGGGTGCGTCTGCCGTGCTCAGCTGGTCAGCCGCCTCACCCTCCGGCGCGTCGACCTGCGCGTCGGCGCTGGCGTCACCCTCGAGCGACGCACCCAGGCTGAGGCTGGCGTCCGCGCTCGCCTCGGCTGAAGCGGTCGACTCCTCGGCTTCGGGCGCGGGGTCCTCCGGCGCGGGCGCGGGAGCGATATCGGACTCCTGTGCGGGAGCCTCCCCCTCGGGCGCCGCGTCACCTTCGGCAGCCTCTCCCGGTGCTTGCTCGGCGCCCTCTTCCAGGTCCGCACCGAAGGGATCCTGTGCCCATGCGTTCGTCGACCACGCGAGGGTGAACAGCAGGCTGACCGAGCCTGCCAACACCCACCTCTTCGCTCTGTACGCCATGCCTCGAATACCTTCCCCGACAGCAGGTTGTAGCGATGTGCGCTTCGCTCGATAGCCGACATGCTCGCTGCAGGTCAAGGGTGGCTATGGGCGCGCAGAGGCTGCACTTTGTGCCCTGTTCAGAGACCGGGAGGTCAATCGGGGGTCACTGGAAGGCCGTGCAGTTTGAAGCGCGTTAAAACCGCTTGCCTCATGCGGATGCGTGCTTACTGGATGGCGGGCCATCGTCCGCCGATGGGCATGCGGGCGAGCCCCGAGGATGGCTTCCAGCCAGCGTCGATGGCAGACTCACCGCGACGTGCATCAAGGTTGGCTTGCAGTTGTACTCGCCCTCGCGCTTCACGGCTGCAGCGGTGACGACGCCGACGACGATCCCGGAACGACGCCGGCTCCCGATCGCGACGCCGGCCGCGCGCCCGCACCCACAGACGGTGGATCGCAGCGTGACGAGTCCGGCTACGGCGATGGCGTGTGCACGACGCAGGAGTTCGCGGAGGGCAACGAGGCGATCGACATCGTCGCCGACCTGTCGCGCGCCGGACTGGGACTCGCGCAGGGTTACCTCGCGGATCACGCGGAGATGCTCGATGGCATCTGGGCGGATTGCACGGAGGAGTTCTGTCCGGTCGTGCATCAGGCATACCTGGACTGCGCCTCGAAGTACGTCGACCTCGACGCGGGGGCGGACGACGACGAAGACGCGGGGCCGCCGCCGTCGAACCCCTGCTTCCCTGCGCCGGCCGAGTGCGACGCCTTCCTCTGACCGTGCGTGCGGGGGCCAACGGGGGGCCACCTTGATCGCCATCAACGGGTGCTGGCGGGAGACGAATGGGCTCGCGAAGGCCGATCGCCGCGAATTCGATAGATGGAAAAGCTTATAGGCCTCATCGGCCACGGCACGCGTCGATTTCCGGTGCATGCGGGCCCCCGCGCGCTCCTGACTGCGCCGCTCCCGTCCCATCGGCCGGGCAATGTTGGCGCTGTCAACGTACCGGAAATGCATGTGATTCATCCCCTCGCGCCGGTCGCGAGCGCGCGAGCCAAGACTCAATTGGGGGACTCGGTACGCCCCCCGCATATCAGGACAGCAGCTTGGCCACTCGGGTGACGCGGTGCCGCATCTGCCCGAAATGGCTGTGCAATTCGAGGCGTGCGTGGATGACTTTCTGCTCGAATCAAGTTGACGTTACGGAACGGACCGGCGATTAATACGACGTCTCGGCGAGAGATGTGGGCTGGTGTGATGACCGGTGGGTGAGCGTCCGCAGCCAGTGGGTGTCGCCGGTCACCAGAGGTCAGGGAGGTCGCAAAATGCGTATGAGATGGATGCTTCTGCCAGCATCGTTCGTGCTGGCACTCGGAGTGGGCTGCAGCTCGAGCGATGACGGCTCGAACGATCAGGGCGGCGTACAGCTGCCGCCCACCGACCAGGCGGGCCAGACCCCGGGTCAGACACCCGGGCAGACGCCGGGTCAGACACCCGGACAGACGCCGGGCCAGACCCCGGGCGACACCCCGGCCGTGACCCCTCCCGCCGACACGGGTGGCACCGCGGGTATGGGCGGCACCACCGACGATCCAGCCATGGACACGGGCGACACTTCCGTAGAGCCGCCCGCAGGCGTGGGCAACGGCGTGTCGCTGCGCGGCATGTGCAACCTGCCCGACACCGGCTATCCGGGCGACGACACGTGCCTGCTGCCGCCCCCCGAGGGCATGGGCATGCAGATCCACATCGGCCCCGAGGACTACAGCGACGCGGCGCAGGTCAACGTCTACCACTTCGACGTGGGCCGCGAGTCCTCCGAGTGCATCAACTTCGTGACGCCGAACACGGAAGACGTCTTCTATCAGCAGTTTGAGCTGAGCGGCCGCCCGGGCACGCACCACATCATCAACACGATGTACCGCTCGCCCAACAGCGGTGGCGACCATCAGTTCGTGGTCTGCCGCGATCCGGGCACGGGCACGAACGGTGACATCATCGACAACCTGCCCGGTGCTTCGAAGCCGTGGATGCAGATCGGCACGGTCGCGCCGGAGAACGCGAACCTCGGGCGTCGCATCACCGCCAACGCCGCCTCCCAGGCGGACATGCACTACTTCAACTTCACCGACGCGCCCGTGCTGCGCGAGTTCTGGATGAACATCTGGTTCAAGGACCCGTCGGAGATCACCGACGAGGCGAATCAGATCCGCGGCATGGGCGGCATCGGGTGGACCGTGTTGCCGATTGCGCCGGGCACCGACCAGGTCTATCCGTACTCGTGCCCGATCACGTCGCCCGGGCGTATCACAGCGCTGCTCGGGCACTACCACGCGCACGGCGTGCGCTTCACCGCATGGCTGAACCGCGGCAAGCCGAGCGAGATGAAGGTCTTCGAGATGTACGACTACCTGGAGCCGGTCAGCTACCAGTACGACTCGATCACCACCAACCCCGAATTCTCGCCCACCGCGGCGGGCGCGACGAGCGGCATACTCGAGGTGCAGGCTGGCGACACGCTGGACTGGGAGTGCCACATCATCAACGACTCGACCAACCCGCTGCGCTACACCAACGAGGTCGAGACTGGCGAGATGTGCAACCTCTGGGGAAGCGCGGTCGGTCCGACCATCAACTGCGTGCTCTAGGCACGTAGCGCGGCGCACGGCGACCGCGCACACGAAGAGAGGCTCCCTGCTCACCGGGGGGCCTCTTTTCTTTGGGTGCGTCTCGAGCCGAGAGGGAATCGCCGAGGTTCGCCCAGCAGCGGCCTTCCTCCTCGGGCCCATCCTCGACGTACGCAGGTACGCCTGCGGTGGGCCCTGCGGGGGTGCTCGCTCCTGAACGAACCTCGACGATACACAGGTCCTGTAGCGGGTGGTGCTGCTCGAGGGCGACCTGCGGTGACGCGTCGGATCGACACCAGTACGCCCATTTCTCTTCCGTCGGTGACCTGCTTGCCCCAAAAGGTGATGTGCGAGCGCGCCGAGTTGGTCTAGGGTCGCGCGGGGTTACCAGGAGGGAGCATGAGCGAGGGGAGTGTCAACGAGGGCCACGAAGCGCAGGCGGGCGCCACCGCCACCAGTGAGAAGGACCCGCCCTACCCGTCCAATCTGTACGCCTGGTACTGCGTCATCGTCCTGCTCGGGATCTACCTGAACTCGTTCCTCGATCGTCAGATCCTCGGGCTGGTCGTCGACCCGATGAAGACGACGATGAACATTAGCGACAGTCAGGTCGGCATCCTGATGGGACTGTCCTTCGCGCTGCTCTACACGACGGCAGGGCTCCCGCTGGGCTACCTGGCGGACCGCGTGAGCCGGCGCTGGTTGATCGTGGGCGGCCAGGCTTTCTGGTCGGTCGCCTCGGTCTGCTTCGGGCTCAGCCGCGACTACACGCAGATGTTGCTCGCGCGCGTCGGGGTCGGTGTCGGCGAGGCTTCGCTATCCCCCTCCGCCTATTCGTTCATCGCCGACATCTTTCCGCCGGACAAGCTCGGCCGGGCGCTCAGCGTCTACGGGATGGGCATCTACATGGGCGGCGGCCTGGCAAATCTCATCGGCGGGCAGCTGCTCGGCTCCTTCGCCCCTGATGCGCTTCACAATGTGCCTCTCGCCGGGGAACGCTTCGGCTGGCAGATCATCTTCTTCGTCATCGCACTGCCAACCATTCCCCTGACGATCCTGATGATGACCCTGCGCGAGCCCATCCGGCGCGGCGTCGGAATGGTGCGCGATGCAGCGGGCAACCTGCGTCCACAGACGGTGCCAGTGGGTCAGTTCTTCAGGTACTGGTGGCGCAACAAGCGGGCGCTTCTGAGCCACAACGTCGGCTTCGCCTTCCTGTCCTTCTCCGGCTACGGCGCCGGCTTCTGGATGCCGACGTTCTTTCAGCGCGTCCACGATTGGACGCCCGAGCAGGCGGGCACCAACCTCGGACTTGTCGCCATGACGGCCGGACCGATCGGCCTGTTCATCGGCGGTTGGATCGGGGACTGGCTGAATCGCAAGGGGCACACGGACTCGAAGATGAGGGCTGGCTTCATCGCGTCCACCGCCTGGTTCCCCTTCGGCATCGCGGTGCTGCTCGTGCCCGACGGGGATCTCGCCCTGTGGCTCATGGTCCCGACGACGATCTTCGCCGCCATGCCCTGGGGCATCGCCCCGGCTGCGATCCAGGAAGTCATGCCCAACCAGATGCGCGGCCAGGCGTCCGCGGTCTATCTATTCATCCTGAACCTGATCGGGCTCGGCCTCGGTCCGACCGCAGTCGGCTTCATCACGGACGGGGTGTTCGGCGATCCGCAGAAGGTGCACCTCTCGCTGCTGATCACCACCGCGGGTGCCCACGTCGTCTCGAGCGTGCTGCTCTTCTCGGGGTTCCGCGCCTTCCGCGAGAGCCAGGCGCGACGCGAGGCTTGGCAGCCCGAAGCGGCGGCCTGAAGTCAGGGCTCGAAGACGATCATCACGTCGACGCGGCCGCCCACCGGGGTGGCCTTGAACTGCTCCCGGTATTCGCCGGAGGACGCCGTGTAGCCGAAGCTGTCGGTGATCAGCGGGACGTTGATGCCGGCACTGTAGGAGATGCCGAAGGGCCCGGCGACGGGAAATCGGAAGCGGGCGTAGGCGTCGATGCCCACCAGCGGGGTGCTGGTGTCGTCCGGTTCGTTGAAGCCCTCGGTGCTGACCGAGAGAATGCCAGCGTGGAAGCCCCCGCACAGCGTGAGCACGCCGGGCGAGAGGTCGGTCGAGAGCGGGCAGACGGCCGCGACCAGCTGCATCGCGTTGAAGTGGGTGCGGCTGCCGTCCGCCGGGTGGGGCACGAGGAAGAGCGGGCTGATCTGCAGGTCCCGCTCGGCGGCGCTCAGCTCCACGCTGTTCTCCGCCCAGAAGATGGTGCCGAACTCGATCGGCCACATGCCCTCGGGCTCGACGTGGCCGAGCAGCTGGGCTCCGATGCCGAGACTCGGCAGGTTGAGGACGCCAGCAGCCGCCCCCACGCCCACCCAGAGCGGCGTCTGCACGGCGCCCGGCGCCGAAGGCTCTGCGCCTGCTTCGGGCGCTGACCGCGCCTCGGCCTCGGGCTCGCTCGCCGAGGGCGCAGGCGCCTCGGGAACCGGCGCGGTCTCAGGCACGGGCGCCGTCCCCGGCGCGGGTGCCGTCTCGGGAACGGGAACGGGCGCGGGTGCGGTCTCGGGAACCGGCGCGGGTGTCGGCGCGGGCGCGGGTGCGGTCTCCGACGCCGATGCGGTCCCCGACGCGGGCGCGGGCGCGGTCCCCGGCGCGGGTGCGGTCCGCCCCGTCGCCGGAGCGTCGTCACCCGCCCCCTCCGGAGCGGCAGGAGGCTGCTCGGGCTGGGCGGCGGGCGGGGCCTCAGCTGGAGGCGCCTTTGCCTCGGGCGCCGCAGAGCCCTGCGCCGGCGCTGCCTCCGGAAGCGCCTGCTCCTGCGCGTGCGCCGCGCCCGCGAGCGCAAGCGCCACCAGCACGCACGGCCACGCGACACGCGCGCTACTCATCTTCGCCTCCGTCGGCTTCGTCAGGCTCGGCCCCTGCGTCGTCGACGCCACCGTCATCTGTGGATGGAGGCTCGTCATCCAGTGCGATCAGCCGCGGGCCGATGCAGATGTCTCCGCCGCAGCTTGCAAAGGTGACGAAGACCGGGCAGCCGTCGGCATCGAGCTCGGGCTCCCCCTCGTCGCACGGCGCGCAGTGGGTGCCAAAGACGGTACCAAGGCCCGGCTCGCCGCCGTCAGCGTACGGCGCGATCGTGGCGTTGCCGCTGAAGGGGCCCGGACACTGTTCGCCGAGCACCCGTTCCTCGCTGCAGGCGCAGCAAGCAAGCACAGCCCAGAGGGCGAGCGCTCGCATCCCCAAATGTCCCTGGTGCAGCATGCGATGCTCCGGATCGCCGCGATTCAAACCACAAATCGGGGAGCCGCGCCAGCCGCCGTCCCGAGACGCTACATCGTTTCCCCGTAGCAGGTGCTGACCTCGGCGCAGCTCTCGTTGGCCTCGAAGCAGCCGAAGGCCTCGTTGCCGCAGAACAGGATCCTCGCGCCCATGCAAGCATCGAAGCAGTCGTCCGGATCCAGGATCTGGCCGTCGCACTCGGCACTGCAGTCACCTCCATCACCGTCGCAGATGACCGCCATGTTCGCACAGGCTGCAAGGCAGTCGATGTCGGTGGGCGTGAAGGTGCAGTCCTCTTCGCAAGGCGCACCCGCCAGGTCCCCGCATGGATCGATCACGACCGCATCGCCGT
>JAPPOT010000609.1 GCA_028817855.1 Myxococcales bacterium
TGTCGCACCCACCAGTGAGCGCGCACCCGGAGGAGGAGCGTAGCGACGACGACCCCGCAGGAAGGGGGGCCCCAAGTGGCTTTGCCACTTGGGGGGAAGGGTCGCGTGACCCTTCCCCGGGTCGGGTCGCCAGACCCGACGATAAAGAAGGGTCGCGTGACCCTTCCCCGGGTCGGGTCGCCAGACCCGACAATAAAGAAGGGTCGCGTGAGCCCTCCCCGCGTCGGGCCCTCCGGGCCCGACAATCAAGCCGTGAAGATCTTCATGGTGACTTCGGCGCCCGCGTTGAAGGGCTTGGCCTCGGACATGTCGCTGATCTTGTCCCAGTTGGCCTCGAAGTCCTCGAGCGTCGCCTCGGCACCGAGCTTGACGCCCTTGCCCTCGACGATGTGGACCTTGGAGTAATAGCCAGCGCCCGCCTCGATCACGGTGCCGGTGGGCGCCACGTCGCTGGCCAGGTAGAGCACCGCGGGTGTGACCAGCTCGGGCTTGAGCTGCTTGAAGACCTCCTCGGGAATGCCGAGGTTCTCGGTCATGCGCGTGCCGGCCACCGGTGCGATCGTGTTGACGTGCACGTTGTACTTCTGGCCCTCGAGCTTGAGCGTGTTCATCAAGCCGACCAGCCCGAGCTTGGCGGCGCCGTAGTTGCTCTGGCCGAAATTGCCGTACAGGCCCGACGACGAGGTGGTCATCACGATGCGGCCGTAGCCCTGCTCGCGCATGATCGGCCACGCTGCCTTGGTGCAGTAGACGCTGCCCAGCAGGTGCACCGACATCACGAGCTCGAAGTCGTCCAGCTCCATCTTGACGAAGCTCTTGTCGCGCAGGATGCCCGCGTTGTTGATCAGGATGTCGAGACGACCGAAGGCGTCCACCGCGTCCTTGACGATGGTCTGGGCGCCGGTCCGGTCGGACACGGAGGCGCCGTTGGCGATGGCCTCGCCACCGGCTTTCTTGATCTCATCGACGACGGCGTCTGCCGCCGCGCTCGAGCCGCCGGAACCGTCGACCGAGCCACCGAGATCGTTAACGACGACCTTCGCACCGCGGCGCGCAAGCTCGAGCGCGTGGGCCTTGCCCAGCCCTGCGCCCGCCCCTGTCACGATCGCAACCTTGCCTTCAAAGCTGATAGTCATTGCACTCTCCTCGATCCTCTCGAAAGGGATGGACCACACTGCCGCCGGGACCCTTACTCGCTGGTTCGGGCACCCGTCAAGCCGGCCGCAAAAGCCCCGGTTTTCAGCGCACAAGCTGTCCTGGGAGGGGGCTAGGATCCGACCACGTTCTGGGGCTTGCCGGCCAGGTAGGCGCGCACGTTGTCGGTGGCCACGTCGAGCAGGCGCCCCCTGGAGGCCCGCGTGGCCCAAGCCACGTGGGGCGTGACCAGGCAGCGCGGCGCCGACAGCAGCGGATGGTCGGCGGGCGGCGGCTCGACCGCCAGCACGTCCAGGGCCGCGCCACCGATGCGCTCCTCGCGCAGGGCGCGGTCGAGCGCGGGCTCGTCCACCAGCGCACCGCGCGCGGTGTTGATCAGCAGCGCATCGGGGCGCATGCGCGCGAGCCGCCGCGCGTCGACCATCCCGCGGGTGGACTCGGTCAGGGGGCAGTGCAGCGTCACCACGTGCGCACGCTCGAAGAGCGCCTCCAACTCCACCAGCTCGAGCAACAGCCCGGCTGGGGGCGCGGGCTTGCTCGAGACCGCGATCACCTCCATGCCCAGCGCCGCCCCGATGCGGGCCACCGCCTGACCGATGCGCCCGAGCCCGACCCCCCCGAGCACGCGCCCGGCAAGCTCGGTCATCGGCTGCTCCCAGTGACAGAACTCGCCGCTCGCCGTCCAGCGCCCCTCGCACGCCGCCGCGGCGTGCAGCGCCACGTGGTTGGTCAGCTCCAGCATCATCGCGATCGTGGCCTGCGCGACCGAGGGCGTGCTGTAGGCCGGCACGTTGCACACCGTGATCCCACGAGCGCTGGCCTCGGCCGCGTCGACCACGTCGTGGCCCGTCGCCAGCACGCCCACGTAGCGCAGGTCGGGCAGCTGCTCGAGCTCGGCGCGGTGCAGCCGCGTCTTGTTCGTCAGCACGACCGGCGCGCCCTCCGCCCGCGCCACCGTGTCCGCGGGCTCCGTGCGCGGGTGGATCTCGCAGCTGCCCAGCGCCTCCAGGGGCGCCCAGCTCAGGTCGCCGGGGTTGAGCGCGTGGGCGTCGAGGACGACGATCTTCATGGCTTGCGCAGCAGCTCGAGGGCAAGGTTGGCGGTGGCGCGCACGCCGGTCTCGAGCGTGCGCGCGGCGTCCGGTGCGAAACGGCTCGAGTGCAGGCTCGGCAGCGGCGGCCCGCCCTTGCGCCGGCTGCGCTCGAGCGCCGCGGGCGCGACCGCACCGAGCCGGAAGAGCAGTCCCGGGACCTTCAGCTGGCGCGCGTAGCGGGCGAAGTCCTCGCCCCCCATCGTCGGCTTCATGGCCTCGACCGCATCCGCGCCGAGCACTGCGCGAAAGACACCGACCGCGCGCTCGGTCAGGCCGGGATCGTTGTAAACCGCAGGCGTGTAGTTGTCCTTCACCCGGATGGTGGGCGGCTTTGCGCACTCGAATGCGCGGCAGACATCGCGGGCCAGCTGCCGGATGCCGTCGATCAGCTCGCTCCGCGTCGCATCCGAGTAGGAGCGCACGGTGAGCTGAAGGTGCGCGCTGTCGGGAATCACGTTGTGCTTGGTGCCACCGTGGAAGGAGCCGACCGTGACCACTCCGGCCTCCTGGGGATCGACCCGGCGGCTGACGAGGGTCTGCAGGGCGGTCACCAGGTGCGCGGCGGTCACGATCGGATCGTTGGCCTGGTGTGGACGCGCGCCGTGGCCGCCGCGACCGTGGATGGTGATGTCCACCGAGTCCACGTTCGCGAAGGCCCAGCCGGAGACGTAGCCCACGCGCCCGGCCGCCAGCTGGGGCGAGACGTGCAGCGCCAGCGCGTAGTCCGGCCTGGGGAAGCGCTTGAAGAGCCCGTCGGCGATCATATTGGACGAGCCCTGGCCCAGCTCTTCCGCGGGCTGCGCGACGATCATCAGTGTGCCGGCCCACAGCTGGCGGTGCTCGGCCAGGAAGGCCGCGGTGGCGAGCAGGTTCGTCACGTGCACGTCGTGGCCGCAGGCGTGCATGACACCGACCATCACACCCTTGTCGTTCTTGACCCGGACCTTGCTCGCGTAGGGCAAGCCGGTGTCCTCGATCACCGGCAGCCCGTCCATGTCGCCGCGGATCATCAGCGTCGGACCTGCGCCGTTCTTCAGCAGCCCTACCACGCCGTGGCCGCCGACCTGCGTCTGCACGCTATAGCCGACCTTCGTCAGCTCACGCGCGACGAGCGCCGCGGTCTCCTCCTCCTGCAGCGAGAGCTCGGGATGGGCGTGCAGGTGCTTGTAGGTCTCCACCCAAGCGGACAGGCGAGCATGCAACCAGTCACGCACGCGCGCGTCGTGGGGTGGATTGCTGCTGAAGGGCAGCTTCTGGGCGTGGACCTCGGCGGCACCGAGCAGGCCGATCAGGATCACGAGGCTGAGGAGCGGCTTCATGACGCGGCATGATCGCAAACCGCCCGTGGCGCGCAACGCTCGTCGCATCGTACCCTGGCGCACAGCACGCGCCGTTCGCCTACCGTGGAAATTGACACCCCTGAGAGCGAGCCTCTAGCCTTTCTTCCATGCTTGTCTGGCGGATTGCACTGGTGCTGGTGATCGGGTCGACGCAGTTGCTTGCGATGGGGTGTGCGGGCAGCCAGGAAGCGGTGGTGCGGACCTTCCCGTCGACCCCGCGCGCGATCAGCGAGCTCAAGCGCGGCTGGGCCGACGCCGTGGTCGGCGACTACCCGGTGGTGGTCCACACCGCGCGCGAGTCGATGGGCACGCTCGAGGTGGTCGGCAGCCAGTTCGACACCGGGATGTTCGGCATCGGCGTGAGCAAGAGCGCGCCCGACCTGAAGGCCGCGATCACCGCCGCGCTCGCAAAGACGATGGAAGACGGCTCCTACATGGGCGCACTGCGCAACTGGGCACTTCACATCGGCAAGATCGATGCGCCGGCCGTGCCGGCCGGCGTGAAGCCGAACGATCAGATCCCGCAGCTGGCCGACGGCAAGCTCCACATCGGCATCGAAATGGCCTTTCCGCCCATGGAGTTCTACGACGAGCTCAAGAAGCCCGTTGGCGCCGACGTGGAGATCGCCATGGCCCTCGCGAGTGCCCTGGGCGTCGAGGTCGAGTGGGTGAACATGGACTTCGACGGACTGATCAAGGCTGTCGAGACGGGCCAGGTGGACGTGCTGATCAGCGCCATGACCGTCACGCCCGAGCGCGAAGCCCAGATCGACTTCGTGCCCTACCTCGAGATGGGCTCCGGCATCCTCGTCATCATGGGCAACCCGAAGCGCATCATGCGTCCCGAACACCTGTGCGGTCGCACCGTGGCCCTGCAGGAGGGCACCTCCCAGATCGAAGCTGTCAGGAAGATCGACTGCTGGAAGTGATTTCTCGATAGGCGCGCTGGATCTATGGGATCCTAGCGGGTGCGGGCTCCTGTCCCGGGGCTCGTGACCGCCATGGCGAAGCTGCTCGAACAGGCGTTCTCGATCCGCCCCGAAGAGCGCAGTCTCGTGCTGTCTTTCTTCGTCTTCTTCGTCGGGATCGGGATGTTCTACACGGTCGGCTCGACCGTGGGAGACACGCTCTTCCTCTCGAGCCTGCCGCCGGCCCAGGTGCCGAGGCTACTGCCCTGGGTCTACGCCGGCGTGGCAGTCGCCAACGTGCTCAGCACGCTGGCGTTCGACGCCATGCAGGCGCGCGTCTCGCGCACCGCATCGATCGTCGGCACCCAGGTGCTGCTCGCGGCGACCGTGCTCGGCGCGCGCCAGCTGATCGGCGAGGGCTCCCCGCTCGTCTACTTCGGCCTCGTGATCTGGCTCGAGGTGTGCGCGCTGCTGTCGATCACCCTCTTCTTCTCCTTCGCAGGCGACTACTTCGCTCCGCGCGACGCACGCCGCCTCTACGGCTTCATCGCCGGCGGCATGGCGCTGGGCACGATCCTGGCTGGGTCCGCCATCCGCGTGACGGTCACGCTGCTGGGCACCAAGAACCTGCTCTACGTGGGGGCCGTGCTGCTGGCGCTCAATGCGGCCATCTCGCTCTGGATCTTCCGCATCGGCAAGCCCGTGGCACAGGGCGACAGCGACGTGCAGGCAGCCGAGCGCGTCTCGCTCTCGACAATATTCCGCCGGGCAGCCGGGCG
>JAPPOT010000379.1 GCA_028817855.1 Myxococcales bacterium
GACATCCAATCCTTCACCGCTACACATGCTCCCATGGCCCCTCCCAGGACAGGTCGAATTCCCCATTGATTGTCACACATTCTTACAGGAACGTGTCAAGGTAACGGCGACCGCCTCAGTACTCCCCGCGCAGCACTTCGACATTTCATTTCGATGGCCGTATCTGCGGCGATTTTCTTCGATTGTGACGTCAGTCCGGCGGGAGCTGGAGATCAAGAGTCTGCTCCAGTTCATCCAGCGCAACCACATCAAGGCCGAGCAAAGCGTCAAGCATGACTGTGAGGTTGAGGTTTCAAGGGTGCACAGCCCCATTGCGAGAAAACCAGGCGCGTCCCCCACGCCGCCTTTCTAGGTCGGCGGCCGACCGGTCTGTTGGGCCCGCACATCGCGGATCGCAGCAGAGAGCTCGGGGTCGCTGAGAATCTGTTCGAGGCTGTGACGCATGCGGCGCGCGAAGCTCACGAACCCCTGGTCTGGACTCGTTCCCGGGACGTTGACGGCGTGGGGCTCAGCGGTGAGGTCGTCGAGCGATAGGCACAGCAATAGGCTGGGAGCTGCCGCCAGCAGGCCATGGACCGCTTTCAGCACGTCCTGCGGGTCCGCCCCTTCATCGACGGAGCGGTCGTGACGCTCGAGCCAGCGGCTCAGCGCCGCCTTGTCCTCGACCCGCATCTGTACGCGTGCCAGCATCTCGTCCTGGTCGAACACGCCAAGGTCTCGCCGCAACAACAGGTCAGCTCCGCGCCAATACTCTCCGAAGGTGGGGAGGTCGTGAGTGGAAAGGCACAATAGGGCCTGCCGGTCGAAGGTTTCAGAGGAGGGGAACTCGCCATCCTGACCGCGGGCAAAGTGCAAGACTTCGTACCGGAGAATGCCGCGCACTCGAAGTGCGTCGCGAAAGCCCTCGGGCACCGTTCCCAGGTCTTCCGCGATCACGACACAGCGCGCACGCTGGCTTTCCTCTGCAAGCACGTCCAGCATCGCTCGGGCCGGAAAGGTGATGTAGGTGCCCGGTTGATCGTGCGAGCGCGAGTGCCAGAACTGACGCGTGAGGCCCATCGCGTGGTCGATCCGCAGGGCACCCGCGTGGCGCATGGCCGCACGCAGAACCATCCGGAAGTGCTGGCAGCCTTCGGCCAGCAAATGCTGCGGGTGCATGGGCACCAGCCCCCAGTCCTGGCCCTGGGGCGCCAGGTCGTCGGCGGGCGCACCCAAACTGGCTTCGGGCACGTAGAGAGATGGAAACGCCCATGGATCGAAGCCGCCATGTGCAGTGCCCACAGCCAGGTCCAGATACAATCCGATCCGCATGCCGGCCTCGCTGGCGGCCTGTGCGGCAGCCTCGAATTGCTCGTCGACGAGAAACTGAAGGTACACCTGGAACGCCACCTCCTGGGCATGCTCGCGCGCAAAGCGAGCGGCCGCTTGGCTTTCGACGTCGCGCAGGGGTTCCGGGAACCCGTAGTAGCTGGCTGAGGGCGTGGACGCGTCAGCATGGGCAGCCTGCAGCGCGCAGAATACGGCGAATCGTTGCAGCGTCTGGCCGCCCCGGTTCGCGAACTCGGCGATCGCAGTCCGGCGCGGATGGTCGACAGGCAGGGTGAGCAGCTCCGCATGCGCAAGTCTCAGCGCGTCACGCTTGAGCTGAAACACGGCGGGATAGTCTACGTCGGTCCCTTGCCTCACATGCACACGTCGCCGCTCGATGTCTGCGGGCACGGTACTGCGCTCCTGTGCCATCCTATACTCCGGTACGGCGGCCACATCGATGTAGAGCGGGCTTTCGAAAAGTCGAGAGGTCGGATGGTAGGGGATCGCCGGCTGGTCGGTTGGAGCTATCGCGTGCAGTGGGTTGAGGCCGATGAAGTCGAGGCCGAGCTCGCCGGCCCAACGCAAAAGGCGCCGTAGGTCGCTCAGGTCGCCGATGCCCCAGCTGTGCTCGCTGTGCATGGCATACAGCTGGACCCAGATCCCCAGCGCCTGCCCCCCTTCTTCTAGCGACTCCGCGGCGGAGTAGACGCTCAGCTCGGTCTCCGGTCGCATCGGAGATCCCTCGGGGATCGGATCGCCGAGCATGTTTATGAAGGCGCGCCGCGTCTCGATGCTGGTCGCGTGCCGGCGCCCATCGATGGTGAAGTAGTGCTCGGCGATGCCCAGGGCCCGTGCGCGCGTCTGCTCCTCGGGCTCATCGAGGGCGAGCACGAGCGCTCCTAGGGGAGGAAGGTCGAGCACGACCGACTGCTCGCACCCATGCATCTCCACCGCTTCTGTGGTTGCTCGTTCGGTCCCCTGCCACTCGCTGCCGCCGAAGGCTGCGTCGTCGCTATCGAGGACCGTGTGGTAGGCCCCCGCCTGCGGAGCGCCGACCCGGTAGCCTGACCGAGGCACCGGCGTCAGGTTCAGCACCACGAGCACGTGCTCGTGGCCATGCGTGCGTACGTAGCTCAGTACCGACTGCGCGTGGTCGGTGGTATCGATGAAGCGAAAGCCGCCTTCGTCCACATCGCTGCGGTAGAGCGCGGCCGTACGTGCGTACAGTTGTCCCAGGGCTGCGAAGAACCGCATGAAGGCCTGCCGCTCGTGGTCATGGGCGTCGGGCCAGGGCAGGGCCTCGCGGTGGTCCCATTCGCCCTCCGGGGCGAACTCCGATCCCATGAAGACGAGCTTCTTGCCCGGTCGCGTGTACTGGTACGTGAGGAGAGTCCGAAGGTTGGCAAACTTCTGCCAGCGATCCCCAGGCATCTTCGCGAGCAGCGAGCCCTTGCCGTGTACGACTTCGTCGTGGGACAGGGGCATCAGGAACCGCTCAGAGTGCTCGTAGACGTTGGCGAAGGTCAGGTCGTTCTGATGGTGTTGCCGGTGGACGGGATCGCGCCCGAAGTACACCAGCGTGTCGTGCATCCACCCCATGTTCCATTTGAAAGCAAAGCCGAGCCCTCCGCTTTGCACCGAGGCCGTGACGCCCGCAAAAGCGGTCGACTCCTCTGCGATCGTATACGCGCCCGGAACGCGGTCCGCGATCACCGCGTTCAGGTGACGCAAGAACTCGATGGCTTCCAGGTTCTCGCGGCCGCCGTGGGCATTGGGCACCCAGTCGCCGTATTCGCGGCTGTAGTCCAGGTAGAGCATTGATGCCACGGCGTCGACGCGCAACCCGTCGACATGGAACTCTTGCAGGAAGTACAGCGCGCTGCCGACTAGGAAGTTGGCCACTTCCGCGCGCCCATAGTTGAAGATCAAGGTGCCCCAATCCGGATGCTCCCCCTGACGCGGATCGGCATGCTCGTAGAGCGCCGTGCCATCGAAGCGCGCCAGCGCGAAGTCGTCCTTGGGAAAGTGCGCTGGTACCCAATCGATGATCACGTCGATGCCGTGTTGATGGCAGCGGTCGACGAGGTAGCGAAAGTCATCCGGCGTGCCGAACCGCGCCGACGGCGCATAGAACCCGGTCACCTGATAGCCCCACGATCCGTCGAATGGATGCTCGCAAATGGGCATTAGCTCCAGGTGCGTGAAGCCGAAGTGCTGCATGTGAGGGATCAGGGTATCCGCAAGCTGGCGGTAGTTCAGGGGGCTGCCGTCTGGGTTGCGCCGGAAGGAACCGGGGTGCACCTCGTACACGTTGATCGCCCGCCGTCCCAGGTCCCGGTGGGGCCGTTCAGACATATGCGCATCGTCGCCCCACCGATACTGGCTTTCGCGCGTGACGATGCTCGCCCGTCCAGGTGGGTGGTCTGCTGCCTCCGCATAGGGGTCCGACTTGCGCAGCTGCCCTGTCGACTCGGCCTTGATCTCGAACTGGTAGCGCGTCCCTTCGCCGACGCCCGGCGCAAACAGCTCGAACACGCCCGAGCTGCCCATCGCTCGCATCGGCCACAGGCGCCCGTCCCAGCCATTGGCATCGCACACCAGGCTGACCGACACCGCGTTGGGGGCCCAGACGGCGAATGCTGTTCCCACGTGACCCTCGTGCTCCCGGGCGCGCGCGCCGAGCGCGTGCCAGACTCGAAAGTGCTTGCCCTCTCCGAAGAGATACAGGTCCTGGTCCCCCAATGTTGGCCAGAAGCTGTACGGGTCGACGCACGTCCAGACGGCGCCATCCGAAAACGAAAAGCTGACCTCGGGATGCTGGGGCAACTCGAGGCCGGCGATGAAGGTGGCAAACAGGCCCGGGGCGCCAGCCGGTTCGAGCGGACGGCGCTCGCCGTGGATGTTTGCGCTGGCGGCCACGGCGTCCGGGTGCAGCACCCGCAGGACCACGCCCCGCTGGCCGCCGTGGCTTGCTTTGTGACACCCGAGGACGTCGTGGGGCGTTGCGTGCCGCCTCGACAATAGACGCGTCCCATCATCCGGGTTCACGCTGATGACCTCATGCCAGGTGGACTTCACCGCTTCTCCTTCATCTCCAGCAGCATCGCCGAGTGGGCTCCAACGCTGACCGCGTGGGCAGCAGGCTTGTCACACGGGTCAGGTCGGGCCGCGTCCAGCGCGACCTGCCAGCAAAACCCGTCGTCCGCTCCCGGAAGTTTGAACCTGGTCGTCCGTCTTCCACCGTTCAACAGAAGCACCACCCCATCGCCAGGGACTCCGCAGATGCGCATCGCGAGGTGCTTGCCGCGCCAGTCGGCTGCGGTCATCGTTGTCCCGCGGGTGTTTAGCCAAACGAGGTCGGAGCGACCGGCGACGGTGTCGCCGTGCAAGTGCCGGACCGAACGCAAGCATGGGTGACGCCTGCGAGCAGCCAGGGCGGCGCACGCAAACGGCAGCAGCTGCTGTGCCCACGTATCTTCACCGGCGGCGCGCTCACGGAAACCGCTGGCGGGGCCATTGGAATCCGCCGGCCACGGCACCTGAGTGAGCGCGTTGTCCTGACAGTAGGCGTTGTTGTTCCCGGCCTGCGAGCGACCCAGCTCATCGCCGTGGCCAAGCATCGGCACGCCGTGGGCGGTCGCAAGGCAAAGGAGCATCGACCGGGCGGCCGTCTGGCGGGCGTGTTCCACATGCGCGCGGCGGGTGGGTCCTTCATGCCCAAAGTTCTGGCTGAAGTTGCCGTCGTGCCCATCGCGGTTGTCTTCCCGGTTGGCCCCGTTGTGTTTGTGCGCGTAGGAGACCAGGTCGCGCAGCGTGAAACCATCGTGGCTGGTGACGAAGTTGACGCTCGCCAGCGGTCCCCGCCCGACGGCTCCGAACAGGTCGCTACTACCGGCGCGGCGGGTCGCGAGGTCGGCGGTATGCCCGTCGTCGCCGCGGAAAAACCGGCGCA
>JAPPOT010000880.1 GCA_028817855.1 Myxococcales bacterium
GCGTCGACTTCCTCGCCGCCGACCGCTTTCCCCATGCGACCTTCCGCTCGGTCGCGATCGCGCGCGAGGTCGGCACCTCGGCCACTCATCGCGTGAGCGGCGACCTCGCGCTGCACGGCGAGACCCGGCGGGTCACCTTCCCGGCCACGGTGAAGCTGGAGCGCGAGCGCGTGTCGGTTCGAGCCGAGTTCTCCATCAACCGCCTGGACTTCGGCATTGCCGCCAAGCGCAGCGACGCGATGGTCAGGGAGCGCGTCGCGGTGCGGCTGGAGCTGGACCTGCCGCGCGAAGGCGGCTGAGCCTGGGCCCGCAGGCGCCGGCGGCCGTGTGACCTCGCCGCGACGGGCGGTACACGCCCACCTCGTCAGCATGGGCTCGGACGACGAGATACTGAGCGCCGTCGAGGCGTGCCGACTGCTGTCTCGCAGCGCTCATCCGGTATGCAAATGCCACAGGCCCGCAAAGGGCGGGCCCAATAAAAGAACGCCGGCAGCGTCTAGGCTGCCGTGGATGGACGTACGAACGAACTCACTCGGGCTGCTCGCGCTCGCCCTGGGGCTGGCGTGCGGGTGCAGCGACGACACCGAGCCGGGCGGCGGTGCGCCGGCGCCCCTGCAGGACGCCACCACGCCGCCGGCGGGCATGATGTCGATGCCGGTCGCGGGGATGGATCCGCAGCCCAGCACCGCACCGCCTACGGATGCCATGGACGCGACGACCGCCGGAGCCGCCGCCCCGGCTCCGCTGGATGGGATGCCGGCCGCGGGCGCAGGCCCGAGCTGGCTCGCCATCTACGACGAGGTCTTCGTCCGGGCAGGCTGCAACGGACCGGGGCTGTGCCATGGCGGCACAGCCGGCATGTTCCAGATGTTGGACCCGGCCAGCACCTACGCCGCGCTCGTGAACGCACCCGCCGCCGGCATGACGCCGGGCATGACCGGCATGGCCTGCCAGGACACGGGCCTCGTGCGGGTCGTGCCGGGAGCGCCCGAGGAGAGCCTGCTGATGATGAAGCTGGACGGCACCCATGGCTGCGGCGATGCGATGCCGCCGGTCGGCGGGCTGTTGACGGAAGAGGAGCGCGAGCTGGTGCGCGACTGGATCATGCAGGGCGCGCAGGACAACTGAACGCTCAGTCGTCGTCGGCCCGCGCCGCGGCCACCACCCGCGGAGGCCCCTTCGTGGCGCGACGCTTCTCGGGATCGTCGCGCACGGAGACCAGCGTCTCGCGCGCCTGTACCCTCCCCTGCTCCCGCAAGGACGCCCGTGCGGGTTGGGTCAGTCGCGCGCCCTCGGGATCCACGCGGACCCGGTGCGGGTGCGCGGTCCACGAGCGCCACCCGTCGGAAGAGCAGCGTAGCTCGCGCTCTAGGATCCAGGCCTCGACCTGGGTGCCGAAGTCGTCGGTCTCGACCGCGACGCTGAGGGGTGTGACCAGGCATCGGAAGCGACTGTCCGCGTGCATCTGCACCACCACGTTGTCGGCGGCCGGAAGCGGCTGCCAGCGCGGGGTCTCGGTTTGCATCGGCGCGTAGCGATGCGCGCGCACCCGCCACGTCTCCTTCGCGGGATCGGGCGGCGGTACCCTGAGCTCCGGCTCGTGCCGGGAGCTCCACGGCTTGGCGGGCACGTACTCTGCCGTCGGCGGCGCGGGGGCAGGTGACGCCTCGGGTGAAGCCCCGGAGCTGCACCCGCCGAGGGCGATGGCCACGACCGCCACGACCACGACCGGACCTGCGCTGTCGGCGTGCAACTTCACCGCCATCACCGTTCAGGGGAGCGCGAGCACGGTGAGCATCGAGCCGCGCACGCCCGACGACCAGCTCAGTCCCTCGCCGAAGGCGATGCGCCCGTTCGCGATCGTGATGGTGCTGGCCACGGTGCCGCCCTTGGACTGGAAGCTCTTGATCACCGTCCCGGTGTCGACGTCGAAGACCTCGACGGTGTTGCCGGTGCCGACCACGCCGACGCCGTTGGCGACCGCGGTGCGCCCCCACACCAGGCCAGGCAGCGAGCGCATCCAGCCGATGTCGCCGGTCGCGCCATCGAGGGCGTAGAGCGTGGCGCGGCTGCCCTCGTTGCAGGCGAAGAGCATGTGCTGACCGGTCCACGCCGAGTTCGTGAAGATCCCACGGCTGCCGTCGGCCGTGCCCCCACAGAGCTCGCGCGTCCACAGCAGCGTGCCATCGTCGGCGCGCACGGCGTGGGCGGCGCCGCCCTTGTTGCCGGCGGAGACCACCTTCGTCATCGTGCCGTCGACCATCGCCTCGAACAGCACCGGGTTGGCACCGAAGTCGGCGTCGGGGCCGGAGCCGCCGCCGAAGGTGTCGTTCTCCACGCGCTGGTTCTTCCAGAGGATCGCTCCGGTCTGCATGTCGAAGGCGATCAGCGCGTCGGAGGTGTCGGTCGCGGGGCGCCCGTAGTTGTTTCCGGTGCTGCCGTAGATGACACCCGCTTCCAGGTCCGCGGACGGCGAGGACCAGATCGACGCGCCCTGCGCACCGTCGGGCACCGTGTACTCGACCCAGCGCGAGTCCCCGGTGGCGCGGTCCAGAGCGGCGAGGAAGCCCCGGAAGGTCCCGAAGCCCAGCTCGATGCTGCCGTTCGATCCGCCGATCACGATCAGGTCGCCGACCACGAGCGGCGAGGAGGATCCATCCGCCGTCGAGTCGGGATTGCCCGGCCGCGTCCAGAGCACGGTGCCACCCTCGGCCTCGAGCGCCACGATCTCCGAGCCGTTGTTGTTGGCGTAGAGCGTGCCGTCCTCGTAGGCGAGCGAGGCGGTGCTCGGGACCCGCGTGCTCCACAGCTCGTTGCCGCTGGCGGCGTCGAAGGCGCGCACGGTCGAGGGCCCTGATGCGTAGATGCGATCGCCGACCTGCAGCGCGGCCCCGTAGACGTTGCCGCCCAGGTCCACCGACCAGGCCTCCTCGAGCATCGCCGCGTTGTCCTTGGTGAGCATGCTCTCGGCGGTGTTGAAGAAGGTGGAGCCGAGGTCGTAGCCCATCATGCGCCACTCGCTCACGCCGGCGGGCGCAGGCGTGTCGGTCGGCTCGTCGCTCACGTCGGCCGGAGGTACGTCGCCTCCGGAGGTCCCCGCGTTGGTGGTGGGCTCTGCCCCGGGAGCCGTCGGCTGCATCCCTCCCGGCGTGTTCGTCCCGGGGGTCGGCTGCGCGCTCGGCGCACCGGTGGTGGGCTGGGGCGGGCCCTGCTCGAAGGGACCGGGCGCGGCGGGCTCGGGCTCGCTGCTGCACGCCGCGACCAGAAGCGTCAGGAGGGCGGCCCCGCACGGGAGCGTTCGGGTGGTTTGGGCGATGAACGACATCCGGCCGATCTCCTTCGGGGCCGCACGAGCCCCACGCCGCAGCACCCGGCGCCGGAGCCACGACGGCCCGGTGCAGCTCGGGTGGCGAGCTCACTGACAACCAGGGTGGACGCTACTGCGCGCCGGCGGCGGAAGCTTTCGTGCCGAGTTGGCAATTCCTTGGCAGGGGCGGGGCAACGAGCACCGCCGGCAGGTGCGCGGTCCCGAGATGCACGCAGCGCGACACCCGACGTCTCCCACGGGTTCCGGCTCCGTGCCATGCCACGTGCCCTTCCATGTCGGTGAGAGGCGCACCGCCGAGCTTCGGCCGGTCTGCGCGGCCTGCGCGACGGTTGCTGGGCGCGCCCCGTTGAGATTTCGTAGGATCCCGGGGGTATGGGATCGCCTTCCGGCTCCGGCACGGCGCGCGCGGCGCCGGACGTCGCCGACCCATCCAGGGAAGCCCAGGGGTCCTGGAGCGGTGCGTGGGATCTCTCCTACGTGCTGCTGCCCGCGCTGCTGTGCTTCGCCGTGCCTGCCGCGGTTGTGAGCAACAACCGGCAGAGCTTCGCGCTGCTGTCGCCGGTGACGTTCGCGTACCTGGTCGCGCTCGGCGTCGCGCTTCATGTCTTCCTGCGTGCGGTGGGTGGCGCCGTCTCGACGCCGTGGGTGACCCGGGCCTTCGTCGGCCTCTGCCGGCTGGCCGTCTACAGCATGCTGTGGTCGGGGTTCTTCCTGCCGCTGTGCGAGAGCAGCGCCCTGCTCAGCCCCCGCCACATCCCCTCGAACCCGGTAAACGTGGCGATCGTCTCGGCCCTGTCGCTGGCGATGTTGTGGGTGTCGCGCACGCGGGTGGGGAAGAACCTGGACCTGGCGGTGGCGGCCTTCGTGACGCTCAACGCATTACTGGCGGTCTACACGGTCGCTACCGTGGGCCGGCCCGCGCACGATCCGGATGCCGCCTTCGGGGTCTCCACCGAGCGCAACGTCTTCGTGTTGAGCTTCGATGGCATCCCGGGGCCGGCGGCACTCGAGGTGCTCGAGCGCGACCCCGAGCTGGCGGAGCGCTTCCGTGGCTTCCAGCTGTACACGGAGACGCTGAGCAGCGCAGCCTCCACGGCGCCATCGCTGCTGGGCACGGCGTTGGGCAACGACAACCACCGCGACCGCTTCGGCACCGTCGAGGAGCTGGCCGAGGTCAGGCGCGAGGATCTCATCACCCACCGGCTCGCGAGCGCTGGCTTCCGCGTCGCCGCCTATGGACCCGAGCCCCTGTGGTTCGCCGACGAGCGCGGCGCGATCGTGCGCGGGGGCCTGTCGCGAGAGCTGGTGGTGGAGCCGCTCGAGGTGCTGAACTACGGCCTCGTCCGCACCTTCACGCGCTTTGCGGTGATCCGCGGCGATGCCGCCGACTGGCTCAGCGCCCAGGTGCGGCGCCTGCATCCCTCCCAGCTGCCCGAGGTCGCCCATCGCATCGAGGCCACGCGCCACGCCGATCGCCACTACGACCGGGACGTGCTGGACTTCGACATCTGGGTGGAGGGCCTCACCACCGCGGGCCCCGAGCCCGTGGCCCAGCTGCATCACTTCACCCACACCCACTTCAACGTGGATTTCGACCGGGATTGCCGCTTCCGCGGGGACGACGAGGCCTGGTACCGCTCCCACCAGACCCCGGAAGCGGTGGTCGACGAGACCCACTGCGTGCTGCGCCAGGCTGGACGCTTCCTCGATCGGATCGAAGCGCTGGGCGTGCTGGAGCGCTCGCTGGTGGTGATCAAGAGCGACCACGGCAAGCCGCGCAGCTTCCAGGACCCCACCCGAGTCGAGGGCTACGCCCTCGGCGACCACGAGAAGTGGGGCTACGGGCGCTACGTCGGATTACTCGCCATAAAGGACTTCGGACCGGCCACGGCGCCCCCGGTCCGGCGCCCGAAGCTACACATGCTCGGCGCC
>JAPPOT010000652.1 GCA_028817855.1 Myxococcales bacterium
GTTCATCCGGCTCCCACCGCCGTGACCGTGACTGACCGTGACCGTGACCGACACCGAGTCCCAGTCCGAGGCCGAGGCCGGGACCGGGACCGACACAGAGTCCGAGGCCGGGACCGAGTCCGGGACCGGCCCTAGGTCACCGGCAACCCAACCGTCGCCACGGTCCCCGCGCCCGGCTCGCTCTCGTACTCGAGGGTGCCGCCGTGGGCCTTCACCGCGGCGTAGGCCGCCGACAGGCCCAGACGCATCTTCGTGCGCGCGCCGCTCTCGGAAAAAGCCCACGTCGAAGAGCGCGGCCAGCTCCTGCGCGTCCATGCCGCGGCCCGTGTCGGAGATGCGCACGAACACGCGCCCGTCGGCGTGGGAGGTGGCGAGGCGCACGCTGCCGGAGCCGTCGATCGCCTGGACCGCGTTCTGCAGGATCGTCATGAAGGCGTGGTTGAGCTCGCGCGGGCCGCCGTGGATGTCCGGCACGGGCCGCAGCTGCCGCTCGTGGGCGGTGCCGGCGGCCAGCTTGCCGAGCAGAGCCATCTTCTCGGCCTCGACCAGCTGCGACTGCATCGCGTGCAGCTCCACGAAGCGCAGCCGGTGGATCTCCGCGTCCTTTTTGGCCGCCTCGATCTCGGCACGCGCCTCGACCTGGGCCACGCGATCGCGGGCCTCGAGCTGGGCCGCCTCCTCGCGCAGGCGCTGCACCTCGCGTGAGTGCGCGAGCGCCTCGGCAAGCGCACCCTGCTGCTCGCGCACCTGCGAGAGCAGCTCGTGGGCGCTGGCGGCGTCTGCGGGCGAGACGCCGAGCACGTCGATGCGCGTGAGCGCGTCCCGTAGCTCCTGCTCCGCCTCCTGCAGGGCCCCGCGCTGCAGCAGTAGGTGCCCCAGCCGCAGCTGCGTGCGATAGCAAAAGCTCTCGCGAGCTTCGGGTGGAAAGGCCTCCATCGCCTGGCGCAGCAGCGCCTCGGCCTGCTCCGAGTCGCCGCGCACGAGCGCCGCCTCGCCCTGCGCCCCGAGGCCATCGGCGACCAGGAAGCGATTGTCGGCCTGCCGTCCCACCTCCAGACAGCGCGTGGCGTAGGCCCACGCCTGCTCCGGCCGGCCGGCCCCGTTGAGCACGCTCGATAACCTCATGCAGATGCGCCCGATGCCGGTCAGGTGCCCGGCGCCCTCGAACAGCTCGAGGCCCTCTCGCAACCGCTCGACGCCACCATCGACGTCGCCGGTCGCTGCCAGGATGCCGCCCGCGCTGCTCAGCGCGTAGCCCTGGCGCGCGGGGTCGCCGATGGCGCGGGCGATCTCGAGCGCCTCGAGCGCGCACGACAGCGCCGCGGGAAAGTCACCCATCACCTCGTAGACCGTGGCCAACCCGTCGCGAGCGCCGGCGCGCCCGGCGTCCTCCCCCTCCTCGTCGAACAGGCGCTTGGCCTCCTCCAGCAGCTCGAAGGGCACTCGCATCCCCTGCTGAGCGACGCTGGTCATCGCCATCGTGCGCGCCGCGTAGGCCTGACCCCGCTTGTAGCCGCTGGCGATCGCCCGCTCCCGCGCCTGTGAGGCGAGGTCGGACGCGCGGCTGACCTGCTGGAAGCGCAGCTCGAACGCCAGATCGCTGAGCGCATCGATGTGCTCGCGCTCGCTGGCTCGGCCGCCGCCAGTCTCCTCGACCCGCGCCTCGAGGGCGGCCATGCCCGGACCCGCGCTCACGACGAGAGCCTACCGCGTCCGGCCTCTTCGGCCATACAGTTCAAGCCAGCCCGACGGATGCGATGCGCTGCAGCCGCAATGTTGCACGGCTCAACAGGTAACTCTTGCCGCGGAACCTTCAAAGCGCGCGGGGCCTCGGCCAGGCCAATCTCGTGACCGCGTCCCCTAGCGTTCGACGGGAAGCTCGGTGCGGGAGGACCACTCCCACCAGGAGCCGTCGTAGTTCCGGGGGTTGGGGTAGCCGACCGAGCGCATGACCGCGTAGATGAAGCCCGAGCGGATGCCGCCGGTGCAGTAGGTGATGACGAGCGTGTCGTCGCCGATGCCGAGCTGGGCGAAGTGGGCGCGCACGTCGGTGGCAGGTAGCAGCGCACCGGCGTCGGTGAAGATATCGCGCCAGTGGAAGTGCACCGCGGCCGGGATGTGGCCGCCGCGGTCGGAACCGTGGGGCGTCATGCCCTCGTATTCGGCCAGCGTGCGGATGTCGAGGATCACGACGTCGCCGCCGTCGAGCGCCTGCTGGATCTCCTCGGCGGTGGCGCGCACCTCGGGACGCGGGCGGATCGCAAAGCTGCCGCTCGCGGGCGCGGGCACCTCGGTGCTGAGCGCGTGACCGGCGGCCTCGTAGGCCGCGACGCCGCCCGACAGCACGCGTACGTCCCGGTGGCCGAAGTACTCGAGCATCCAGAAGATGCGCCCTTCCTCGCCCCAGGCCTCCTGCCACTGGCCGTACACCAGCACCGGACGCTCGGGCTCGACCCCCGCGCGGCCGAGCTCTCGCTCGAGCCGGGCCTGGTCGTCGCTCAACAGGCCCGTCTGCTCGCCGTCGACGAAGCGCTCCCAGGGCGTGTGGAAGGCGCCCGGCACGTGGCCGCCTTCATAGGCGTCGCCGGGTCGCGCATCGAGCACGGTGGCGCCCGCGCTGCGCGCCGCCTCGAACGCCGCGACGTCGATGAAGACCTCGGCGGCCTCGACCGGGGACGGCTCGGCGGCCGTGGGCGGCTCCGCGCCGGCAGCCGGCTCTGCGGCCGTGGGCTCAGTGGCCGCGCTCGGCGCCCCACCGCCCTCGTAGGGCTCCATCCCACTGCAGCCGACAACCAGGCAGATCAGGGGCAAGAGGGCTCGCATGGGGGGACTCTAGCCCGGATGTTGGACCGATGCGCGCGAAGATCGTGCAAGCGATCGGCTGCGCAGGGGTTTGGGTGAGTGGAGCCCATACGGTGTGTATTCGCGACCGAGGCGGAAGCGCTGTGGAGTCGGGCGGTTGTGCGAGGACGTGCGGATCGGTCCAATATCCGGGCTAGCAGCTCTCGAAGGCAACGGTGCCCCCCGCTGTTGTGGTGACGCAGAGCGGGAAAAGCGTGCATTCTTGCGCTCATGTCGCCGCGCTCGAGGGCACACGGCGGGAGATCCGTTGCGATCGCGCTCCGATTCACGGTAGTGGCTCTGGGGCGGACGGTGGGACGGGCCGCGCGAAGCAGGTAGGACGAGACGCGGCGTGAAGGAGCGGATCGAAGCGGTCTCACGGATGTTCTGGGCGACGGTGATCGCGGCCCTGGTCGTGATCCCGATCGGCATCCCGATCGGCGACAACCGCGCCACGATGGCCGCGCTCGAGGAGCTGGAGGGCTTCCGCTCCGGGTTCCCGCGCGAAAAGCTGGAGGAGAACCTGCTCGCCCACGCCGCCCAGCAGGGCCTGGTGCAGCCGGCCCGGGCGGCGGCGAAGGCCGGTGGCAAGGGCGTGCCCGCGCTGACCGTCTCCTCCGGCGCCAAGCCGATCCAGCCCCGGGCCGCGCTCGAGCTCGCCACCCTGGCCTCGGTGGAGGCGCTCAACCAGCCGGGTGCCGCGCTCGAGATCGCATCGCCGGATGCCGCCAGCATCGGCACCGCCCTGGGCTGGCGCCTGGCGCGCCGCGGCGGCAGCGGCTACGAGCTGGTCGCCCTCGAGCTCACGCGCGCGGCGGCCAAACCCGAGGAAGTCGCGCGCGAGCAGCAGGCGGCCAAGGCGCGACTCGCGTTGATCGACGCCAACGCCGCGCTCAAGCAGGCCACCGCCAAGCACGAGTCCGCCACTGAGCTGTGGGAGGCGCGGCGCAAGTGGAAGGCCACCTGGAAGGCGATCGGGCGCGCCAACAAGAAGCGCCTCGAGACGCGCGAGGTGATGGTCAAGGCCGATGCCGACCGCGATGCCAGGCGCGACGCCTACGACAAGCTCGCCAAGGCCGCCGGCGCCTTCGACGGCCACGCGCCCGACGGCGGCGACTTCGGCGTGGTCGAAGCGCGCCTGACCCAGAAGCCCGAAGGCAAGACGCTCACGCTGAAGCTCCCGGTGGAGCTGAAGCGGCGCACCGTCGCCGTGCCGCACCTCGAGAACGCTGGCTTCCCGGTCGCCAAGGATCAGGGGCTGTGGGACGCCATCAAGGACGGCACCGCGGAGCAGGGTATCGCGCTGCTGGGCGAGCGCTTCAGCTGGCACTACGCCCACGTCTCGGTCGGCAGCTTCAAGCTGGGCGGCATGACCTTGCTGCAGCTGGCGCCGCTGCTACCGCTGCTCTTCCTGGGGCAGATCTCGCGCCGCACCCGCGGCGTCGGCAGCACCTACAACCCCTTCGACCGCCCCAACGCCGACGACCTGCCGCGCGTCGGGCTCGGCAACGGCGTGCTCAACCTGCTCGCCCTGGTCGGGCTGCCGCTGGCCGGGGCCGTGCTGTGCGGCTGGTCGCTGATTCAGATCGGGCACCTGCCAGTCCTTCCCGTGCTGTGCGTCCTCGCCATCGTCGGCATCGGCGGCTTCGCCCAGAGCGCCCTCGGGGAGCTGATGGATCTGCGTGACGCGATCGAGCGCAGCCACAGCAATCCGCCGCCCGCACCCAGCACCTAGCCCCCACGACCGCGAAGAACCGATGAGACTGTCCGAGCCGCGTATCCCGCCCCTGCCCTCCGAGGACGTACCCGACGAGGTGCGCAAGTACACTGGCAGCAAGCCCGGGCAGCCGGTGCTCAACATCTACCGCACGCTGGCGCGCTATCCCAAGCTGGCCAAGCGCTGGCTGGTCTTCGGCGCCCACATCCTGGCGAAGAACACGCTGTCGCCACGCGAGCGGGAGCTGCTGATCCTGCGCACCGGGTGGCGCTGCCGCTCCGGCTACGAGTGGGGGCAGCACGTGCGCATCGGACTGAGCTCCGGGCTGACCGAGGACGACATCGAGCGCATCAAGGCCGGCCCGGAGGCTGAGGGTATCGACCCCTTCGACGCCACGCTGCTGCGCGCGGCCGACGAGCTGCACGACGACCAGTTCATCAGCGACGCAACTTGGAAGGCGCTGGGGGAGCGCTACGACGAGAGGCAGGTGCTGGACCTGATCTTCACGGTCGGCCAGTACACGCTGGTCTCGATGGCGCTCAACAGCCTGGGCATCCAGCTGGAAGACGGCACCCGCGGCTTCTGAGTCGGTGGATCTCAAGCTGATGGGGAATCGCCGAGGTTCGCCCAGCAGCGGCTTACCTCCTCGGGAAAATCCTCGACGTAGCGCAGCTACGCCTCCGGTTT
>JAPPOT010000523.1 GCA_028817855.1 Myxococcales bacterium
GCGCTGCGGCGTCGGCGCGGGCGTGGTCTCGCGACCCGGACGATGTCGGCTCATTCCTCTGCCATCGCGCGGCTCTTCATCGGGCTGGCGGAGGCGCGTCGCACCACCATCGCCTTCGAGCTGGCCGGTGAAGCGGGCGGGGTGTGGAGCGACGACGACGGCGACCTGGCGGAGTGGGGCACCGACTTCCTGATCCGCCAGGCGATGTGCATCGGCGGTGGAACGACCGAGATCGCCGCCAACGTGATCGCGGAGCGCGTGCTGAAGATGCCGCGCGAGCAGACCCTCGATCGGGACCGGCCGTTTAGCGAGGTGCCGCGCAGTCCCAGCAAGCCGACGTGAGTCAGGCGCGACCGGCGCGCGATCAGATGGATCTTGACTGCCGACGCTCCTGCTCGATCGGAGCGTAGCGAGTGTCCGCGGATCGTAGAGGGCAGCGCCGTGCCGTGCCGGCCGGATCCACCCGCGCGCGATGCACAGTTGGCCCCGCCCTCGGCCGCGCTCGCGTGGTCGCTGCCAACCGGGCTATCGCTGGGGTCGATCCTGGCGCAGGTGCTTCCGCTCCGGACCGGCCAGCCACGCTACTGCACCATGCCGTGGCGCTCGAGGGTGCAGGCCTCGCCGGGCGGGTGGCGGTGTGGGGTGAACACGCGAGCTGGCTTCCCGCCCGGCTCGACGCTGAGGTCCGTCACGAGTGCGTAGTTTCCACAGACCCGCGCCTGCAGGGATTCGTCATGGCCGAAGATTCCGCGGAGTAGCGAGGGGATGCGCTCGCCAGGCGCGACCACCCACCAGGCGGTGAACTCCTCTCCGTGCTCCGAATGGCTGTAGAGGTTCCCGTCCCAGATCAGGTTCGAGGGGACCACGATGCGGTCGAATCCGCTCCGGTAGACCACCGGGTTGCCACCGTAGTCCGTGAAGTCCTTGCCAATGCTGCCGCGTGCCCGGGCGGCGACCTCGGCGGAGAGATGAAGCTCGACAGGCAGGCGGTACCGGTCCGGAACGTCCCACCAGAGCTGAAGGAGCGCCTCGCCCTGACGCACCTGCGCTGCGAGAACCTCGAGGCAGCGCGTGCGTTCGGCGAAGGCAATCCCCTCGGCGCGGGCGCTCGAGATCAGCCACAGACTCGGAAGCAGCGCGAAGAGCGCCAGCCACCGCATGCCGCGCGTCGCCCGCGCGGGCACCGCCGCGGGTGTCAGTACGGCGGCGAAAACCATCAGGCGCGGATAGACCATCAGGATGCCGCCGACCCAAAGGGGAACGATGAAATATCCGAGCACGGCCGATGCCCAGGCCATGCTCGGACCAAATCGCCTGAGCCATCGCTTGAGCGAGGGCGGGGCCGAGGTCCCACTCCGCCGGGCCGACAGTCGATGAAGCCGGCGTAGCGCCCTGAGCAGGTGTTGGTAGCCGAGGAACACGAAAGCGGCAAATACGACCAGAAGTAACAACACCGGCAGTAGGAGCCCGCCAGTACGCCCAAACTCGCTAAAGGCCAGCGGCAACTCGGAGATGCGTTGCGCGAGGCCCACTTCCTGTCCCGAGTAGATGGCCGCGGGCACGCCATCCGCCCAGGGCCTTCGCTTGTTCAAAATCCAGGCGTTGTAGAGGGCCAGTGTGGTCGCCGTGCCCAGCACGAGCGGCCAGAGGGAGCGAATCGTCGGGCGCGGCAGCCAGACCAGCAGGATTATCCAGCACTGTAGCAGCGCCAGGACCCAGCCCACCGAATGCGCGGTGTAGGTCAAGGTCAACGTTCCGGCGAGTAGCAAGCCGCGCCCGGCCGAGGGACCCCGACAGTAGTGAATCGTCGCCGCCGTCGAGAATGCGAAGAACGCCGCGCTCAGCACTTGGGCGACGAATCCCCACGCCACCGTGGTGGAGAAGGCGGCGGGCAGGCCGAAGATGCCGAACAGGGGTGGCTTGCGGAGGACGGTCGCCAGCGTGGCCGCCCCGACCGGCAGCAGAGCGATGGACAGCGCGGTGACGATCCAGATTCCCTCCGCAGGTCCGAGCCACGCGGCAAATGGCAGCGCGAGGGCAAATTCGAGCGTGTAGGGAACAACCCAGCGGATGGTGTGCACTTCGGACGGCCCGTCCAGCATGCGCTGTAGCACCAGGACGTGCTGTGGCACGTCGACGCCAGGAAGCCGCCCGGCGGTCGCCAGCGCGAGCCACGCCAGCATCGCGACGCACAGCACGAGCAGCCAACCGCTGAAGCCTTCGGACAGTGCTGCGAGGCGAGCCCCGACACTTCGATGTCCTTCGCCCACGTCGATCAACCTGGCCTCACCGCCACCGTCAGGAGCGCCCCGCCGTCCGCACCGTGGCCGCGGGACGAGGAACGTCCCGATCATACGCCAACTCGAGAGCCTGCCACAGTCGTGTCAACGCTTGCGTCCCACCACGAGCAAGCTTCCGCCCAGGGGGGGCGCGAGACCGTGCCGCAAGGCGCGCCGCTCCCCCGCGCACAATCGGCGTGCCACCCAATGTCCCGCGGAGCCCGTACGCGCGGCCCTGTGAAACTCGTCGGTAGTCGGCGCTCCGCCGGTTGCCGGTGACAGAAGGCGACGTACGAGCATGGGACCGTAGAGAAACGAGAAGATGAAGCGAAGCTCCAGGACGTCGAAGCCAGTGTGCTTCAGGAGACCAGCGAGCGTGCGCTTCGAGTACCGGCGCCGGTGGTAGTTCAGCTCATCGAACCGGCTCCAAAGCAGTCGATGGGCGGGCACGGTGAGCAGTACGAGGCCGCCAGGACGCAGCATCTCCGCAACATTGTGGAGCGCGAGCTGGTCGTCGTCGATGTGTTCGAGCACGTCGAACATGCCAACCCAGTCGTAGCGCTCGCGAAACGGCACCACGCGAAGATCGAGTAGCAAGACCCGCGTGAAGCCCCTGGCGAGCACGTGCTCTGCCCCGCGCCTGTCGATGTCGGAGGGCTGCACGTCGAAGCCGTGGTCGCGCAGGAAGGCTGCCATGTTTCCCGTCCCCGAGCCGCACTCGAGCCCGCGATGGTCGCGGTTGGCGTGCCGCTCGAGGCAGTCGAGGATCACACCACGCCGGTGCTCGAACCAGAAGTTGTGCTCGAGCTCCGCGATCGCCGTGAGGTTTTCCGGATCGAAGCCTGGCGCTTCGCCGTCACGCTCCGGCAGGAAGGACACCACGCCGCGCGGCCACTGCTCCTCCTGTGCCGCGAGGCCGAGGGCGCTCTGGGGTGGAGCCCGCTCCTTCACGAGGGCACGCCTCCGTTGCCCTCGGCCGCCTCGATGGCCTGAAAGTCCAGTCCCAGGCGCGAGACGACACCTTGCCGCTTCCCTGTGCGGCCCAGGGGAATCTCGTCGACGAACTGTACGTCGATCTGCATGTTGTGACCAACAGTCTGGCGCAGCGCGGGCATCAGCTCCTCGTAGAACCCCTGATCGTTGAACTGCGATCCCTTAACGATCTTGAGCTCGAATGCGCCTTCTTGCTGCTGGACGACCTGATACTGCCGCACGATGTGATCGTAGTCCTTGAAGAAATGGGAGAAGTACGTGCCAGGAAGCCACTTGCCGCCCTCGCACACGACGATCGCCTGTGTACGCCCCTGGATGTCGCCGATGCGGGGCAGGCCGCGGCCGCAGGCGCAGGGTTCCCACGCGTCCATGGCCGTTGCCAGATCACCGACGCGGTAGCGAATCAGGGGGATGCAGAAGTTGTTCAGGTCGGTGACTACGACCTCGCCGACCTCGCCGGGACGCGCGGGACGGCCGTCCTTGAGCAACTCGACGATGTAGCTCTCGGCTTGCACGTGATGCCCCTCCTGCTGCTCGCACTCGTAGGCAATTCCAGAGAACTCACGACTCCCGTACTTGTCGTAGACGCGGGTGTGGAACTGCTCCTCGATCGTGCGGCGCACCTGCTCAGGCAAGGCCTGCGCCGAGGACATCACCGCCCTTGGGCGCACTCCTTCAACTTCGTGGGTCCGGGCGTAGTAGGCGAGGAAGTTGAAGCACTCCGCGTAGCCATCGACGAGGGTGGGCTTGTGCCGTCGCAATTTCCGCATGAAGTGCGGTAGATTCTCGTCGGTGAGGTCGTAGGCAGGGATGAACAGCCGGCGCATGAACCAAGAATCGATGCGCTCGCGTGCGATCTGCGACCAGCTCATGCCGAGAGTCTGGTGCCACAGTCGTGCCTGCCTGTCGCCGAAGCGCCAGCCCGTCCACTCCGTGGCGCGCCATGTGGAGGCCCAACGCATCTCGAGCTGGCTGCGCTCGACGTAGATCACGAAGGGCTCCCCCGTGGAGCCACTGGTGGCGATGCGAAGCATCTGGCTCTTGTCGTGGTCGCTGGCGAACAGGTCGAAGTAGAGGTTCTTGCGCACGTCGTCCTTGCCGAGCAGCGGGAAGCTGCGCAGGTCTTCCAGTGTCTGAACTTCCTCCGGCCGAATGCCCTGGGCATCCATCATGTTCCGGTAGTAGGGAACCGTTCGATACGCATGGCGTACGAGTCGTCGCAGGCGGCGCTCCTGCAGCGTCTTGACCTCGGTGGGCTCGAGCCACTGACTCTCCTTCAAGCGCGCAAGCAGCCACTTCGCGTTGGAGGAGATTAGCCACTTGTGTAGTGGCATGGTCAGGAAGAAGAGGTGGAAGACGAGCGCGCGCAGGCCCCGTAGCGGCGCGTCCCGGCGCTTTGGCGGATGCGCGGCGAGGTGCTCGCCGATCACACTGCGGCGTTTGCGGAAGACACGGTACTCGAAGAAGGCCTTGATGACGTCGATGAACACGCGCGAGACCAGCCGGAGTGGCCACTTCTTGATGAAGGACTCACCGGCCAGGCGATTCACGAAGAGCGTCTCGATCTCCCCGATCGAGTATCGCTTGGCATGGGCCGCCACGGTGATGAACGTCTGGAAGTAGTCGTAGCGGTACTGGTGTTCGAGCACGTCCTCCATGCACTCGCGTGTCGCGATCACGAACCCCGACTTGTTGTCCCGGAGCCTCATGCCCATCAAGAGATTGAGCATGATGTTGAGCCCCTTGCTGAGGAGGTAGCGCGAGTTTCGCAGTCGGCCGATCGCACTGCGGTAGCCCTGCACCATGTCCAGGCCGCTGAACCGGATCTCGGAGTACAGGCGCCAGACGTCCTCTGGAAGGTTTTGCAGATCCGCGTCCATGAAGCAGACGTAGCTGCCCTGGCTGGCCTGGAGCCCGCTGCGCCATCCACCCTCGATGCCGCGGTTGGTCTCGTGGTGCACGAC
>JAPPOT010000718.1 GCA_028817855.1 Myxococcales bacterium
GGGACGGTCGCCCAGAGACCGCGGGGGGGGTCGGGGGCGGCGCGCTGACCCCGGTCAGCCGATCAGAGCATCGAGGGCTTCCGGATCGAACGGCCGCGGGGCGTACTCCAGGGCCTCGAAGCGCGCCGGGCGCACGCCCGACTCGGCCGGCTCGGGAGCGGTCATGATCACGATGCGCGCATGCGGGCGGATGCTCACGAGCTCGGCGACCACCGAGGTCGGGTCGTGGCCGCAGACCTCTTCCGCCAGGAGCACCAAATCGACGGGAAAGGCCTCGAGCAGGGCGAGCGCGCCGTCCAGGCTGCTGGTCCCGATTACACGGTGTCCGTGAACGGTGACTAATCGGGCGAGCTTGGACTGCAGATCGGGGTTCGGCTCCACGAGCAACACCGCGTGTCCCGCCCCCGGGCGCAGCTGCTGCAATGCTCTGCGAACATCGTCCTTGCCAGGTCGATCAGACAACCTCGATCCCCCTTCTGGGTTCCGCCCCTACGCCGCCGCCATCCGGTCCATTGACGACGGCCAGTAGGATGCACGAACCCCCCCGCGCCATCAAAGGTTTAAATCGAGAAATCCTGGAAACCCTGTACGTACTCTAGGCTAATGTTCAGTGCAGTATGGGACCTCACGCGGGAACGTCAGAGGGCCACCCACAGCCACCTAGGGATCGGCAGCGATCGTGATCACAAGCACGCCGTCCGCGGCGCCCACGCCGACCGCGTCGTAGCGCCCGTCGGTCAGGCGCTGACAGGTTCCGTCGTCGGTCCGCATCAGCTCGAGGGCCTGCGTGGCGTCCGCGGGATCGAGCGCGAAACCGTCCGCCCACAGGCTGGGCATGTGCCCGGCGGCCGTCAATCGGTCGCGCGTATCACGCCCGTCGGAGTCGGTGACCGACAGTGCGCGGGTGACGGCCAGGTCGGCAGCGAGCACGCGGGCCGCGCACACCAGCCGCGCGTCGAAGCGCAGCCCGGCCACTGGCGCAGCGGGCGCGGTCGTTCCGCAGGTGTTGCCGCCGGCTGCGCGAAGGTCCTGCAGCCGCGCCAGCAGCTCTTCCTCCAGCGCACGCGCGTTGGGCTCGGGATCGGCGACCGGATCGCAGAAGGGCACGTCCGGAAGGGGGGCGAGCACACAGGCCTCGTCGATGCAGGCCTGCCCCTGGTCGCAGCTTCCCGGGGCGCAGCGCGGCAGGCAGAAGCCGGCTCCCGGCACATCGGTCGAGGCGCCGCACTCCGCCAACACCGCCAGGCCGTCCCCGTCGGCGCAGCGCGCGTTCGCGAGTCCCCCGCAGTCGGCGTCGCTCTCGCACGGCAGCGTGCAGGCTCCGCACCGGCACTCGGGGGGATCGCCGCAGGGATCCTCGGGCGCGCACGCCCGCAGCCAGTTCGAGTTCGTGCCCACGCTCGGCGTGCTCGGCTCGGGGGCATCCGGGTCGCAGGCGGCGACGACGGCGACCACGGCCAGCCATGCGGCGGCCTTCGCCAGTGCGTTCGAGACAGGCCGGGGAGGTTCAGAGCCTCCCCGTCGTGGCACTGGGTGGGCGCTCACGCGACCTCCTCGTCGGCGGGCGTGACGCACTGGCCGAAGTAGAAGCTGACCTCCGAGCGGCCCTCCTCCGGAATGCCGTGGGCCTCGTTGTGCCTCTGCACGCGGTCCCACAGCTCGTTGGCCAGCGCGCGCACCTGCTTGAGCAGCCCGAGCACCTCCTCGGCGTGCGGGTGCTGCGGGTGGATGTCGAAGCTGAGGGTGGCGCCGCCGTCGACGTCGTCCCGGCTGGAGCGCGTGGCCCCGCGCTGCACCTTGGTTCCGATCGCCCGCACCACGGTCTGGAAGTGATCGAAGACCGCCGCCTCCCAGCCCACGCTGGAGTCGACCGGCACGAGGAAGGTCTCCGCGTAGTAGCGCGCGCCCTCGCCATCGCCCTCGCGGCGCACGCGCCCCTGGGTCTCGAGCGTCGCGAGCCCCTCGAGCAGCTCCTCGTCGTCGACCTTGAGCTGCTCGTGCAGGCCGGCGAGGGTGGCGCCGTCGCTGCGGTAGACCAGGATCCACAGCAGCGGTGGCAGCGCCTCACGCCGCTGCTCGCGCAGGGCCTGGAGTAGATCCTGCTCGCGCGTGACGCCGTAGATCGTCGTCTCGCCTGCGCCCGTCTTGTAGACCAGCCCGCTCGAGACCAGGTCGTTGAGCAGGGAGCCCACCACGATCGCGTCCTCCCGCTCGAAGCTCTCGAGCAGCTCCCGCCGCGAGCAGCTGCCGCGCGCCTGCAGGTGCTCGAGCAGCGACTGCCAGAGCGTGCGCTCGTGGGCGACGACGCTCTCGGTCACGCGCTGGACCTTCTTCTGGTAGGTGCGAATTGCCAGCCCGAACATGTCGGCGGCGACCTTGCGCGAGACGCCCTGTGCTTCGATCTCGCGCGACAGCTCGAGGAAGACCTGATCGGCCACGTGGGCGAGCGGCGCGCGGATGCCGGACGCGGTGGAGAGCTGCGCGATCAGCACGGTGGTCTGATGAACGATCGCGTCGATGAGCAGCTTCGAGTTCACGTTCTGGTCATAGCGGGAGCACCGGTCGTGTGGAAGGCCCCCGCAGCCTTGCGGTGTGCCTCGGGCACCTGCGCGGTCCCGCGCGGGCAGTGAACCGGGTGACCGACCCAGCCGGTGTCGAAATGGACATCTACCGCGCCCGGGGCGGCCGTGGTGCAACTGCTCCGGGTGACGGGTAAGGGAGGTGACTCCATGGGGCGTGGTGCGTGCGCCTGGGGCTGGTTGCTTGTGGTTGCGGCGTGTGGCGGTGCGCGGGGTGAGGGCACGATGGCGCCGAGCTCCGCCCCGCGCGCCCAACCCGGCATCGAGGTGATCGACGAGATCGACGCCACGCCGCGCGGTGGCGATGGTGCGCCCCAGCTGACCCTGGCCTTTCGGCGTGCGGACGGAGAGCGCGTGCCCATTGCGCCGCGCGCGACCGCGTGGGCGCCCTTCCGTGACGGCGTCGCGCTGGTCGACCTGGAGCGGCGGGTGTTGCTGGTGACCCCCGACGGCGCCGAGCGCGTGCTCGCCCGTCGCAGCGGTGCACCACCCGTGCAGGGGCCCCATGGCGAGCTGATCTACGTGAGCGTGCACGACCTGGTCGTGGAGCTGCACGTGCTCGACGTCTCGGGTCGCGATCGGATCGTGGCGAGCGGGCTCTCGAGCGCCGGTGTGCTGGCGCCCCTGCCCGACGGGCGCGTGCTCTTCGTCGGCGCGGACAACGGCGGCGTGGCCGGGCTGTGGATCGCGCAGGCCGGGCGCGACGCGCGCTGCCTGACCAATTGCGAGCTGCGCACCGGTCAGCCCTGGGGTGAGCAGCACGTGCCGCTGCCGACGGGTGCGGATGCGATCGAAGTGCGGGGCGAGCGCGTCGCGTGGGTGGCCGCGGACGGGACCCGCCACAGCGCTGACCTCTCCGCGGTCGGGGGCGGGCTCCCGACGCTCGATACGGAGACCGGAGCGGTCGTTGCGCCCATCGGAGGAGACGGCCCATGAGCCGGATGGGGATCGCCGCTGTCGTGGCCGCGCTCGCCCTCGCGGGCTTGCCCAGCACGGTCGCGGCGCAGGAGCTGCGCAGCCCGGTCGAGTGCGATGGCTGCATCGGCTGGTGGTACTACTTCGACCACGGCTTCTCGCGCGACTGGAACTGCGGAAGCGCGACCTACTCCGGGCACACCGGCAGCGACTACTCGCTCAACGGTGGCAACCGCGCGATCGACGACGACAACGCGGTCGTCGCGATGGGGGCGGGCACGGTGGTCAAGACCGAGGACGGCTACTTCGATCGCTGCACCCAGTGCGGAGGCGCCAACTGCGGCACCGGCTTCGGCAATGGCTTCGCCAACCAGGTGGTGATCAACCACGGCGACTACCGGATGATCTACGGCCACATGAAGAGCGGGAGCATCGCGGTGGCGGAGGGCGACACGGTGGAGTGCGGCCAGCTGCTCGGGTTCATCGGCAGCTCTGGGTGCAGCACGGGGGCGCACCTGCACATCGAGCCGAGCGATGCGGCGAGCTTCGGGACGGGGCGCTACACGCCGATCGACCCCTATGTCGGCGAGTGCTCGCCCACCGCAGCCACGCTCTTCCTCGATCAGGGTGCCTACCGGCAGATGCCGGGGACCGAGTGCGGCGAGCCGCCGGTGCCCGCCTGTCCGCCCGATACCTTCGACGTCTGGACCTGCAGCGAGGACCTGGCCCTGCGCCGGCGCTGCCTCGAGGGTGTGGTCAGTGAGGAACCGTGCGAGTGGGGGTGCACGCCGGCGGGTACCGACGACGTCTGTGGGCTGCCCCCGGACGCAGACGGCGACGGCGCGCGGGCCGACGTGGACTGCGACGACGCCGACGGCGGCCGCCATGCCGGCGCGCTCGAGGTGTGCGGCGACGGGATCGACCAGGACTGCAGCGGCGACGACCTCGCCTGCCCGCCCGAGCCGGTGCCGATGCCCACCGTGCCGCCTGCGGGCGTGACCCCGGGCGCCGCCGGCACGGGCGCGGCGCCCACAGGCGCGACCTCGTCCCCGGTGACGGGCCAGCCGGCAGCGCCCCCTCCGATCGTGGTGGGGCCGGTCGCGCAGCCGCGCCAGGAGCCCGAGGACGAGGGCTGTCGGGTCGTGCCGGCCGGTGGCGGGGGCTGGCTGCAGATGCTGGCGCTGGTGGCGTGGGTGATCACCTGCACACGCCGCCGGCGGGCATGATCCGCACGAATACGCGGACAGTCACACAGTGTGAGCTCGCGGGGGGGCTCAAAAAGAGAGCCGGGGCGCATCGCGAACGATCCACCCCGGCCGTGTCATCTCCCTCTACGGAGATGTCGGACAATGTCCCATGGTCTCAGCCTTGCTGCCAGGGGCCCGCTGGAAATTGGCCAGCCGGCCGGGAGCGCGTGTGATTCGCGCGCGGACGCACGTAGCTGTCGTCGTTCGTGGCGAGTGGCCGCAGATGGCTCACGCGAGCCTGGCCGTCACTGCGCCAGATGGATGATGTAGAGGTCGTCGTCGTCGTTCGTGCTGACGCCCCCGACGACGATGTCGCCGCTGCCTTGGGTCTCGATCGCCACGGCGCTGGGCGCGGTCCCATCGAAGAAAGTGCCCGAGACGTTGAATCCGTTGGAGCCGTCGACGAGACCCGTCGCCGCAATGTAGCGGGGCACCATGATCGTTGTCCCGTCGGTGGTGCCGCCGGCGATCACGTTGCCCGCCGC
>JAPPOT010000413.1 GCA_028817855.1 Myxococcales bacterium
CGCGGAGCAGGGCTACCTCGCCTCGACCAGCGAGCACATGACCCTGCACGTGAGCCTGGCGACACGTCGCGCGGCGCCGATGCATGCTTCGCTTCAGGCGCGCCTGCGCGACCTCTCCGATGCCCATGGCAAGCTCCCGCGCCCACCCCAGGCGGGCCGCACCATCGGCCTGCGCGCGGGTCGGAGCGCCTGAGCTAGGAGGCGCCCTTCGAGCAATCGGCGCCTACTACCATCGTCGAAGGGCCCAGGGCCTGACCGCCGGCGTGCTTCGTGCAGCAGCGCGATGCACACGACAGCCCAGCTAGGCTCAGCGTCAGAGATGGGAGCCGTGCAGGATGTAGACGACGTGTCGCACCGCAGAATCGGGGCAGCCCGTTGCGGCGAACCAGCTGCCGGACCGGTGGACGGCGGCGCAGACGACGGCCCGGTTCGCGTTCGGGCCCTGACCCACTGCCGCGTAGTTGCCGGTGCATCCGTTGCACTCCACGAACAACGTCTTCTGGCCGTCAGCCTCGAACCCGTAACTGGTCCCATTCATTCCCCAGCGCGAATCACAGGGTAGGTCGCCATCCGCATCGGGCCTGCGGTCTAGCCGTGATCGTCCGACCGGGTACCTACCGTCGAACGTCGAGCCCCGCCAAGATCGGGCATGCAGCAGCCGAACCCCTCAGGCACGCGCGGCGCTAGCAGCTTGCCCGTCACCGATCGCTCTACCTTGCGCCGGCGCGAGGGTCGCGGCTCCCACGCGCGTAGCGTCATCGACGCGATCATCGACGAGGCCCCGGTGTGCCACGTGGGCGTGCAAGTCGACGGGGCCGTGCGCGTGCTGCCCACCGCGCACGTCCGCGTCGGCGACTTCATCTACCTGCACGGCGCGCGTGCCAATAGCTTCTTGGGGGACTGTCCCGAGGGGCGCCCGCTTGCATCACGACCACGTTGGTCGATGGGCTGGTGTTCGGACGCAGCGCCTTCCGTCACTCCATGAACTGTCGCTCGGTGGTTCTCTACGGCCACGGACAGGAAGTCGAGGTGCAGGAGGACGACCCCTGAGCGCTTTGCCGTAGAGCTCGTCCCACTGGAACCCATCTCACAACCTCCTCGCGGCGCCCTTCGGGCGGGACGGCGCCGCCCGGGCCATCACCGCACGCTCAACAACACCCGCGCATTGCCTCGATTCGCCGATGCCCGTCTCGACGCCGTCGCGCTCCGAAACCCATCCACGGGAGGTTGTGGGATGGGCTCTAGCCCAGGGCCCGGACCGCACTGTTGCGGGCCGAGGATTCCCGGCTTGTGCGCAAACGCCCACATACTAGATTCGGGCGCGGGTGGCCCCCGGTGCTCGGTGGCTCGTGGTCGGACGGGTAGGACGCAATGGCGCAACTGGTGGCGCGGAGGTTCGCCTCCGGAACGATGGTGTGGTGGCTCGCGCGCACGGCGGGAGCGTTGGCCTTGGTGACGGCATCGGCCGCTTGCTCGGGTGAAGATGGCGGCCAGGGCAATGAGGCATCGGGCATCGGTGCCGCGCCCAACGCCGGACAGGCGCCGGGGAACACGCCCGGCAACGCGACGCCGACTGGCGCGGCCGGCGGACAGGCGCCGACCGCGGTACCGCAGAGCTGCGGCAACGGCCAGCTCGATGAGGGGGAGAGCTGCGATCCGGCGGCGACCTGCCCGAGTAGCTGCGACGACGGAGACGCCTGCACCCAGGACGCGCTCTCCGGCAGCGCGGCCACCTGCGACGCGGCATGCATGCACACGCCGATCGCGGCCTGCGTCCCGGACGACGGATGCTGCCCAGCCGGCTGTGATAGCAACCAGGACTCCGACTGCGAGCCCCAGTGCGGCAACGGAGTGCTCGAGGAGGGCGAGCTGTGCGATCCGCTCGAGAGCTGCCCCACCGAGTGCGACGACGGCGATCCCTGCACGACCGGAACCCTGACAGGCGATGCCGCCAGCTGCAGCGCGGCCTGTGAGCAGGAGCGCACGCCGGGCTGCGCCGCCGACCACCTGCGCGGCGCGCGCGTCGGCTCGGTCTACATCGACCAGGGCGTGCGCATCACCCTGGCGGAGGGGGGCTCGGCGATCGAGCGCGACGCCCGCAGGGCCGAGATTGTCGCTGGCCGGCCGGGACTGTTGCGCGCCTCCCTGGCCATCGATCCCGATTGGACGCCGCGCGCCGTGCGCGCCGTGCTGACCCTCACGCGCCCGGACGGCAGCGAGGAAGCGCTCGAGGCCAGTGCGCAGGTGGCGGCCGAGAGCATCGACTACGACAACGTGGATGATGGTCTGGTATGGCGCCTGCCCGGCGACACCATCGTGCCGGAGCTGGAGTACGCCATCGAGCTCTTCGAGGTCGATGACAGCCGCAACCTGGAACCGCTGCCCGACGCGGCCCCGCGCCTACCCCTCGAGGGCGCCGTCGAGCTCGGCGTCGACGACACCTACATGAAGATGCGGGTGATGCTGGTGCCCCTCGATCACGACCTGGGCCCCGACTGTCCGGAGCCGCCGGACCTGCATGCCATCGCCTTCGACACCCGGACCGAGGCCCAGTACATCGGCGAGCGCATCTACGCCCTGAACCCGGTCGATGAGGTCGAGGTCGTGGTGCACGAAGTGGTGCCCTACCAGGGATCGGCCACCTCGTCGGGGCCGATCTTCACCCTGTTGCGCCAGCTGCGCGAGTCCGACAATGCGGATCCCGGCTGGTACTACTACGCGCTGATCCGCCCGTGCGACGGCGGCCCCAACTTCTCCGGCGTGGCCAGCCTGGGCCGGCCCGACCGCAGCGCGGCCAACCAGCGCACGGGCTGGGGCGTGTATCGCGACGAGGGGCGGCACGCACTGACCACGGTGCACGAGCTGGGGCACCAGCAAGGACGCAACCACGTGCTCTGCAGCGGCAGCGAGGGCGGCCCCGACCCGGACTACCCCAACAACGACGGCGACACCGACGTCTGGGGCTTCGACGTGCTGAGCGACGACCGCGTGCTGGACCCGGATCGCCACGACTACATGAGCTATTGCGGCCAGACCTGGGTCAGCGAGTACGGCTGGAACTTCGTCTATCCGCGCATCGCCACGATCAGCGGCTGGGAGCTGGAGCACAGCGCCCAGCCGGAGGTGCCGCTGCTGCACGTGATGGTCCACCCGACGGGCCCGCAGGAGGTGTGGATCGGCCGCGGATACGCGCCGGATCCGAGCGCCGGGCACTCCCTGATCTTCTACGACGGCGACCAGATGCTCGCAGAGGTGCCCGCCCACCACGAGGCGATCCCGAAGGGCGGATCGTTCCAGCTGACGGTGCCGCTGCCCGACGCGTACGAGGGCGCGTCCCAGGTGCTGTGGCGGCACGATGCCGCGTTGCGCGCGGTCGAGCTGCAGCGCGTGGTGGAGGTGCGCTGATGGCCCGACTGCTGTCGATCGCGATCGCGCTGCTGATCTGGCTGACAGGCTGCGACTCGGAGGACGGCTCCGGAGCGCAGCAGCAGGCCGGCCCCGTGATGGGTGCGCCGCAGATACCCACGGCCCCGCCACCGGGTCCCGAGAGCACGATGCCGCCCGGCGACGAGAGCGTCATGCCACCGGGTACGATCGGGATCGCCGATGCGGCCGCGGACCACCACGACGACGACGCGGGGACGCCCGACGCGGGCGCGGGCCCCGACGCCGCCACCGCCGATGCGGGTGAAGGCGACCCGGACGGTGATCCGGCCGCGCTCTCGCCGCGCCTGGGAGCGTGCCAGCGCGACCGCGACTGCGAGGGCGTGCTGGTCTGCCGCGAGGGCAGCGGCGCCACGCCCGGCTATTGCACGAGCACGTGCACGAGCGACGACGAGTGCGCACCGGAGGGAGGCATCTGCCTGCGGAGCTCGATCCCGGGCACCTGCGTGCTGCCCTGCGAGAGCGACGACGCCTGTCCGGGCGAGATGGCGTGCATGGCGATCATCGGTCAGACCCGCCGCTGCGGCCACCCGCCTCCCCCGCCAGCGGGCCCCTTCGAGCGCTGCAGCCTGGCAGCCGATAACTGCGTGGACGGGTACGGCTGCTACCGCTCGACCTACAGCCAGCTCTCGGGCCCCGGCTACTGTGCACCGGCCGGCTGCAACAGCACCGACGACTGCGCCCAGTACCAACCGGACGGCGTGACCGCGGTGCTGGGTTGCTACCAGGGGCTGTGCCGCTTCGAGTGCGAGACCGGCACCTGCCCGGACGGGATGACCTGTGAGCTGATGGAGCCCCAGGGCATCGAGCCCTTCGAGCGATGCCACTATGTGGACTGAGTCAGACGAGGGACACCCTGCGGCAAAGCCCCAGTCCGACCCAAGGTCGTTCCCAGATTACTTCGCAGCGGCCCTTCCAAGGTCGTTCCCAGATTACTTCGCAGCGGCCCTCGTCTGAGTGCGTCGCCGACGCACGGGCTCGTGGCGACGGCGGCCGGTCGGAGCGCTGCGAACGGTGGTGTTCGTCCGATCCCTGTGCCTGGCGGGCTCGCCGTCGCAGTCGGGGTTATCGGGTCCGTGTCAGCGCGCCGAAGCGCTGCAGCGCTGCAGCCATCGGGGCGCTCTGCGAGCAACGCGCGAAGCTGTCGCGCATGGCGCTGCCGGCGCGTTCGATGACCTCGGAGTGCTGCTGACGGATCCTCTCGTCATGGGCACGCCGCGCGTCATCAGCCAGCGCCGCGCGGCGACGGCTCACGCGCTCGACCACCGGGGCGCTCTCGTCGAGCAACTGCGACAGCGCCCTCCCAGCGCTGTCGCAATCTCGCTCCACTGCGAGCAGATCCGCGAGCCTTCGATACATTTGCGCCGCTGCCAGCTCATCGGCGTCCGACTCGGCGGTGTTGGAAGGCTGACCAACCAACGGGCCTTCGTCGGTGTCCATGGCCAGGCTCTGCTCCCCCGAGGTTACCGCCTCGTCGGTCCGCTGCGTGGCCTCGGAAGGTGGCGCGGGTGGTTCAGCGCCAAAGAAGGGAAGCGCGAGGATCGCCGCCGTGATGAGCGACAGTGCGACCAAGCTCCATCGAATGGAATTTCCTCCTCGTCGTCGCTCCACGGTGTGGACATATCGATGGAAGGGCGGGGAGCGCAATGTCCACAAACAGCATCCGCTACCCGTTTGGGGACCTCATGTCGAGGCGAGAAGAACCAGGGCGGGTGCACCCGCCATCGGATTGCCAAAGACCGGGTGCGTGCTAGGA
>JAPPOT010000375.1 GCA_028817855.1 Myxococcales bacterium
AGACGGTGTGCACCAAGATCCAGATCAGGAAGCGCATCAGGAACTCGGGCAGCAGCGTGTAGATGTAGACCGCCACCAGCACGTTGAGCGCCGCCGTGACCAGGAAGAGCTCCGGCACCGACAGGCCCGCCCCGCGCAGCGCCACCGCGAGCAGGGCCGCGATCACCATGAAGAGCGCGTTGAGGATGTTGTTGCCGGCGATGATGCGCGAGCGGTAGGCCGGCGCGCTGCGCTGCTGCACAATCGCGTAGAGCGGCACGATGTAGAAGCCGCCGAACATGCCGAGCACCACCAGGTCGGCGAGGATGCGCAGGCGCGCGCCACTCTGCAGGAACTCGATCGCGCCCATCGCCTCAGCCGGCGTGGGGTGAGCCTGCAGCGCGAAGTAGAGGTCGAAGCCGAAGAGGCTCAGGCCGATCGAGCCAAATGGCACCAACCCCAGCTCGACCTTGCGCCCGCTCAACCGCTCGCACAGCAGCGAGCCGAGCCCGATGCCGACCGAGAAGCAGACCAGCAGCAGGCCCACCACCTCGCGGTTGCCGTGCAGCTCCTCCGTGCTGAGGCTGGGGAACTGGGCGAGGAAGAGGGCGCCGTAGAACCAGAACCAGGAGATGCCGAGGATCGAGAGGAAGACCGCCCGCTCGCGCCGCGCAAAACCGATCGTGCGCACCGTCTCGGTGAAGACGTTCCAGCGGATCTTCAGCGTTGGATCGCTGACGGCCTGCGGGATCGAGCGGCTGTGCATGTAGCCGACCGTGGCGATGCCGACGATCGCAAGCGCCACCACCTCGCCGGGCAGTTGCGTGCCTGCCAGGGTGCCGATCACGATGGCGACGAAGGTGCCCATCTCGATCAGCCCGTTGCCGCCGACCAGCTCCTCCTCGCGCAGGTGCTGGGGCAGGATGCTGTACTTGACCGGCCCGAAGAGCGCCGACTGGGTGCCCATCAGCAGCAGCACGCCCATCAGCATGCGCGTGTCGTCCAGATAGAAGCCGAGCGCGGCGGTCAGCATGATGCCGATCTCCATCAGCTTGTTGCCGCGAGTCTGCTGCGACTTCGAGAGCTTGTCGGCGATCTGACCGGCCGTCGCCGAGAACAGGAAGAACGGCAGGATGAAGAGCCCGGCCGACACGTTGGCGAGCAGGGCGACCTCTTGCGCGCTGCGCGCCTCGCCCGCGACGGTCTCGAAGGTGACCATCACCACCAACGCGTTCTTGAAGAGGTTGTCGTTGAACGCTCCCCAGAACTGGGTCCAAAACAGCGCGCCGAAGCGCTTCTCTCTCAGCAGTGCGAACTGACTCACGGTGAGCTCCGCGGGTTAGGGAATGCTCACCCAGAGAGCAAGGCCCGGGCCAATCCGTGGACGCCCCGACGCGCGAGGCTTTCCGCCGCGCGACGCCGGAGCAAGCCTCACCCTGTACATCTATTGTATATCGGGGATATACATTGAATGTACATCCGGCGCCTTGGGGCGTGTGGTGCCGGCGTCCACGTGCTTCCAAAGCCCTGTTTTCTAGCGGCCCTGGAGGCGAACGCCGGGTCTGGCACGGACGCTGCAGTGTCTCCGGGTGACTCAAGAACGGAGCACACACAATGGACAACACGACTCAATCCCACTCCGGCGCCTGGCGCCTCCAGGTCATCGTCGCCTTCATCATGGCGCTCGGCCTGACGAGCATCGGCATCTACGTCTTGCCGGTGGACTTCTGGACCAAGGGATTCCTGGGCATGGGCCTCTACTTCACCGTGTCGTCGGCCTTCTGCCTGGCCAAGACCCTACGCGACGAGCACGAGAGCAGCCGCCTGGTCTCCAAGATCAGCGAGGCCAAGACCGAGAAGATGCTGCGCGAGTACGGGAACGCAGCGTGAAGATCACCCACCGAATGGAGGAAGACATCATGGTCAATCGCATCACACGAGTCTGGCGCGCCGTGGTCGGCACGCAGATCACCGAGCTCGAAACCAACCACGCCGACGCGATGCTCGACCTGGAGCGCGAGCAGCTGCACCGACAGGTCGCGCAGTACAATCGCGGGTTGGCAGGTCATGCCGGCATGTGCGCGCGCCTCGAGGCGATGATCAAGCGCCTCGAGAAGGAGCACGCGGACATCAGCGTGCGCGTGACCACCCAGCTGGAGCTGGGCAACCGCGACAAGGCCGGCAGCTACGCCCTGCGCCTCGAGACGATCGAGAACCAGGTCGTCGAGCATCGGGCGCAGCTGCAGGAAGCCGAGGCGACCTACAGGGAACTGGTGCGCTCGCGCGACGTCGCGATCGAGGGCGCCCGGGAGAAGATCTCGGGCCTCAAGCGCGCCATCGGCGACTACAAGGTCAACCACGCCCTGGCCGAGCTGACCGAGATGGCCTCGAGCATGCATGGCCAGATCGGCCTGGGCGACGGGACCATGGAGCGCATCCAGGAGCGCCTCGAGGAGAAGCGCGACTTCGCCGTCGGCCGGGTGCGCGTGGCGCGCGAGTCGATCGACATGACCGTGGTCGAGGCCCAGGAAGCGGAGCAGCAGGCCCTCGCTCAGCACGCCCTGGCACGCTTCGAGGCCCGCGTAGAGGGGGGTGAACCGGGGGCTTGACCTCGATGGGAAATGGACCGCAGGGGCCGCACTGCTAGGATTTCGCCACGGAGGCGGGATCCGCAGCGCGGTCCCGCGCGTATATGGAGGGTGAGCCGGCAGCGAAAGACGAGCAGCCCGGCCCGGGAGACCGGGCCGGCTTCGAGACCCTCTTTCGCAGCTATGCGCCACGCCTCAGGGGCTACTTCCTGCGCCGCGGAGAGAGCTCCGCGCACGCGGAGGAGCTGATCCAGGAAGTGATGCTCACTGTATGGAGCAAGGCCAAGCTCTACGATGCGACCCGGGCGGCGCTGTCGACCTGGGTCTTCACGATCGCGCGCAACAAGCACATCGATGCGCGCCGGCGCATGACGCGGCCGGAGCCCGACCCCGACGACCCGTGCTTCTCGGGCGGCAGCGAGCCGCCGGCGCCCGACGAGAGCGCGCGGGCGGGCGAGCGCAGCGAGCGCCTGCGCGCGGCCCTCGGGCAGCTGGGCGAGGAGCAGCGGACCACACTCGAGCAGCTCTACTTCGAGGGGCGCACCATGCAGGAGATCGCACACCGCGACGGCGTGGCCCTGGGTACGGTGAAGTCACGGGCGCGACGCGGCGTGCTGGCGCTGCGTGCCGTCCTGGTCGAGCACGCCGGGGAGGATGGCGATGAGCTCTGAGATCGCGCCCGCGCCCAGCCACCACCCCGCACCCGAAGACCTGCTCGAGTACGCGACCGGCACCGGTGCCGAGTGGCTGTCGCTGTTGGTCGCCTGCCACCTGACGTTCTGCGAACGCTGCCGGCGCGAGGTGGCGATGCTCGACGAGGTGGGCGCTGCGCTGATGGACGCCGCCGGGAATGATGATGCGGACGACGCCTGGGTTGGGGCCGCCGCGGACGACGCCGCGGCGCGCATCAGCGAGCGCACGACCGCGGACGACGCCGGCGCCGCGGGCGGCATGCCGGCGCAGCTGGCGGGGACCGTGCCCCGCCCCCTGCGCCCGTACCTGAGCGAGCCCGGCGGTCGCTGGCGCTTCCTCGCGCCAGGCATCCAGCACGTGCCGCTGCAGACGCCCGACGATGACGTGCAGCTACGCCTGATCAAGTTCCGCGCGGGCTTCGTGATCCCGCCCCACGGCCACGAGGGCCTGGAGTGGTTGCTGATCCTCGATGGCGACATCGGCGACTCCCACACGGGCACGCGCTACGGGCGCGGCGATGTGTGCTGCAGCGACGTGGATAAGGAACACAGCCAGGACGTGAGCCCCAGCGAGCCGTGCATCGCGCTGGTCGCGAACCTGGGACCGCTGATCCCGAAGACGATGCTGGGTCGGGTGCTCGCGAAGATCGTCAAGATCTAGAACCCGTCTCGGTCGGTTCTCAGAGCTCGGTGCGGACCGACACGCCGGTGTAGACGGTCTGGATCAGGGCCGTGTTGCGGCCCCACAGGGTGTGCAGGTAGCCCGCGTGCAGCTCGACGTGTGGACGCAGCCGGACGAGCACGCCACCGCCGGCCTCGACCGCGTCGCGCTCGAGGCGCAGCTCGCGCAGCACCAGGTTGTCGAGGCCCGCATAGTCCTCGGGCGGCAGGCGCGGATCGTCGGCTGCCACGCTGATGCCGATCACGCGGCCCGACTGGACGGAGAGGGTGGAGCGTCCGTCGATGTACAGCAGGAAGCGCCGCCCGAAGGCCTGGCCGACCTTGAGCGTGCTGACCACCTGATCGCCCGCCCCGCCGAGGCGCAGCACGTAGCCGGCGTCGGCCCGCAGGAAGGTCCCACCCGGGGCCGCATAGCCGGCCAGCAGCGACGCGCTCACGTCCAGCTGGCCGTCACCCAGGGTCACGTCGTCCTCCACGTTCTCGGGCACGACGAAGCGACCGGGATCGTCCAGAAACTCCTCCGTGGTGCGCGGCTGATCGCCGAAGGTGCCCGACGGCGCGTCGTAGCCGGTGGGCGTCTTGAGGCGCAGCTCACTGGCGAGCGCGAAGGCCTGCTTGGTCCAGGCGTGCCGCGCCGCGAGCTCCAGGTCGCCGACGCCGCTGCGCTGGCGCGAGAGCTCGATCACGTTCTCCTGGTAGTAGTCGAAGGCGTCGATCGCGGCGTCGGCCCCCTGGGGCAGCAGCACAACGGAACGCGCCTCGTAGCTGACCTGACGAAAGGGCAACGACAGCTCGAGCTCGTCGCGCGAGGTGAGCCCGAGCCGGACGCCGAGCCGGTAGTTGGTCGCCTCGTACTCGCCCTCGAGTGGGAAGCTGCGAGAGGACCCGCGCTCGAAGAACTCGCTGTCCGCGTACTGGTGGTCGAGCGCGGTGCCGACCACAACCTCGCCCTGGTTCAAGGTCCACGGGCTGGCGTGGGCCGCAACCGCCCACAGCATGCACGGGATCAGGACAGCCAGTCGTCGCATGGACACCTCAGAAGCTGAAGAACTCGGGTGGCGGCTCCTTCGCCGCCGGCTTGGCACGGGGTTTGGACCGACGCGCGCGCCGACTCGGCCGCGCTTTGGGGGCGGGGGGCTTCGCCAGCACGCGCGCCGGCCCGGTAGCTGCGGAGCCCGGCTCCGGTGCCACCCGCGGGCGGGGTGCGGGCGGCGCCTCCTCGACCTGCGTAATGGTGAGGACGGCGGGAGCGGGC
>JAPPOT010000022.1 GCA_028817855.1 Myxococcales bacterium
TGCACATTCCGACGCCGGTGGCACCCGGGCCCGGGCTGGCTGGCCCCGCACTGGGCGTCTCCGCGATGGCAATTCCGGCGCCTGTCGCGCCCGATCAGGTCATCCCGCGGCTGGAGCACGCCGAGTCCCTCGACATGGCCTTGCCCGCGGAGGACGCGGCAGTGGACGCGAGGCACCCACTGGAGGTTCAGCGCAAGTCCCAGAGCGAGCAGGCCGGTTGGGGCGCGGTAGGCATGGCCGGCGACGCGAGCGTCGCGCTCGATCGCCCGGTGCTCAGCGGCGTGAACGCGCTCGCCCTGCCCGCGAACGAGCATCCTCCTCCGAGTGCGATGCGGGCTCCCAGCGAGCGCGCTCCGGCCCCGCGACCGAAGGCGCCCGTGATCAGTCAAGAGAGGGGCGGCAAGCGTGGTAGCAGGGCCAGCTTGCTCAATCCGGTTCAGGTGTTCTTCGAGGTCTTCGAGGAAGCCGAGCGAACCTCGTGGCGCGTGGCCCTAAACGGGCATCCCGTGGTCGGCTTCATTCTTGTGCTGGGCGCGGCGACGGGCTGCGCCTTGCTTCTCTACGCGGCCGTGTAGGCACTGGCGCGGCCGCGATGCGAATTACGGACTCGCGATACTAGAGGCGCAGCCGCAGGAGCGCGTCGCCATCGCCGCTGGCGACGGGCCGATCGGTGGGGCGCAGGATCGCCCGGATGTCGAGCTGACCGGTCACCCGTGGCGCGGCCGCGCCGGCATCGATCTCCAGCTCGAGCACGATGTAGACGGTGTCGTAGCTCGAGAGGTCCAGGCCCGTCACGCCCCACTCGGGCTCGAGCGTGTCGACTTCCGGGCTGGCGCCGTCCGCAAGCTCCACACGCACGCGTTCTAGCGCGGGGCCGCCGGCCGTCTCCATCAGCACCGTGCTAAGCGTTACGGGCCAGCTCCCGTCGATGCGTGCGTCCATGGTCTCGGCGGACACCCTCAGGGTGGCGTCCAGGGTGAGCCGGGGGGGGGTGTTGCCCAGCTGTGCGCAGGCGCTTCCGTCCACGTACGCGTAGTCCAGAGACAGCGCGACCGGTGAGCCATCGTCGGCGGTGGCCTCGACGGCCGCGCCCTGGACGAGGTCGAGCACGTCGCGCGCGGACAGGCCCTCGGCGGCCCCGGGCAAGGGGTCGTCGGACCCGAGCGTGAAGCCGTAGCCGTGCGGGCAGAGCGGGCCGATCGTGCCGGCGCTCCGGAAGAGGGTGAGGCGCTCGACATTGCCAACCCAGAGGTCTACCCGTCCGGCGAGACCGAGCTCACTGATGGAGAGGTGCACAGCCAGGAACTCGAGCTGCGTGTCGTCATCCCCGGCGATCGTCACCCCGGGCCCGCTCTGCAGCAGGTGGACGGGTAGTACCGGAGCGTCGGTCACGACCGGCAGCCCGAGCGCCGGCTCCTCGCGGCGGAAGCGCAGCTCGAGCGTCACCTCCCGCAGGTGGGTCGTTGCGAGGATGGCGGGCACCTGCTCGTCGAGCGCGCCGCTGTCCGACCGCAAGGTGACCGCGACGTCGATCTCGAGGCGGCCGCTGCACGGCGCCTGACCGGCGAAGTAGCGAACCGCTCCGCCGTCATGGCGCACCTGGATCGAGATGCGTTCCGCATCGCTGCCGCCGTCGAATGCGAGGCGTTCGGCGAACGGGTCGGGCATCTCGTGCCAGCGAAGCTCTTCCTCGAAGTCGCCGCTCGCGAGATCGAGCACCTCGCGCGCGCTGAAGCCGGAGGGACTGGTCTCATCGAGGGAGAGCGGTTGTGGGGTCTCGCTGAGCGGACACCGGTTGTCCTGGGCTCCCGCAAAGGGCGAGCCGACCCACGGCCGCGCCGGGGCCGCATCCTCATCCCCGGTCTGCCCGCCGCCACAGGCGATCAACATCGTTCCGATGCAGGCGGCGAGAAGCCCCTCGTGCGCTCGTTCCATGGGACCTCAGCGAACCACGAGTGGGCGGTGCCGTCTAGCGATGAAATGAACGTTCTATGTTGATATTCAGCCCCGTGACGTGCAATTCATCAAGGATGCGTGCCGCCCCCCAAGACTTCGACTACGGCGCCATCGCGTCGGAGCTGCTGCGCGCCCTGCGGGGTGGTCGCTCCCAGGAAGCCTTTGCGCGGCGCATGGGCTGCCGCGCCAACGCGATCTACACGTGGGAGTCGGGTCGCAACTTCCCCACCGCGGCGCGCAGCCTGCTGGCCGCTCGACGTGCTGGCATCGACGTTGCCGCCGCGTTGGAGCGCTTCTACCGGCGTGCTCCCGCCTGGCTTGCGGAAGCCGATCCGTGCGAGCCCGAGACGGTTGCCCGGCTGCTCGACGATCTGCGCGGAAGCCGGTCGATCGTCTCGCTGACCGAGTCCACCGGGCGCAGCCGCTTCGCCGTCGCGCGCTGGCTCAAGGGTCAAAGTGAGCCACGCCTGCCGGACTTCCTTCGCTTGGTCGAGGCGAGCTCCCTGCGCCTGCTCGACTTCATCGAGTGCTTCGTCGACCCGCAGCGGATGCCGAGCATCGCACGGCACCACGCCGACCTGTCGGCCGCGCGCCGAGCCGCCTACGAGCTGCCCTGGTCCCACGCCTTCCTGCGCGCGCTCGAGCTCGAGGGCTATCGGGAGCTCCCCGTGCACGAGCCCGGCTGGCTGTCGCGGCAGCTCGGGCTTCCGCGCGAGGAGGAGGCGCGCAGCCTGGAGCTGCTCGAGCGCAGCGGGCAGATCGTCCTGTGCGAGGGGCGCTACTGCCCGACCCAGATCACCGCCGTCGACACCCGGCGCGACGCGGCCGCTGCACGCCGGTTGCGTCAGTTCTTCAGCCTGGCGGCGGCCGAGCGGGTGCAGGGCATGACCCAGGACGGCACGGGCGCGGCGGCCTACAACCTCTTCGGCGTCTCCCACGCCGACCTCGCACGCCTGCGCGAGCTGCAGCGCGCCTACTTCCGCGAGATGCGCGCGATCATCGCCGACTCCGAGCCGGTCGAGGCGATCGTGCTGGCCAACATGCAGCTGGTCGAGCTCACCGCCCAGCAGGGCTCCGACGCGGAGCCCTGAGCCCGCCGCTCAGCCGCCGACGTGTTGGCGCACCAGGGCTGGCAGCGAGTCGGGGGAGGTGCGCGCGCTCGATGAGCTCAGCTCCGTGACGTGCCACCAGCGAAAGGCTCGAAACCAGGAGCGCTGCAGGGCTTCGAGGCCTTCGGTGGAGGGCGTGAAGGGCTCGCAGCGGACGAGGAAGTAGCGCTCGCGTGCTTGGACCACGCGGTCCTCGTGATGGACCTCGAAGGTCCGACCCCAGATCTCCGCGCCGATCTCCGTCGGCTTCGTCACCTGCGTCGGCGACGAGGCCGAGGCGCTGCGCGATCGCGTGTGGCAGACCATGCTCGGTGGCGGCCACGCCGAGGTTCGATCCCTGCGGCGAGACCCGCACGACGCGGGTGACAGCTGCTGGTTTCACGACGAGAGCTTCTGTCTGAGCAAGCGCGAGCTGCCCTCATAGGCGGCGCTGGGACTTTTGGACGCGCTCCAGGGTGGCGCTGCGCTGGGCCCGCAAGAGCGCGCGCACGGCCTCGGCCGCCGCCGAGCCGTCGCGCACTTCGATCGCCTGGCGCAACTCGCGCACCAGCTTGCGCAATCGCCGCCGGGAGGGGCGGTGGCGCAGGCGCAGGGCGTGGCGTTCCTGCAGCTGCGCGGTCAGGCCGTTGCGCACCATGTGCAGCACGATGTTGCGGCTCGCCACAGCCAGCAGCTCCGTGAGCTCGTCGAGCACGGCGATCACCTCTTCGTCGGTGATGCTCGTGTCGGTCAGTCGCTCCAGCAGGAGGGTGGCCTCGCGCAGCTCCTGCTCCGTTGCGCGCTCGACGGCGAAGCGCGCGCCGCCCGCGAGCACGAGCTCCTGCACGTCGAGCCACTGGCCGACCAGCGCGGGGTCGGGCTCGTCCTTGCCGTCGAGCAGGTACTGCAGCACGCCCAGGCCGGCCTCCTCGAGCGGCACCACACGCGCGCCGCCGCCGCGCCGGATGGCGATCAGCCCCTCGAGCTCCAGGCGCTTGAGCGCCTCGCGCACAGAGGCGCGGTTGGCGCCGATGCGCGCGGCCAGGTCACGCTCAGACGGCAGGCGCTCACCCGGTCCGTACTTGCCCTCCAGGATCTGGGCGCGCAGGGCCTCGGCGATCGCGTCTGGACGGGATGCGCCGGGCTGGCTGGGTGGATCGGGCGGCTCGCTCACGCGGTCTCCGGTTGCTCCGTCGCGAAGGGCCCCAGGCCGCGCCGCTTCAGCTCCGCCGTCATCAGCTTCTGAAAGCGCTGGTTGCGTCCCAGCACCAACCAGAACATCGCGAGGTAGCCGCGGGGAAGCTTCGGGCTCTGCTCCCACAGGCGCAGCTGCTGGTACGGCCGCGAGGCGAAGGCGTGGTGGTCGGCGTGGCGCGAGAGCCCGGTCAGCGCGTAGTAGGTGAAGGCCGAGTCCGTGTCCCACGAGTGCATCGGCTCGACCCTCTTGCCGCTGCGCGTCAGGCCCCAGTGCTCGAAGTAGTTGACGACCTCGAGCGCACGCGAGGCCCACAGGGCCTGCCCGAGGAAGACGACGAAGGCGGCCAGCCCGCAGGTGCCGAGGATGGCGAAGGCCAGCCCCCACTCCACGATCAGCCCGTGCACGACGCGGCTGCGCAGGATGCGCGGGTCGTGCCAACGCATCTCGGGGTCGCCCAGGCGCGTCGTCTCCAGTCGCCACGCGCTGCGGAGCTGGGCGGGCACCGTGCGGACGTAGAAGCGCACGAAGGTCTCGCCGAAGCGCGCGGTGGCAGGGTCCTGGGGCGTGCCGACGCGCACGTGATGCCCGCGCACGTGCTCGGTGTAGAAGTGCTCGTACATCACGGTGGTCAGCAGCAGGCGGCCGACCTGCTGCAGCGCCTTGCTGGGGCGGTGGATGAGCTCGTGGGCGACCACGATCGCCGAGTAGCCAGAGCTGGAGCCGACCACGACGATGCCCGCGAGTGTGTCCATCGAGAGCAGCGACTGGCTCCCCATCATGCGCGCGAGCAGCGTGATGTTGGTCAGCTGCAGCAACACCAGCACGAGCAGGAGCAGATCGAAGGGCCAGGCCGGCATGCGCGGTGAGGGCTGACGCGGCTCCGGCGGGCTGCGTCGGTCGATGAGGACAGAGCCCACCATCGGCAGGAAGAAGAGCGGCGCCAGCCAGTGG
>JAPPOT010000098.1 GCA_028817855.1 Myxococcales bacterium
ACGGTCGCGGTCGCGGTTTCGGTCTCGGTCACGTACGCGGTTGCGGACGCCGGCTCGGTCACGGACGCGGCCTCGGTCGCGGTCACCGGTTTCGGTCCTGGAATCGGTCTGGACCGGGCTCGATGGTCGGCTGGCCACGCTTGGCTGTGGGCGCTGTCGGTGGCGCGCGCGTGTGTCGCGGTGTGCCGTGCAAGGTTGCAGTCACGCTTGTCGCGCTCGCGCCGCAACTGGTGTCTTTTCGTGAGAGATCGTACCGCGCAGCGTGCTCTGTGGGCTGGCACGTCCATTGCTTATCAAGAGTGCTGTCTGCGTTGGAGAGCGCAGGCGGAGCCAGCCCCGTGAACGATCTGATCCAACCCCGTCCGTCCACCGACTTCGCTGCGCTCGGGCAAGGTGTCGACGCGATGGCGCGCGCTCGCGGTCACGATACGTTCCTCGAGGTGCTACGTGACTCCCGCCGTTCCTTGCTGGCAACCGCCGCGCTGATCGACGACCTCTGCGACTCCGGGGCAGCGCCGGACGCGATCCGCGAGGCCACGCAGATGGCGCGCACCCTGGCCCGTCACGTGGACCTGTGCGCGCGCGCCGTCGAGCAGCTGGGTGGGGTCGTGACCGACGAGCTCGTGCCCGGCCGCGCGATCGACCACGGTGGCTGGCCTGCCAGCGCCCGCGTCGTGCGCCGCGTGATCGAGCTGCTGTGCGTCGAGTCCACGCTCTGTGCCAGCACCCTGGCCGCCATGCGCCGCGCCGCGCGCGATCCGATCGCGCGTGAGCTCCTCGGGGACATGCTGCTCGACCAGCGTGCCCACACCGCACTGGGCTGGAGCTGGCTCGAGCGCGAGGCCCGGCACCTGCCCTGCGGGATGCGGGACTGGGTGATGGACTGGCTGCCGGAGCTGCTGGCCGACGTGGAGGCGCGCTGTCGCCCGCCGCTCTCCGCGGTGACGCGTGTGCAGCTCGAGCCGCCCTGCCCCTTCGGTGGGCTGTCGGCTGCCGAGCGCGAGGTCTCCTTTCTCCGTGCCATGCACGAGCGCATCCTGCCCGGACTGCGCCAGGCCGGCCTCGATGGCACCGCGGCCTGGAGCATGCGGCCCGAGCGCGATGCGGCCTGATCAGAGCTGGAGGTCTGGCGCCATCAGGCCGAGGCGATCGAGCACCTCCGCGAAGTCCTCAGGCAGCGGCGCGTGGACGGTGACGGGCTCGCCGCTGTGGGGATGCGCAAAGGTGAGCGTGACCGCGTGCAGCGCGAGCCGGTGCAGCCCGTGGTGCTCGCGGTAGTGGCGGTTGAGGGCGCCCTTGCCGTAGCGGGTGTCGCCCAGCAGCGGGTGGCTGATGTGCTTGAGGTGGCGCCGGATCTGGTGCGGCCGGCCGGTGCGCGGCTCCACCTGCAGCAGGCTGCAGCGCTCGACCGGGCTGTGCCCGAGCAGCTGGTAGTCGCTGATCGCGGGACGCCCCTCGGCCTGCCCCTTGTCGCGGATCGCATGATCGATCGTGCCCGAGGCCGGCGCGTGTCCGCGCACGAGCGCCAGGTAGCGCTTGTGCACCTGTTGCGCCTCGAAGCTGGCGGCGAGCGCCCGGTGGGTCTGCTCGTCCAGCGCGAACAGCAGCGCCCCGCTGGTGCCGCGGTCGAGCCGATGGGGCAGGTGCACGCGCTGGCCGAGCATGTCGCGCGCGCGGGTGAGCGCCGTGTCGCGCTCCGGCGCCCAGCCCCGATGGGTCGCCAACCCGGAGGGCTTGTTCACCGCGATCAGGTGCTCGTCGCGGTAGAGTAGGCTCTGGCGCTCCACCGGCCGCTCACTCGGGCCGGCAGGGCTCGAGGCGCATGATCACCGCCTGGCATGCGGTGTTGCCCATCACCTGGGCGAGGCCACGCTCGGCGTCGCAGGCCAGCGCCTCGTTGGGATCCTGGATCGAGGCGCAGCACTCGGACAGCCCGCTGCAGCCCTGGTAGTTTGGCCGCTCGGTGCCGCCGCTGCTGCCCGCTTCGCCGCCGCCGTCGCCGGCTGCACCGCCGCTGTCTCCGTCGCCATCACCGTCACCGTCGCCGCTGCCTGCTGCGCCGCCGCCCTCGCCGGCCGCACCGCCGCTGTCTCCGTCGCCATCACCCGCGGCATCGCCGTCACCGTCGCCGCCCCCGCTGCTGCCGTCGCCGCCGCTGCTGCCGTCGCCGTCACCGCCGCTCCCGGTCCCGCCGCTGGACCCGGAGCTGCCGCTGCCGTCGCCACTGCTGCCGCCCGGACCGCTGCCGGAGCCGTCGCCCTCGCCCCCGCTGCTGCTGCCATCGCCGTCTCCGCCGCCGGCCGTGCTCTGACCGTCGCCGGTGCTCACGAAGTTTCCGTCATCGCCGCACCCCGCGGCCGCCAGCGCCATCGCGCAGAGCATCGCGAGCGCCGTCGCCGCAAGCCCCCTTCGCGTCCGCTCGGCCATGATCGGATCCTAGCACGGCCCTGGTTTCCAACTGCTGGTGGCGTCGCGCCCACCCGCGCCTACCTGATCGTCATGCAGGCCGAAAGCCGTCCCGGCCGCGCCGCGATCGCCGCCGGCAACGAACAGACCGCCGCCGTCGGTGAGCGGCTGGCCCTCGAGGGCGGCAACGCGGTCGACATCGCGGTCGGTGCCACGCTGGCCGCCACCCTGTGCGAGATGTTGATGTGCTCGCTTGGCGGCTCGGGCTTTCTGATGTTGCGGCTCGAGAGCGGCGCGTGTGAGCTGATCGAGGGCGCCGACGCGATGCCCGGCAAGGGCCGAGCCGCCGCTGCGGCCCCGCCGACCCAGCGCGAGGCGCACCTGCCCTATGGCGACGGTATCACCGTGCGCGTGGGTCACGGCACCGTCGCGGTGCCGGGTCTGCTCGCGGCCCTGTGTTGTGCCCACCGCCGACACGGGCGGCTCCCCTTTCAGGAGGTGATGGCACCCGCGCTGGAGCTCGCGCGGGATGGATGGCGTTGCGCGCCGATCATGTCGCGCTGGCTCGAGATGACCGGCAGCCACATCTTCGATCGCCAGCCGGCAAGTCGCCGCTGCTTGCTGCCCGACGGCCGAACGCCCCGCCCCGGCGAGCTCTTTCGAGTTCCGGGGCTGGAAGGCACCTACGAGGCCATCGCGCGCGAGGGCGCGCGCGCCTTCTATGAGGGCGATCTGGCGGCGAGCTTCGTGCGCGAGATGGAGCTCCACGGCGGCCTGGTGACGCGCCGCGACCTGGCCAGCTACGAAGCCGCCGTGCGTGCGCCCCTGCGCCTGCCCTCGGCGGGCTTCACGCTCGCGCTCAACCCGCCGCCCGCGGTTGGCGGCAGCGCCGTCGGCGCGCTGATCGGTCTGCTCGAGGTCGGCGGCGGCGCACCGGCCCAGGGCGCCGCCCGCGCCGAGCTCCACGCGCGCGCCCAGGCCTACGTGCTGGGCTTGCGCGAGCGGGAGCTTGCGCGCGAGGACTTCGGCGAGCACGCCGCGCGTGCCCTGCTCTCGTCGCAGGTGCTCGCGCGCCACTCGGCCGCCCTGCGCTCGGAGCACACCACCCACCTGTCGGTGGCCACCGCGGACGGCAGCAGTGTCGCCGTCAGCATGAGCATGGGCTACGGGGCGGGCGTGACCATCCCCGACACCGGCGTGCCCTGCAACAACAGCGCGGGCGAGCCCGAGCTGAACCCGCGCGGCTTCGGCGCAGCCCCCGCGGGAGCGCGCCTGATCTCGAACATGGCGCCCACGGTCGCCTGGCACGCCGACGGGCGCAGCCTGGCGCTGGGATCGCCGGGCGCGAGCCGCATCACCACTGCGATCGCGCAGACCTGGGCGCGCTACGCCCTCGAGGGCTGCAGCATGGAAGAAGCGGTCGCGGCGCCGCGCCTGCACGTCGAGCAGTGGGAGGACGGCCCGCGCGCCCAGTGCGAGCCCGGAATCGACTCGGCCAGGCTCCACGCTGCCTTCCGTGTGCGCCCCTTCGAGCAACCCGACATGTTCTTCGGCGGCGTGCAGCTGGTCGGCCACGAACCCGACGGCACCCTGCACGCGGTCGCCGACCCGCGCCGCGATGGCGACGCGCGCATCGTGGACTGAGGCGCACGCGCGTGCCACGGCCTCACACGAGCCTGCCGTCGTCCGTGGTGCACCCAACCGGATCAGCGCGGATGCGGCGGTCTGGTGTCCGCACCGAAGCGGTGCTGCACGCCCACGGTCAGCTGCTGCTGGTCGAAGCCGCCATCGATGATCGGGAGCATCGTGCTGGGGTCGGCTGCTTCACCCCGGTCGATGAAGGTGTAGATGGCATACAGGTCCCAGTTCCGGGCGTCGCCCACGGACACCAGCCCGCCGATGTGCACGTCGAGCTGCACGCCCGGGTCGAGCCGCTGCGGCGTCACCGGGTCCGCGACGGCTGCGTCGGGTCCGCTGGTCAACGGCAGGCGGTACTCGAGGCCCACCAGGCCGCCGCCGTCGCGTCGTCCCAGAATCGCTTGTGCGCCGAGCATCAGCTCGTGCAGCTGGAAGTCACGTTCGGGGCTGGGGTCGAATTGGAGACCGGTGTAGCGGTAGCCGGCGCGCAGCTCGAAGCGCACGACATCGTCGATTCGCTGCTTCGTGCTCAGGTCGAGGCCGGCGCGCCCGTACCACCCGGGGTTGGCCAGCAGCGGGCCGCCCTCCACGCTCGTCGTCAACGCGTAGCGATCGGCGAGCGCCATGCGAGCGCCCAGGCTCGCGCCCTGGAAGACCGACTCGTCGAGCATGGCCGGCTGCTTCGTCAACAACTGCGTGCGCGCGAAGAGCTCGAGCCAGCCCGTGAGCGAACCGCGCCCATGCAGGCCGAGCAGCGCCAGGTCGGTCAGGTCCAACGGCGCGTCCCAGAACGCGGCATCGCTCGTCACCAGCGTCGTCTCGCCGCCCAGCTCGAGGCGGCCGCCCTCGAGGACGATCCCGTCGGTGAACTTCGCCCCGGGATCGATTCGCCAGTGGCGGGAGACCGCATAGGCCTGCTGCACCGGCTCGTTCACCTCGATTTCCGGTCGTGCCCGCTCCGGCTCATCGGCCGCCGGCCCGGTCCCGGAGGCCTCCCGCCGGTCGTCGGCCTGCGAATCTTCAGTCGCGGGATGGGGGGAACCCTCGACATCCGCATCCGGCGCGGAGCTCGGGGCGGCGTCTTCTGTGCTGGAGGGCGGCTGCGTTGGAGGGTCGCCCAAGTCGGTGTCCTGCGCCCCCGCCGGTGCAGCGACGCACCACGCGCAACCGAGCAGCATGGAGAGCAGGCTACGTCGCATTCAGCGACGGACGCGCGGTGGCTCCGCTCTATTCAAGCCTTCAGGCTCTCCCGCACCCGATGGAGGCGTCCTGGGCCCACGGCTCGTGCTATCTGCGAGTCATGGGCTTCGCCATTCTGGATGTCGATGACGTGCTCCTGTGTGTGGCCGAAGCGTCCTACAGCGGGATGGCGCAGGTCCAACGCGCGCTGCAGCGACACCTTGCCGCACGGGACGCGCAGCGGGTGTGCGAAGCCTTTGGCAGGCACCTGTCGACCCTCGCAGCGCGCCTGCATCAGGCGGGCACGCCGGCACCCGCGTATGTCCAGTTGCGCGCCCGGCTCGAGCATCTGCAAGAGCCCATCCTCCGTGCCGGCTACGACCTCAAGGAGTGGTCGCGGCAAGCCGTCCTGGCCTGCGCCCTGATCGACTGCGACATCGCGCCCGGCCGGCGTGTGATCGACGATGCGGCGGATGCCTACTGGAGACACATCGAGGAGAAGGCCGGTCTGCATGTCGACGTCGCGGACTTCGTTGGTGCGCTCAGCGTGTCTGCTTGACAGCCCGCTCGGGTCCCCCTAACTGTGTCGCAGCCGAGGAGCGTCCCGTGGAAGAAGCGCCCAAGCCCAAGCTCTATGGAATCGGTACCAGCGTCTACGCGCAGCGCGATGGCCAGATCCTGGTCCTCAAGCGCGCGGTCGGCGCGGCGGCAGGTTCCTGGTACACGCCCGGCGGGGTGCTCGACCCCGGCGAGACGCCCGAGGTCTGCGCGGTACGCGAGCTGAAGGAAGAGACCGGCCTGTCGCCGGCCGGCAACGTGGAGCTGGTCGGGGTGATCCCGATGTTCGTCTACGGCCACGACAGCTTCCTCATCCACTACGCCTGCGACTGCCCGACCGGCGAGGTGGTGCTCAGCCACGAGCACAGCGCTTCCCGCTGGGTCGAGCCGCGCGCCTATCGCGAGAAGTACTTCTCCGAGGCCCGCGTCCGCGAGCTCGAGGCGGCCCACGCGCAGCTCGGTGCGATGGCGCGCTCGGTCCAGCAGGGCTTCGACGCCTACATCGCGTGGCTCGACCGCCGGGGCGCCTAGCTCCGGCCTGCTAGCCGCGCGGAGCGACCTGGGATGCCCGCAGGCTGACCACGGCGATGCCGCTGGCGGTGCGCACCGCAACGCGGACGTGGTCGCGCTCGGTCGTGGGGCGCCAGCGGGCGGTCATGCCCTCGTCCTGCAGCCAGCCGTCGCCCGCCCAGTAGACCTGCGCGCGCTCGAGCAAGCCGTCGATGCTCAGCTCGATGCCGTCGGCGCCGTGCTGCGCCTTCAGGCGGATGCGCGGAGGTCGATGGAGCGGCATGTCGGCGCGGCGGCCGGTGCCCGTCGGTGAGGTGTCGGCCCACTGATCGATCAGCTTGAGACGGCGCGGGCCCGCGGGTTGCTCCAGGCTGCTGGTCGCGCCCGCGTCGTCGTCCGCGAGGCCGCCATCGTCCTCGTCGGCGACGCCCGCGTCGATCGGCTCGGGCACCGGGTCCACCAGGGGCGGCGGCACCGGGTCGACGACCGTCGGGGGTGGCGGAGGATCGCCATGCATGGGCGGAGGCACGGGGTCGACCACGTTGGTGTGGCCGTCGTTGTTGTCGTCGAGGGCGTTGCAGCCCGCGCTCAGCGCGAGCGAGATCCCGAGCGCGACGCCGCGGGTGAGCTGGGAGCCCGTTCGCGCGTTGCCGCGCGGCTCGGGCGCATCGGCAGCGAAGTCGCACATCGCCTCGTAGAGGTCGTCGAGGGCGCCGTGCCAGTGGTTGTCCGCCTGGGCGATCTCCAGACCGAGCTCCACACCGAAGTCCTCGATCCCGGCCCTGTCGCGGAGGTCCACGTCGGTCGCGAAGTCGAGGGCCCGCTCGAGGAAGCGCGCCGAGTCGAGCGAGATCAGGCGGGTCAGCTTGCGCGCCCGCGCCTGGAACTGCTCCGCGCCCGCGCGCTCGGGGTGGAAGTGACGCAGGATGTTGGCCGAGTAGCCGAGCCCCAGGTAGCGGTTCGCTACCCCGCGGTCGGCGAAGTTGCGCTCGTAGAAGGCCGCCGCCGACAGCCGGAAGAGCAGCTCGGTGCGCGGGTCCTCGATGCGGTAGTTGAAGCCGGTGTAGTCGCCTCCCAGGTCCTGCACGCCTTCGAGATCGCGGTGCAGGGGCGTGCCGAAGTAGGGCTCGGCGCGGCAGAAGTTGACCGGGTGGTCGGCGTGGTCGCGAATGAACGCGATGTTCTCGCGCACGTCCTGCAGGCGCGCGTCGGGCTCGAAGATCAGCAGGTTGTAGCAGACGAAAATCCCCGCGGCCCGGCACGAGGCGAGCGCCTCGCGGACCGCGCGCTGCTGGGTGCCGCGACGCAGGTGCTCGCCGCCGCGCGCGGAGCCGTTCTCGACGCCCACGTAGAGCCGGATGACGCCCAGCTCCGCGAGCTCCTGGGCGAGCTCGGGCGTGATGGTGTCCGGACGTGCCTTGCCGACGATGCCGATGTGGCCGGTGCCGCGGGCATCCAGACCCGCGCGGATCGCGCGCACACGCTCGAGGGTGGCGTCCGGCCGGGGCAGCACGAAGTTGTCGTCGTGGAAGCAGATGATGGCCGGCTCGCCCGCGTCCGCGCACAGCTCCGCGACCTCCTCTGCGATGTTGTCCGGGCTGCGCATGCGCAGCAGCTTGCCGCCGCCGCCCTCGTGCCTGGCGTCGTTGTAGAACGCCACGATCGAGCAGTAGTTGCAGCGACCCCAGCATCCGCGCGAGCCCATGATCGGGATGAAGGGCACGTTCATGTGGCGCGTGTGCTGCCGGTAGCGCTGCGGAAAGGGGATGGCGTCCAGGTCGTCGATCAACCGGCGACCGGCGGTGCGCATGGGTGCGCCGTCGGGGCCATGCAGGGCAAGTCCCGGCACCTCGCCCAGGGGTCGGCCCTCACCCAGGGCCTGAAGGAGCTCGGCGAAGGTGTCCTCACCGTCGTGCAGCACGATGCTGTCCAGACCGTGATCCGCGGCCAACAGCTCCGCGTCGGCCAGGCTCGGAAACTGTCCGCCGCAGGTGATGTGACCTCGATAGCCCTCGCGGCGCAGGGCTTCGGCCAGGCGCAGGAACTCACCGATGCGATGCTGGAATTGCATCGACAGCCCCACCACCTCGGGCTGGGCCTGCATGACCTGCCCGACCAGTCTGGCCTCGTCGGAGGGGCGATTGAATGCCAGGACCCGGGCTTCGTGGCCCCCCCGGGTGGCGACCTCGGCGAGGATGCCCAGTGCGAGGTTCTCCTCGAAGTCCGCACCGATCAGATCGACTCGCATGCCATCACCTCCCTCTCCGCTGTGTCACTGCGTGCCACCCGGTACCCCGCCACGTGGAGGAAGCAAGCGACGTACCAGTGAGCGCCGTGCTCACCCCTCGACGGCGTAGTGTTGCTGTAGCACGGCGAGGCACAGGATCGGCATCAGCACGCCCCCCGCCAGGCGTCGCAGCCAGCCCCGCTCGTCGGCCGCGGCCCGATCGAGGAGCCCGCGCACGGCATCCGGATCGAAGAACGGCAGCGAGTCGAGCGCGGGCCCTCGCAAGGTGTCCTCGATCAATTCGCCGAAGCGTCCCTGCATGCTGCTCGGTGCGACGAAGGGATGCTTGCGCCGGGTCAGCACCTCCGGCAGCACGTAGGGGCGCGCGGCTTCGCGAAGCACGTACTTCTCGGTGTCGTCGCGAATCTTCAGGTCGGTGGGGAGCTGTCGCGCGAGCTCGACCAGGTGGTGGTCGAGAAAGGGCAGTCGGCCCTCGATCGAGTGGGCCATCTCCGAGCGGTCCCCGAGGCCGGTCAGCATCACATTCGGCAGGCGCGACTTGCTCCACAGGTAGAGCGAGCGATTCAGCGGTGCCCTGCCCGCCACCTGGTGCTCGATGTCGAGCCCGTCGAGGAAGAGCTGCAGCACGCGCGTGTCCCGATGGGCCGCGGCGAAGTCGTCCGCGAGCAGGGGCAGCACCCGCGCCTCGGTGATCGCGCCGCGCAGCATCCAGGAGGGCACGAAGCCGACCCGGCGGCGGACGTGCTCGAGCGCTGGCCCCGCGACCTCCAGGGCGCGTCGCACGTACTCGGAGCGCCGCGCCGGCGGCGCCGGGCCCGCAGCTTCGTCGAGCGCCGCGTCCGGGTCCGGCTCGTGCAGGGCCTTGTCGCGCCGAAAGGTGGCATAGCCTCCGAAGATCTCGTCGGAGCCCTCTCCGGTCAGCACGACCTTGTAGCCCAGGTCGCGCACCTTCTCGCTCAGGAGGAACTTGGCGACGACGTTGGCGCCGATCGTGGTCTCGTTGTGAACCACCGCGGCGGCGAAGTGATCGGCCCGCGCCTGGTTCGGGATCGAGAAGCAGTGAAAGTCCGCGCCCGCGTGCTCGGCCATCGCGCGCGCCATGTCCGCCTCGTCGAGGCGCTCCTCCTCGAAGGAGATGGTGAAGGCTGCCACGGGTTCGTCTCGCAGCGCGCTGGCCACGCCGAGCGCCGTGCACGAGTCGATGCCACCGCTGAGATAGCAGCCGACCGGCACGTCCGCCCGCAGGCGCAGACGCGTCGCCTCCACTACCGCGTCTCGCACGCGCTCGACCGCCTCCGGGGCCTCCATCGGCTCCATCGCGTCGGCGTGCGGGTAGTCGAAGTCCCAGTAGCGCACGAGCTTCGTCTGGCCCGGGGTGGCGATCAGGTAGTGACCCGGCGGCACTTGCCGGATGTCGGCGAAGAGGCTGCGGTCGATCGGGGTCGTGAAGAGCAGGCGCTGATAGACCGACTCTTCGTCCCAGCGCGCTGGCACTCCCGCGGCGAACAGCGCCTTGGCTTCCGATGCCAGGTAGAGGGTGCCGCCGATCTCGGCGTAGTAGAGCGGCTTGATGCCGAAGCGGTCGCGCGCCGCCATCAGCACCTGGCTGCGCTCGTCCCACAGCACGAAGGCGAACTCACCGCGCAGCTCGCTCAGGCACTGGGCGCCCAGGTCCTCGTAGAGGTGCAGCGCGATTTCGCTGTCCGAGGTCGTGGCCATGCGATGCCCACCCGCCTGCAGCCGCTCGCGCAGTCGGTCGTGGTCGTAGAGCTCCCCGTTGACGACCAGGTGCAGCTGACCGTCCTCGTTCGCGATCGGTTGCTCGCCGGTCTCCAGGTCGATGATGCTCAGCCGCGCGTGCCCCAGGCCCACGCGCCCGTGCTCGGCCACCCAGACGCCGCGCCCGTCCGGCCCGCGGTGGTGAAGCGCCGCGGTGCCACGCTCGAGGGTCTGCGCGGAGACCCCTCCCGAGCGCGCGTAGACCGCGACGATTCCGCACATGCCTCCATCCTAGGCGCGAGCGGGAGTCTCCGGCGTGTGCAATTGCAGCCAGTCGTGCCGATCTTCGCCTTTTGCCACCCGGTCGAGGGCTGCCTGGTCGACCCGCAGTGCGAGGCCGGCTGCAGCTGCACGCTCGAGTAGGGCGCGAGGCGAACATCGGCGATGTCGCCGCACGCCATCGGCCCTCAGCGCTCGGCTTTGGAGAGCGCCTTCTTGCTGGCTGCGGCGACAGCCTTCCAGGCGTTGCGCTGCAGGGCGCGCCGCGCGCCGGGGTCTTCGACCGACTCGGCGAGCTCGCCGATGGCGAGGGCGCGCAGCGCGTCGCGTGCCATCGCGGGACGCAGCGGGTCCCAGGGACCGATCGGCTTGGGCTTGCCGCCGACGATGACGATGCCGCCCTGGTCGGCGGTGACGCCGAAGAGGATCTGGGCGACGGCGGACGGTACGCGGAAGAAGTCGTTGCCGATCGGCTTGCAGCTGTCCACCGCGCTGCGGAACCCCGCTTTCTGCGCGGCGGACGTGGTGCCGAAGAGGCCGACCTCGATGTGGCAGATCCTGTGCTCCGGATCGAGGAAGAAGTACTGGGGCGGGGTGCCGCCCACCTCGTAGAGCTGCGGGATCTCGGTGTCGAGCAGCCACGGTGTGGTGATCGGTGGCTCGAGGCCTTCGAGCATCTCCTTGGTCACCGGCTCCTGCTCGTCCACCGACACGACCACGAACTGGATCGGACAGTCGGGATCGGCCAGGTACTCGAGCCACAGCTCCTGCAGCACCGGCACCGCGAACTGGCAGGGCGGGCACCAGGTCAGCCCGTGAAAGGCGATCACCACCACCTTGCCCTTGTGGTCGGACAGCGTGAACGGCTGGTCCGTGAGGATGTCGTGCCCGGTGAACTCGGGCGCCTGTTGGCCGACGTTGAGCATGGAGACCTCCGTCCCGGCAGGACTAACGACAAGCACCCCAGTAGGGCAATCGAGCCCTCTTCGGGGACACCATCCGAGCTAGCCCTTTCGGATCAGGGTGGCGCGCGTTTGTCCACGCTTCTGTGAGCTGGCTCGCCCTAGCGTGCCACGCCGTCAGCACGGCCCCGTGCGGCCGAGCTGGCTAGGGCTTCGGCACGGCGCTCAGGTCGTAGTCCTGGGTCGCAGCCTTGACCATCGCCGCCACGATCTCCGGCGCCGCCACCGCGCCGTCGGTGCGGGAGAACAGCCCGAAGTTGTCCCCCATGTCGAGCGTGCCGCCGTTGTCCCAGTAGATCGGCAGGATGCCGCGGTCGACCATCACCTTGGTGACGTACTCCATGTAGTAGCGACGGTTCGCCTCGTAGGCCGGGTTGCGGGAGGCTCCGTACTCGCCGACGAGGACCGGCAGGCCCTGGCTCACGTACTCGCGGAGCAGGCTGTCGAACTGCTCGACCACGTGGCTCTCCTGGCCCCAGTCGTCGATGTCGGGGTAGCCGGCGCCCCAGCTCTTCTCGGCGTTGATCGTGAACGTCCACGGGTCGTAGAAGTGGACCGAGAGGATCAGCCGGTTGGGCGTGGGATCCGTCGGGAGCACGAAGCCAGCGATCGTGTGCTCGATGTTCGTGTTGTAGCCCGGCACCACGAGGCAGCGCTCGAGGTTGTTGCCGCCCGTGGCCCGCACCGTGTCGACGAATGCCTGGTTCAACTCGTTGACGATTGTGAGGTAGACGTCCATCGGCGGGCCGTAGCCGTCGTGGATCTCGTTCATCGACTCGAAGAGCAGGTCGCTGCCATGGCCCTCGAAGTGGGTGGCGATCTGCTGCCAGACCGCGACGAAGCGCGTCTCGACCGCCGCGTTGTTCTGGTCGGTGACGTTGCCGTCGGGATCGTTGAGGGTGATCCACTCCGGGCTCGTCGGTCCGGTCGGCGTCCAGGCGTCGGCGCCGTCGTGGTGAAGGTTGACGATCGCCGTCATTCCGGCCGCGTGCACGTACCCCACCACCTCGCCCACCCGATCGAGGAATGCGGGGTCGATCGCGTAGTCGGGCCCGGGGCCCATGCGCAGGGCCCACGTCACCGGGATCCGCACCGTGTCGAAGCCCGCCGCCTTCACCCCGTCGAGCAGCGCCTGGTTGACCGGTGGATTGCCCCACGCCGTCTCGGAGTCCGGCACATCGAGGCTGTTGCCGAGGTTCCACCCGAGCCGCAGGCCCCCCACCAGGGCCGCGGCGTCCGGCCACTCACCCGCGGGCGCTTGCGCCGTGTCCCCCGCACCGCCGGCGCCGGCTTCGCTGGCATCCATCGCAGCGTCTGCGGCGGGCGCACCGGCCTGCCCCGTGCCAGCGGGCCCGTCGCGCGTCGGCGCCCCCGCACCGCCGCTCGGCTCGCCGACATCCATCCCCGCGGTACCCGCGCTGTCCCCGCCTGCACGCGGATCGGCGCCAGGCGCCGCGCGTGCGGCCCCCCCGGTGTCTTCCGCCGGTGCGCTCGCCCCGGAATCGCAACCGAGCTGGGGCGCAGCGAGTAAGAGCATGAACGAAAGGATCGGGGCCCTGGTGCTCAAGCGACTCCTCCGAGATGGTGACCGCCGTACAGGTCGCGGTGTGCGCTCCTGGCGATCAGTGGCGGCCGCGTTGCGCTTCGGGTCACGTCGCTGCGCGTTCGCGGGAGCAGCGCGCTTCGGCACGACGCAGCGGGATCGATCCATCGAGGCGGCTGAAGTGCCTCAATGCGGGTGCGTTCCCGCGACGTGGACGCCCACAGGCCCTCGCACAGGTGGCGCGACTGCGGGCGGTCGCTGCGCTCGCGTGCGCTCGATCCACTCCACGATGGTCGCGATCGTGGCCGGGTCGTCGTAGAGCGCGCTGTGCTGCGCGCTCACGCCATCCCCGAGGTGCTCCAGAAAGGTGACGTGGCGGCTCTGCAGTGGTGTGAGCGTCACCATGAAGCGGTGGAAGAGCGCGGACAGCGGGGCGAAGTAGCCCTGGGTCAGGGAGATGACCAGCGCGCAGACGATCAGCAGCAGCAAGGCCGCGAGCACGTAGATCATCACGTAGTTGCACGCCGAGAGAAGGTAGATCGCGAAGAACTTCGCCGCCACCCCGAGCGTCGTCCATGGACCCGGGCTGCCGCTGGCCGTGAGCTCGAGGCTCGATACCAGCGCGCGCGTGTACAACGGCTCCGCGGCCCAGAGCTCCCAGGGCACGTAGAGATGGGGAAGAAACTCGAAGAGGACGAGGAAGCCGATCGGGGCGGCGAATGCGCGGTTGTTCATCACGGGACGGCTGATCGCGAGAAAGACAAGGCTCTGTGTGGCCGTCACGAACGCGAGCGAGCCAAAGGCCTCGTCGTCCGGTGAGTTTACGCAGAGCAGGGGTGTCTGCTCGAGCGGCTCGATTCGGTAGCGCGCTGTGCGCTTCTCCAGGAGCCCGCGCAGGAGCACCAGCAGGGCGCTGCCCGCCACGGCCGCCACGATCGCAGCCAGGTACATCAGCAACAGCGACCAGCGAAACCCGTCGCGCAGTCCGAGCCCCAGCGCGATGAGCGAGGTCGGCACGAGCGTGTGCATGAGAATGTTGTCGAAAGTCTTCTGGTTGCGCCGGAGCACGGTGAGAAAGGGCGTGTTGAGGCACACCACTCCGGCCGCAACACCGTCGTCGCCGTTCAGAGCGCGCAGCGCGATGTTGCCACCGTGGCTGTGTGCGACCACGAAGCGGTCGAATCCCTGCTGCCCCTGCAGCTGCGCGCGCAGCGTCGCTGCCGCGTCGCGGCGCGAGGAGAAGCGATTGCCGCCGCCCCAGTCGGCGCGATCCACCTCGTAGCCCTGCTCTTCGAGCGCACGCCACATGCGCGAGCCTTCCAGCGTCCACGGAGCGTTTCGCGCCCACGTTCCGTGCACCAGCGTGACCATCGTCCGGCGTTCGCCCATCGTCCCCCCTGGTGGAGCCGTCGGGCGGCCCACCGGCGGCACCATAGAGTACGGCGCGAGAAGAGCCAACCTGCGCGACGCGGCTCGGGAGGACCGCCCGCGTCGTTCCATTCCGGAACGGGGAGTGCCCCACTGGGTCCATGTGCCCCCCACCTCGAGCGGCGCATTGACCCGATGGGGGGCGCTCGCTCCACTCTAGCTTCCATGAACGGGAAGCTCCGGTGGGCCCGTTCGGCCGGCATCCGCATTCTTTGGGTGGTCGCCCTGTGCGCCGCCTGCGCGGGGGGATCCACTTCCGACGCCGGCCGCTCGGGTCGCAGTGGCGGCTCCGATCTGGAGGTCGACAACCCCGGCACGCGACCGGGGCAAGCGCCGGGCCCCGCCGGGGCCGACGGAGGCGGCCTGCTGGCCGAACGCGGGGTCTGCGGCAATGGCGCCTTGACCCTGGACGAGGCCTGCGACGACGGCAACACCGAGGGAGGCGACGGCTGCGCCGCCGATTGCCGTGGCATCGAGGGCGGCTACTCGTGCCAGCCCCCCGGACAGCCCTGCCGGCGCATCGCCCGCTGCGGCGACGGCATCGTGGCGATCACCGAGGGCTGCGACGACGGCAACACCGAGCCCGGTGACGGCTGCTCCGAGCGCTGCAAGCTCGAGCTCGGCTGGAAGTGCGAGGGCGAGCCGAGCAGCTGTTCCGCCACCACCTGCGGCGACGGTCTCGAGGAGGGCGTCGAGGGCTGCGACGATGGCAACGGGCTGCCCTTCGACGGGTGCTCCTCGATCTGCCGCACCGAGCCCGACTGCACCGACCAGGGCTGCAGCTCGGTGTGCGGCGATGGGCTGGTCCTGAACGAGGCGTGCGACGACGGCAACGCCCGCGACGGGGACGGCTGCTCGGCGAGCTGCGAGGTCGAGCCGGGCTTCGAGTGCACCACCGAGACCTCATGCGAGCAGGTCGGCGACCAGTGCGTGCTGCGGGTCGCGGCGCTCTTCCGGGACTTCGCCGCGAGCCATCCGGACTTCGCGGTCGGCTGCGGTCAGCTGGTGGAAGGCGTGGTGCAGGAGCGGCTCGATGCGGAGGGCAAGCCGGTGCTGCAAGACGGCAGCGCGGTCTGCATCCAGTCGGCGGAGACCTTCGCCCAGTGGTACCGCGATGGACCGGACCGCGGCACGGTGGTGGGCGAGCTGCTGCTCTACCCCAACGACAGCGGTGGCTACGTCAACCGCTACGGGCCCGCCGGCGAGCCGTGGGAGGGCATCGTCACCTACTCCGACATCATGTGGGGCGGTGACGTGGGCTCGGGTTGCGCGAGCTGCACGGTGGCGCCGGAGGGCGAGTGCTTCGATCCGTGCGTGCCCTGGGACGACATGAACCAGGCCTGTTGCGCGGTGCAGAGTCAGACGCTCTACGATGGCGACCCGCTCTTCTTCCCGATCGACGATGCGGACAACGCGCTCGATGACACCCGCTTCCGCGCCAAGATCCCGGCGGAGTACGGCTACGACGGCTGGCCCTGGGAGGACACCATCCTGCCCGGGATGCCCACGCACAACTTCCACTTCACGACCGAGGTGGTCTACTGGTTCAAGTACGACGAGACGGTCGACGCGGTGCTCACCTTCAGCGGCGACGATGACGTCTGGGTCTTCGTCAACGGGCGCCTGGCGGTCGATCTCGGTGGGCCCCACGTGCCCGAGGAGGGCTCGGTCACGATCGGGGCGGCGACCGCCGATCGCTTCGCGCTCACCTCGGGTCAGGTCTACGAGGTGCGCGTCTTCCACGCCGAGCGCAAGGTGGAGGGCTCGTCGTTCAAGCTCACCCTCTCGGGCTTCACCACGAGCCCCAGCGACTGCACGCCCATCTGCGGCGACGGCATCGTCACCCTCGGCGAGGAGTGCGACGACGGCGACAACGACGGCGGCTACGAGCAGTGCGACGCCGGTTGCGTGCTGGGCCCCCGCTGCGGCGACGGCATCGTGCAGGACGGCGAGGACTGCGACGATGGCAACCGCCGCGACGGCGACGAGTGCGGCTCCGCATGCCGCAACCTGATCGTCGACTGAGCGCCTTCGAGCGCACTCCGCGCTAGCCGCCGCGTGACGGCTCGTGCTCGCGCAGCGCCCCGGACTTCCTGGCGCACAGGTGCGAGCTCCTTGATGAAGCCGTCGGCCACCACCAGGCGGGCGCCCGGCTTGATGGTGCGCGCGGTCAGGCGTATGAGGGATGGTGAGCGCGCAGCAAGGTGGCGCGCGACGGGCCAGCGGACCAGCACCGTGCACATGCGAAGTACTCCGAGTAAACTTGAGCCCAAATGGGGGAGTCACCGCAGTGGTGAGTTGGTTTCGAGCGGCAGGCGCCGTCGTCTGGTCATGCGCCTCGGTGCTCGCGTGCTCGAGCGCGCCAGCCGCACCGGAGCCTGACGGCGGTGCCGGTGCGGGCGGGCAGGTGGCGCGCTGCGATGGAGCGGAGCTGCCAGAGCGCGTGGACGACGACGACGACATCCACGGCCTCGACCGTTGCCGTCCCGCGCCGACCCGGCTGGTCATCGTGGGCGACAGCATCGCCGATTGTTGGGGCATCCGCGGGCTCGACCCGTGCGCGCCGCGCATGCTGCGCGACCACCTGTTGCGCAACCACACCTCGCGGGTGGTCTACGAGGAGCGGCAAGCGGGCGGCGCGCGCCTGAAGGGCGCGGTGGATGCAGCCTTGACCGTCGAGCCCGGCCCCGGCGCCTTGCTCGTCTGGGTGTACGTGGGTGGTAACGACCTGGCCTCCTGCGGCAATGTCGGGCCCGACGCGGGGCTCTCCTGCGTGAATGACCTGGTGACCGCGGCACCGAGCGAGCTCCAGCGCCTCTTCGATCATTTCGGCGATCCGGATCGCTTTCCGGACGGCGTCACCTACATCCTCAACACCCAGTACAGCCTCTTCGACAGCTGCCAGCGCCCCGACCAGGAGGAGGGCTTCGTGGACGATGCCGAGGCCGCGATCCGCCTCTACAACGAAGAGGTGCTGATCGCCGCTGCCCTGGAGCGCGACGACACCACCGCCCTCGACCACTTCCCCGACTTCCTTGGCCACGCCCAGAACGCCAACCGCGGCGGTTGTCCCCACTGCTACGCCGACGAAAACGAGACGTGGCTCGAGGACGGAATTCACCCCAACGGCAGCGGTCAGCGTGAGATCTTCGAGAAGACCCGCGAGGCGGTGGACCAGATCTTTGCCCCCTGCGAGCCGTAGGGTCGCGTCAAGGTGCGTAGCGAACCAGGTAGAGCACGGCGTAGAGGCCGAGCGAGAACACCGCGGCGAGAAAGAGCACGCGCCGCAGCCGCCCCTCGGGCTCGCCGTCGGGCACCGCGGCGAGGACCTCGGCGTAGTCGTCGCTGAAGACGAAGCGCCCGGGCTCCCGGGCGAGCACGATCAAGATGCGCGCACCGAGCAAGGTGCCGATCGGGACCAGCAACAGGGACAGCCCCGCCAGCAGGATCGCCAGCGGCCGCCGCCGGCGATCCAGCCGCGCCATCCCCCGCCCTGCCATCACGAGCAGCAGCCCCGGCAGCAGCCAGGCGATCAGCTTCCAGGTCGCCACGCCATCGACGCGACCGATGAAGCGCGCGAAGCTCACGACGACGAAGACCCAGGTCGCCGCGATCAGGTAGAACGACACCGCCAGGCCCTGAACGCGGTGTTCGGCGCGGTAGTGGTCGCGGCGGATCTCCAGGTAGCGCCGGTAGCACTTCATGCACAGGTGGCGTCCGCGCTTGGTCTCGCGCTTGCACTCCTGACAGGCGTAGTTCCCGCAGCGCTCGCAGGTGACCTCGGCGTGGTCCTGCGGATGCTCGGCGCAGCGCGCGTGTTCCTCGCTGGTCTCGCCCGTCATGGGGTGCCCCGCGCCAGATGCGCTGGTAGATGGTCGCACAGCTCACCGGGAACCGCCCATCACTCGAGACGCTCGATGCGATGCGCGCTTCCCTTGAGCAGGGCCTAGACACGGAGCGAGTCTAGGTCGAGCGCGCGATTCGCTACCGGCGCGCGAAGGGCGACGGGCGTTTGCAGGCGCAGCCTCCACCGCCGGGGTTGCTCGAACGAGCGCGGGCCCCCTGCGCGCCCACGCTGCGCTGCTGGAGGCCATGGCCGCGCCCGAGCCCGTGCGCCTCGAGCGCCTCGAGCGGCTCGATGGCGAGCTGGAGCGCTATTTCGCGCTCGGGGCAGACCGCATCGACGCTGCCCGGGCGAACCCGCAGGACCTGCGCTGGGCGTACGAGGAGACGTTTGATGTGCGCACGCGGCGGCAGCTCACCCTGTGCCTGCTCGACGCGCTGGAGGGCTGGGTCCAGGGCGCCGCCTGGCCGCCTCAGCACCCGGCCTCCTGCGCGCACGATGGCCGCGGTCGTCAGATTCTCTTCCACACGACCGACCGTCTGCTTCACGTGGGCGTGGCCGGCGCACCGCGGCTGCAGCTGGACTACCAGCGTCCCGATGGCGCTTGACAGTATTTAACAGGTACGTTAAATACGTTGCCGACCCCGACAGAGAGGACCGAGCCATGAGCGATGACGCCCCCCGCTTTCCCGGTGAATCCGCGGCCTATCGAGAGGCCCGCAACGCGTTGCTCGAGGCCGAGCTGGCCCTGCGCGCCAGGGTCGAGGAGGTTGCGGTCCAGCGGCGCGCCCTGCCCCTCGGCGGCGAGCCGCCGGACTACGTCTTCGAGGAGCGCGGCGAGGGTGGCGTCTTGCAGCAAACGCGCCTGAGCGAGCTCTTCGCCGACGGTCAGGACAGCCTGATCGTCTACAGCTTCATGTACGGACCGAAGATGGAACGCGCCTGCCCCGCCTGCACCTCCCTGCTCGACGCCCTCGACGGGCAGGTCGCGCAGATCACCCAGCGTGCGAGCATGGCGGTGGTCGCGCGCTCGCCGATCGATCGCATCCTGGGCTGGGCCGAGCAGCGCGGCTGGCGCAACCTGCGCCTGCTGTCCTCGGCCGACAACGACTACAACCGCGACTACCGCGCCGAGTCGCCCGAAGGCTCCCAGCTGCCGGCCTGCAACGTCTTCGTGCGCCGCGACGGCCAGGTCTGCCACTTCTGGAGCGCCGAGCTGCTCTACGCCGAGCTCGAGGGCCACCCCCGCCACATGGACCCGATGTGGCCCCTGTGGAACTTCCTCGACCTCACCCCGGAAGGCCGCGGCGACTTCTTCCCCCAGGTGTGAGCGTGCTGCAGCGCGGCTGGGTTGATGTGGTAGGACGTGCCACTAATTACTTGTAATTGCAGGCATACTCGGACGCTCGGTATTGGGGCATGCCCCAGTCTGGGGGCACAATGATCATGCGTGCCTGCTGCTGACGGTCACATTCCCTCCGGGCCTCCGCCCGCACCGGCGATTGCGTTGCGCCGGATGCAGTTCGACCTGGACGCCGACGTGCCGGTGCACTGGGTCGCCGACAGCAAGTTCATGACCCACTTCTACAACGCCCTGTCGGTGGTCTTCCCGGAGGGCGAGAAGTTCTTCGTGCGCTCGGTGCGCCAGTACGAGGACCGCATCACCGATCCGGAGCTACGCGAGCAGGTGCGCGGTTTCTGCGCCCAGGAGGGGCACCACACCTTCCAGCACCGCGAGCTCAACGCGCGGGTCGCGCAACACGGGTTTAGCACCACGCGCTGGGATCGCTGGGTGAAGGGCTATCTGCGCTTCGTGTGGGCGATCCTGTGGCCGAAGGCGCGCCTGGCGCTGACCTGCGCGCTCGAGCACTACACGGCCGTGATGGGCAACCAGCTGCTGGCGTACCCGGAGCAGCAAGCGCCGGTGCACTCGAAGATGCTGCCGCTGTGGCTGTGGCATGCGGTGGAGGAGACCGAGCACAAGGCGGTCGCCTACGACGTCTACCAGCACGTCGGCGGTGGCTACTTCACGCGCGTGCTGTTGCAGCTGATGGCGAGCCTCACCTTCTTTCCCATCGTGCACGGCATCCAGTTGCGTCTGATGCTCGAGGACCGCGCGGCGCCCACCCGCCTGCGCGACATCTGCCGCGGCATCTACTTCCTCTGGGGCAAGCCCGGCGGCCTGCGCCGCATGCTCCCGGAGCTCTTCAGCTACTTCCGCCCCGGCTTCCACCCGTGGGATCACGACAACCGCGAGCTGATCGATCAGTGGAAGCGCTCCCAAGGCGCGATCGATCACATCCGCGCGTGAGCGGCGTGTTCTTCGAGGTTGTGCCGGGGTGATCGGCTGCGCGAGGTGGCGTGTGCTGGGC
>JAPPOT010000126.1:0-4438 GCA_028817855.1 Myxococcales bacterium
GGGCTCTGCGCGTGCCAAGTCCCTTTCAGCACCGCTAGACTTGGCGCGCGCAGCGAGGGTGGCTTGCGCGGCGCACCCACGGCGCATACAGCCCGTCGCCACCGCCGCACTTGCAAGCCACCCGTCCCCCCGCGAGAGGTCCCACCGCCCCACGGCCGTCAGTCTCGCACGACGCTGCAGCACGCGAGGCGCCCCGCAGCCGATCAGACGCGCACAGATCCGAGGCCGAGACCGAGACCGAGACCGAGACCGAGACCGAGACCGAGACCGGGGCCGAGGCCGGGGCCGGGGCGGTGGACGAGACCGCCGGGGCAGCGGAGCTTCCCGAGGTGGCACCGGCCCAGGCGGAGCTGCCGGCGAAGTCCGGCGGCTTCCCCGTCGGGCTCGTCATCGCGGTGCTGGTCGCGGGGGCCGCGGCCGCCTATTTCCTGCTCGGCCGCTGACTGTCACGAAGGCCTTTGCAGTTGACAGGCGGTCCGGCGGGCACTAGTTGAAAACGATTTTCAATATCAGGCCCGTCCCCAGTCGATCGTCGGGCCTGCTCCAAGTGACCATGAGTCCTCGTCTTTCCGAGCTGCCGGTGGGCGCCGCCGGCGTTGTCGTGCGCGTCTCGGGTGCGCGTCCCGTACGCCGCCGGCTGATGGAGCTGGGGCTTGTGCCCGGCACCCGGGTCGCCGTGGTCAACGTCGCGCCCCTGGGCGACCCGCTCGAGCTCGACGTGCGCGGCTGCAAGCTCTCGATCCGCCACCACGAAGCCGCCGAGATCGAGCTGGAAGATTCCCCAGACGCTCCGCCCCGCAAGCGACTGAAGGTGCGCCAATGAGCGGCGCGGCGGTCATCGCGCTGGCGGGCAATCCCAACGCCGGCAAGACCAGCCTCTTCAACCGCTTGACCGGGCGCCAGGGCCGCGTCGGCAACTACCCGGGCGTCACCGTCGAGCTGCTCGGTGGCACCCTCGCGCTGCCCGGCGGCGGCGAGGCGCGCATCGTCGACGTGCCCGGCTCCTACTCGCTGCTCGTGCGCTCGCGCGAGGAGGAGATCGCCGTCGCCCAGCTCGGCCTCGGCGGTGGACCGCGGCCCGAGGCGATCGTCGTCTGCGTCGACGCGACCAACCTCCTGCGCAACCTCTACCAGGTGCTGCAGCTGCAGGAGCTGGGCGCGCGCGTGGTGATCGCCCTGACCATGGTCGACGAGCTCGAGCGCGGTCGCATCGACAGCGACGCCCTGTCGGCGCGCCTGGACTGCCCGGTGGTGCCGGTCAACGCGCCCAGAGGTCAGGGCCTCGACGCGCTGCGCAAGGCGATCGCCGAGCAGCTCGAGCAGCCCGCACCCGAGCCGCGCTTTCGCTGGCAGCCGAGCGAAGCGCTGGCGACCGAGCTCGCGCGCGTGCGCGCCGCCTTGCCGCCCGAGTGGGAAGCGGGGGACGCCGCCGCCCTGTGGGCGCTGCAGTGCTATGGCGGCGAGGGCGCCTTCGAGACCGACTCGCCCGCCGTGGCGCGCGCGGTCGAGGGCAGCGCGCTGTCCGGCGAGGCGGTGGACGACGAGGTGATCCAGGCCCGCTACCGCTGGCTCGACCGCGAGCTGGGCGACCTGGTGGTCGTGCCCGACTCGCGCGTCGCCAGCGAGCGCGCCGACCGCATCCTCATCCATCCGGTCTGGGGGCTGCTGGTCTTCATCGCCTTCATGTTCGTCCTCTTCCAGTCCCTCTTCGCCTGGGCCGACCCTGCGATCGGCGCGGTGGAGGCGCTCTTCGGGACGCTGGCGGAGCTGGCGCAAGGCGTGCTCCCGGAGGGGCTGCTGGCCGACTTCGTGATCGAGGGCCTGATCGGTGGCGTCGGCAGCGTGGTGGTCTTCCTGCCGCAGATCTTGCTGCTCTTCTTCTTCATCGGCCTGATGGAGGACTCCGGCTACATGGCCCGCGTGGCGTACCTGATGGATCGCGTGATGCGCTCGATGGGTCTGCACGGCCGCGCCTTCGTGCCGATGCTCTCGGGCTTCGCCTGCGCCGTGCCCGCCATCATGGCGACGCGCACGATGGAGCGGCACCGCGACCGGCTGTTGACGATGCTGGTAGTGCCGCTGATGACGTGCTCGGCGCGCCTGCCGGTCTACACACTCATCATCGCCGCGCTCTTCCCGGCCGGCCACATGATGGGCGTGCTGCCGATCCAGGGCACGCTGATGATCGCCATGTACATGGTCAGCGTGCTGACCGCCCTGGGTGCGGCCTGGGTGCTGTCGAAGACCATGCTGCCCGCGCCCCCGGCCGCGCTCGTGCTCGAGCTGCCGCCCTACCGCATGCCGCGGCTCGCCGACGTCACGCGCATGATGTGGAGCCGCACGCGCTACTTCCTGACGGAGGCCGGCACCGTGATCCTGGCGTGCACCGTGGTGCTGTGGATGCTGCTCAGCTTCCCGCGCGATCTCGACCTCAGCCGCGACTACGAGGCCGCCATCGCCGCCGCCGGCAGCAACGAGGACGCGATCGCCGCGCTGGAGGCCGAGCAACGGGGCGAGCAGCTGCGTGGCAGCTACGCCGGCCAGCTGGGCAAGGTGATCGAGCCCGTCATCGCGCCGCTGGGCTTCGACTGGAAGATCGGCATCGGCCTGATTGGCGCCTTCGCGGCGCGCGAGGTCTTCGTCGCCACCATGGGCGTCGTCTACAGCGCCGGCGAGGATGTCGACGAGGAGAGCACCACCCTGCGCGAGCGCATGCGCGCCGAGGTCCGCGCCGACGGCGCCCCGGTCTACACCCCGCTGGTCGGCCTCTCCCTGATGGTCTTCTTCGCCCTCGCTTGCCAGTGCATGAGCACCGTCGCCGTGGTCAAGCGCGAGACCGGCGGCTACCGCTGGCCCGCCTTCCTGCTGGCGTACATGACCGCGCTGGCCTGGCTGGCGTCGTTCGTGGTGTACCAGGGCGGCCGCCTTCTGGGCTTTGCGTGAGCTCGTCCGGGGTGGGTGGTGCTGCGCTGAGTCGGGATTGGTGAGGCGGTAGCCGGGTTCACTTTGTTTGTGGGGGGGCTCCGCCCCCGCTCGAGTGCCGATAGCGGCACTCGAGGTCGCCCCCGCGTCAGCGTGGGTCTACGACCCACGCTTCCTTGTCTTGGCTCGCTATGCGAGCCGCCGGGCGCTCAGCGCCCGAGGTTCGCTTCGCTCACGGCGCATCGGGTGAGCAAGGTGCCTGGCTCGCTTCGCTCGCGGGACTCCGGCCCTTGGCACATCCCTTGCGGAAGTCTCTGGGTACTGGGATGAAATCGCTGTCCACCATGACAAGTGGATCACGCCTGTGTGCCATCGCCTTGGCGGCGTGGTCCCTCGGCGCCTGCGTGCCCGAGACGTTTGGCTCGACGCCGTACGTCCACAACCTCACGCGCGGCGGCATCACGGTGCAGGTGCGGATGGTGGAGGGCTTGCTGACCTGTGAGCTGCTCGCGGAGCACGCCGGCAGCTTCACCGAGGACGCCTACGGGCCCGCGCGGCGCTTCGACCTCCAGCCCGGGCAGGTGCTGCCGGTGCTCGACCCCTCCCTCACCGTCGCCGATCACCGCTGCGGCGCGGCCCACGTGCGCGTCGGCGACGACTTCTCCGGAGTGATCTTCTGGCAGTCCGCAGACCTGCTTGGCGTACCCGAGTTTCCGAGCCGCGACGCCGACGTCAACGACCAGGCGCTGCAGGTCGAGGGCGGACCGGGCCACCTCTTCGTCCACGCCGGCGCGGCCCTCGGCAGCGTCGAGCTACCCGAGCGGGCGCCGCCTCCATCCTGCGACGCCGCGGTCGCGCCGCCGATCGCCTGGTCCGGCCTGACCAGCGGCGAGGTGCAGTTGCTGGACGTGCGCCGCGGCGTTGATGGCTGCCTCACCCTCGAGCACACCCGCGGCGTCTCCTTCCTCTGCATCCCGGAGGCGCTCTTCCCCTTCACGCCGGGCGACCGCATCCTCTTCTCCGCGCCGCCCGAGGTTCAGCAGGACGCGAGCTTCGACGACGTGCGCGAGGCGCGCGGCCTGACGATCGAATCCGGCGGCCGCGCGCTGGTCCTGCACCGCGACCTGCCGCGCTGGCCGATCCCCACCGCCAGCGGCGCCACCCTCGGCGACGGCCTGCTCGAGCCCGCCGCCTGCCGCGCCCAGCGCGACGGCTGCGGCAGCTACTTCGTGCCCGCACGCCTGGGCCTCGATCAACGGCAGGCCGAGGCCGGCGACGTGCTCACCGAGGTCTTCACCGGCGACGACGTGGTCGACGTCTACGTCGGTCGCGTCGAGCAGGTGGTGCTCACCGCACCCGACTGCGGCGCACCCGGCAGCGACGGCACACGCATCGACCTGGCCTACGTCGGCAGCGCGCCACCCACGCGCCCGCTGCCCGACCAGGAAGACGACGCTGGACTGGACCCGCCGAACGACGACGACGGCGGCATCGACACGGGGGACTCGCCATGAAC
>JAPPOT010000126.1:4448-5183 GCA_028817855.1 Myxococcales bacterium
GCCATGAACAGGATCCACATCACCACGCTCGCGCTCTTTGCGCTCAGCGCCTGCGGCGACGGCGACGCCACCGAGCTGGCCGACGCGCCCGAGGGCCACCTCGCCGTCACGCAAGGCGGCGCCCAGGACATCGAGCACTTCCGCCAGGTGCTCGAGGACGGCGAGGTGCCCGACCTCGACACCTTCGACCAGCTCGGCTTCTTCGCCGAGCACGCCATGGACCAGCCCCCCGCCGACTGCGGCCACAGCATCTGCGTGCACCCCCAGCTGGCGGTCGCGCCGCGCTTCGACGGCGGCAACTGGACCATGGCCTTCGCCAGCTTCAACACGCCCGTGACCGCGGACACGCGAGAGCGCGACCCCGTGCACCTGGCGGTCGTGGCGGAGCGCCGCACCGACGACGACGCGCTGCTCGACGGCGTGGCCGAGCTCGTCGACGCCCTGCCGGCCGACGACGCCGTCACGATGGTGGCCTTCAACCGCGACGTGGCCGTGCTGCACGACGCACAGCCCGCGTCGGACGCCGGCATCGCCCCCCTGCGCGACTTCGCCGCCGGCGACGGCGCCGCGCTCTACGACGCCCTGGCGCTCGCGATCGATCGCATCGAGCACCGCCGCGGCAGCTTCCCCGAGGCGCGCATCCTGCTCGTCACCAGCGGCCACGCCACCCGCGGCATCACAGACGCCGAGCGCATCGTGGCCCTGGGCGAGGGCGCCGCGCGCGCCGGCATCGGC
>JAPPOT010000440.1 GCA_028817855.1 Myxococcales bacterium
GGCGTACTGGAAGTACGTCGAGGATTTCTTCGAGGACGTAAGCCGGCCCTGGGCGGACCTCGGCCGATTTCCTAGGGGTGGCGGTTCTTGATTTGTAGGGACTCGGTCTCACCGCCCGGGGTGAGCGACTTCACAGCCAGCGAGACACGGTTGCCCTCGTCCAGCGCGTCCCAGTAGCGCTCGAGCAGGGACTCGGCGCTGCCCTCGCAGGGGAGGATGCGTGGCTCGCCCTGAAAGCTAGGCAGCGGAGAGCCGTCGCCTTCGTATGTGGTCAGGCAGACCCCGTAGCCGGGCGCTGGCAGCGCCGGGCGGTAGGTGAAGCGGTCGGTCTGCTCGGGATCGAAGGGGTTGGCCTTGAGGATCGACAGGGCGAGGGATGGATCCTCACCGCGCACGTCGAGCATGGCGCTGATGCGCGGCGTGTAGTTGGGTGCGTCGGGCTCGCGCTCGCGTGTCGTCAGTGCCGACTCGAAGTTGCCGCCCGCCTGCAGAGCCTCGAAGATCGTGCGAGTCTGGTCGCCGTTGGTGACCAGCTGAATCCCGGGCAACTCGAGCATGGCCTCGTAGATGATCAAGCTCGGGTCCTCGACCTTGCTGAGATCCACGGGCTCCGTCCGCAGCGACCCGCCCTCGGCGACGAAGCGTCGGTTCTGGCTGTTCGGGCTGCGGCCCATGATCCAGTAGATCAGACGAAAACCGTCGGCTGCACGACCCACGACGATTCCGCGACCCGGATACGGGTTGTTTGTGATGCGTTGCGCGAAGTTGGCCTCGGCCTCTGCTCTGACGTCCACGGAGCCCTCCCGGATTCGGCGCGACGCTACATCGCGGCCCCACGGCTGTCGAGCGGCTTCGTCGAGCACTGGCTCGCCGCGCGCTCGAATGCAACAGACCTGCGACGGCGTCAAGCAGCGCGGCAACGTCGACGTGGTGCTCGGCTGCCACCGGGAAGGCCTGGAGTAGCGATCAAGGCGCGGTGTCCGAGCAACAGCGGAAGCCCAGGCCTGGCAGCGCGCTCGGGGCGGTCGCCTGGGAGAGCTCGGTCTGGCAGGTCAGGCCGAGCTCGGGCGACTCGAAGGAGCCGCCGCGCACGACGTAGATGTCCACGCCCTCGCCGGTCTGGCCGCGGCCGTCCTCGGTCCACTCCTTGACGTTGCCGGAGAGGTCGAGGACGCCGTCCACGCTCTCACACAGGGCGCGCTCGGCGGTGGGCAGGACGGCGTCGTCGATCGCGCCACCGGCGACCGCATCGTGGTCCGCGCCGTTGCAGCTGTCTGCGGCGTAGCTGCCGTCGTACGGATAGGTCCGCGAGAGCCCGCCCTCGCAGGTCGCCAGCCACTCCGGTGCAGTACACAGGCGGAAGCCCCCCGCCGCGCAAGCCGCCGCCGCCGCGTCGTAGCTGACGAAGGTCCAGGGCAGGACGCCTGCATTGGAGCAGGCGCGCGCGCTGCTCACGCCCTGGTCGCCGGCGCTGGCGTCGGGCCGCGAGGCCTCGTGCCGGTACATCCAGAAGTCGAGCCCCCCGTGGGTGATGCGCACCAGGTCGTCGACGATGCGCGCCGGGTCGGCCGGGTCCGAGTTGTCGACGATGCCGTCGCAGTTGTCGTCCACCGCGTTGCACAGCTCGGGCGCGGACGGTCCGGCGCCGGGCACCGGGTCGGGTAGCACGCTCAGGTCGCAGAAGGTGGCCGTGCGATCGTCGGCATCGCAGCGCACCTCGCCCACGTCGCGGCATGCGCCGATGCCGCCGTCGTTGCACGGCTGGCCTAGCTCGGGCCACGGGTCGTCGACGACGCCGTCGCAGTCGCCGTCAACGCCGTCGCAGGCCGTCTCCTGCTCGACGATGCCGTTGGGCACGCGCGGGTCGAACTCGACTCCGTCGGCGTAGTCGCAGAACCAGCCGGTCTGTCCCTCGCGCGTGTCGCACACCACGCCGGTGCCGGCGCAGGGCGTTCCGGGCGTCCCACGGCACAGGTCCGTGGGTGGGCTCGGGAGCTCCTCGTCGACCGTCCCGTCACAGTCGTCATCGACCCCGTTGCAGAGCTCGTCGACGGCCGGAAAGACCGGGCAGCGGTATTCGCAGCCGCGGTCGTCGTCCAGATCGGCGAAGCCGCCCAGGCAGGCCACGTCCTCGCAGCTGCCGTCGCGGCACTCGGCCTCGCCATTGTCGAGCGTGCAGACGCGGTTGCAGCCGCCGCAGTGCAGCGGGTTGCTCATCAGATCGAAGTCCTCGTCGATGCGCCCGTCGCAGTCGTCGTCGACCGCGTTGCAGCGCTCTCCCAGGTCGGAGGGAAAGCAGGACGGCAGGGTGGTGTCGATCAGCCCGCCGTCCGCGTCGCGCGCGCCACCGACGACGGCACCATCCGGAAGGCGGCCACCCGCGATGCTCGCGTCCCGGTGGCCGTCCTTGTCGACCCCTTCGCCATCGGAGAAGCAGTCCAGGCAGACCGAGTCCACCTCGCAGCCCACGACGAGCAGAAGCGCGACCGCGAGCGCCCTCACCGCCGCCTCCGCCACCAGAACAGCACGACGCCCGCGAGCCACATCCCCGCGCCGGAGCCAGTGCCGGACGCGGAACCCACAGCACACGTGACCAGCCCGCCGCCGGCCGCCGTCACGAAGCGCCCGTCCTCGGCTTCCACGCCCTGATCCGGCCGCGCGCCCGACTTCACCGGCACGTCAGCCGACACGCACTGGACGCGGCCGCTGACGTCGAGCGCGCAGCTGCGGCCCTCGGGGCACGTGGTCAACGGGCAGGGATCGTCGATGCAGCCCATGGCCGGCACGCAGACGTCGCCGCCCAGGCACTGCATGCCGAGGCAGGGGTTGTCGCTGCACTCGCCTTCGATGCAGACCTCGGCGCCGCGACAGGCGACCATGGCGCAGGGGTCGGGCTCGCAGCTGCCGCCCTCGCCGCAGCGGTCGCCCACGCCGCAGTCGGCGTCGTCGCAGCTCGCCGCGCAGCTGCCGTTCATGCAGGCCTCGCCCTCGGCGCAGCTCACGTCGGCGCAGGGATCGGCCTGGCACTCGCTGGCGAAGCAGACCTCGCCGGTCGGGCAACCGACGAAGTGGCAGTCGCGGCAGTCGCCATCGACGCAGCTCTCGCCCTCGTCGCAGCTCACCCCCTCGCAGAGGTCGACGCAGCGCTCGCCGTCGCAGACCTCGCCCGGCCCGCACACCGCGCAGGCGCTCGGCAGGCAGTAGCTGCCCGCGTCCTGCTCCGGCTCGGTGACCTCGGTGCAGAGCATGCCGACGGGGCAGGTGAACTCCATCTGGGGATCGCAGCGCCGCCGGCAGGCGGCATCGATGCAGACGTTGCCCGGCGGACAGGGCGCGTCGTCGTCGATCTCGCCGTCGCAGTCGTCGTCGTCGCCGTCGCAGATCTCCATCGTCGGCTCGACCCCGCCCACGCAGCGCAGCATGCCCGCCACGCAGCGGGTCTGGCCCGGCTCGCACACGCCCTCGTCGCTGCCGCAGGCGGCGCCGCCGTCCGGGTCGCCCTCGTCGACCTGACCGTCGCAGTCGTCGTCGGCGCCGTTGCAGATCTCGGCGCCCAGCTCGGTGCAGGTGGTGGTGGTGCAGCTGAGCCCCTCGTCGATGAAGAGGTCGCAGTCGTCGTCGAGGAAGTTGCAGCTCTCGTCGTCCGGGCTGCCGCCCGGCATGGTGATGTCGCACTCGGTGCCGTCGCCGGCGCCGTTGCAGACGATCGTGCCCTCGCCGCGGCAGACGCCGACGTTGCCGTCGTCGCAGCCGTCGCCCAGGCCGGGGAAGTCCTCGTCGATGGCGCCGTCGCAGTCGTCGTCGGCCCCGTTGCAGTCCTCGCTGCGGATCGAGCCGGCGATGATGTCGGTCAGGGCCGGCACCAGCTCCTCGGGCGCGTTCACGAAGGTCGCGCCGCGGGCATCACCCGAGCCGGCCATCGCGAGCGCGTCGAGGGAGGCCTGCTCCTGTGGCAGCACGCTGACCGCAACCACGTAGACCTCGATGCCGAACATGCCATGCAGGCGCGCGGCCGCGGCGACGGGGTCACCGTTGCAGCTCTCGGCGCCGTCGGTGACCAGGATCACCGAGTAGCCTCGGCAGCCCGTCGCGGGATCGACCGCGCGGATCGGCACCACGTAGTCCTCGACCGCGAGCAGCGAGCCCTCGAGGGGCGTGGGCCCGGTGGCGCGCACCTCGCAGTCGCCGCCGCCCAGGTGATCGCAGACGTTGCCGGGCGTCTCGTCGGCGTTGAAGGCGGTCTCGCGGCCGTCGAGCCAGCGCACCAGGTCGCGGGTGGGCGTGCCAAAGCCGGAGAGCACGTCGGCGCCGCGCCGCGGCGGGCCGCAGGAGCCCGCGTAGTTGATGCACTCCTCGCCCCCGACCGAGGTCGGACGCACGTCGAGGCTGTCGGTGGCGTTGATCTCGGCGCTGCAGGCCACGGTGCCGGTGTTGTCGGCGGGCTCGTCGTAGCTCGCCACCAGGTCCTGGCACTCGAACCAGCGCGCCGTCTGACACGAGCGGTCGACGCTCTGGTTCTGGTGGTAGCGCGCCAGGGCGAAGTCGATCTCCGGATAGGCGCTGGTCACCTGGGCGAGGGCCTCGCGCGCGAGGAACATGCGCGAGTCGTTCGGCTGCAGGTCGCCGTCGGTGTCGACACCCGGATGGTCGACGCTGCCGTCGCCGAAGGTGGGGTAGCCGTCGAGGCTCAAGAGCATCGAGGCGGAGGTGTCGAGCACGACCGCGATGCGCGGGCGGGCGCCATCCGGGTCGGCCGAGCAGGTGGGGTCGGTCGGCTCCACCATCGGCGAACAGGTGACGGGCACGCCCGCGCTGCAGGCGGCGATGTCCTGGGCGCAGCCGCCCAGGCCGCAGCTCTGCTGACCGAGGTCCTCGTCCACCGCGCCGTCGAAGTCGTTGTCGAAGCCGTCGCAGAACTCGCCCACGTAGGCGCCGTCCAGCTGCAGCTCGCCGGCGCCCCCTCCGGCCTCGCCGTTGCAGACGGGGCACACGCCGCCCAGGGCGCCGCCCACGTTGAAGTCGGCAAGCGGATCGATGCTCGACGCGACCGACAGCACGCTGATGATGCCGCCGCCACCACCGCCGCCGCAGTCGTCGCAGGTGCCGCCGGTCTGGGCGCCGGCCACGCAGTCCTGGTAGTCGGGCTGTCCCATGGCGGCCGCGAAG
>JAPPOT010000495.1:0-4594 GCA_028817855.1 Myxococcales bacterium
CGATGACCCGCGCCGTACCCTCGGCCGTGCAGCGGATGTTGTTGGGGTTGAGGTCCCGGTACACCATGCGCCTCGAATGCAGCAGGGCGAGCACCGAGAACACGTCGCGAAACACGCGGCACACGTCGCGCCAGGGCATGGGCGCCATGCCGGCCAGGTCGCCACCATCGAGTAGTTCCATGGTGTAGAAGGGCGTTTCCTCCGAAACCCCATAGTCGAGCACCTCGACCACGCGTGGGTGGGCGAGTTGCGATAGAACGTGAAACTCCCGTTCGAAGAGCGCGAGCGCGAGCGCCTGGTCCTTGGGTCTTTGCAGCAGCCGCTTGATCGCCAGCTCGCGACCACCAAGGGTGTCGGTCGCCTGATGCACCGCCCCCATCCCACCACGCCCGAGCTCCCGCCCGATGGCGTAGCGGTGTGCGAACAGCCCCCCTGCATCCGCCTCCCTAGCCCGCATCCATCACCAAATCACGCGCCCTCGCACAAATGCTCGACTCCGCAGCGCTTTCGTCTCAGTCAAAAGTACAGCGAGTATTCCCTCCTTCACCGAAAGCCCTGCCGAGCCGATCACTTGCACGATCATCACGTGCCTTGGTGATGGATGCGGGCTAGCGGGGAGAGGGTGCGTCGCCAACTTCCCCCATGGCCCAATTGTAGGATATAGCGGACTAGGCGGCGATGGGGCTCGGGCATTTGTGTCGCAGGGTCGCGCCCGCGCACGTACATCGACGCCGGCTGAAGAAGGCGACGCGGGCGACGGGAACTGGCCTGCGCCCCTTTCGCGGTAAACTCGCGTATACGTGTCTGGATACCTCAGCGACCTGCTGTTCCTGTTGGGCGATGCCCGTCGTCGGGCGCTGTGGGTGATGGGCTTGATGGTTGCGGCCTCCGCGCTTGATCTGTGCGGCATCGGGCTTGTTTGGCCCTACGTGGCGATTCTCAGCCAGCCCGAGGTGCTGGACCGCTTGCCGCTTTGGGAGACCCTGAAGGACGCGTTTGGGATCGCTGACAATCGCCAGGCAACCACCGTGCTTGGCTTGTTGATCGTGGCCATCTTCTACGCCAAGGCCACGGTGCACTATCGGATCCACCGTCGCATCGTCGGGTTCGCCACCGACCACTATCAGGCGACCGTGGGTCGCCTCGTCGAGCTGTATGAACGAACGCCCTATGAGTACTTCGCCGGGCGCTCGACCGCCCTGTTGACCAAGCAACTGTATCAGGCGGAAGTGTTTGCGTTGCTCGCGCTGGTGCCCGCGCTGCGCTTGTGCGCCGAGGGTGTGGTGGCGCTCAGCGTGATCCTTCTGCTGGCCTTCATCGACGTTACCGCGGTCTTGGTCCTGATGGCTATCATGGGGCTGCTCCTGTGGGCCTACGAGCGGCGCGTCCGCGGGCGCGTGTCGCGCCTAGGGCAAGATCACGCGCGGGCCAAGACGAGCATGATCGCGCAGGTCGCCCACCTGGGGGACACCTTGAAAGAGTTGCGTGTCTTCGGGGCCGAGGGGTACTTCCTCGAGCGCGTTCGAGCACGCGCCCGTGTGATCGCTGCGACCAGTGCCGAGCACGGCGTGATCCGTTTTCTGCCACGCTACGTCGTCGATTCCGCGATGATCACCTTCGTGGTGTTGGTTGCGACGGCGGCTACCTGGAGTGGAGACCAGGCCGACACCATTTTGGCGACGCTGGGTGTGTTCGGTGCGGCGGGCGCCCGCTTGATCCCTTCGGTCAACCAGATCGCAGCTAACGCGACCGAGCTGCGCTTCGCCCGCTCACCCACGCGCGAGTTGCGTGAGGCGGTCACAGAGCTTGCGACCCATCACCCCGCAAGCGACGCTCCCGTCGCCACCCCGGAGCCGGAAGTATTCTCCAGTTTGACCCTTGCCGGGGTCTCCTTTCACTACGCCGGGGCGGACGGCCCCGCGCTCCAGGACATCGACCTGTCGATCTCGTCTGGGGACACAGTCGGCATCATCGGAGCCTCAGGTGCTGGCAAGACCACCCTGATCGACGTGATCCTGGGCCTGCTTCATCCCCAGACAGGCGAGCTGCGCGTCAACGGTCTACGGCTCGGGGACCAGCTGTCCTCGTGGCACGGCCTGGTCGCCTACCTGCCTCAAGACGCCCACCTGGTCGATGGGACGCTTCGCGACAACGTGGCGCTGGGCAGGCCGCCGTCCGAGGTCGCAGATGAGGCGGTCTGGCGAGCCCTTGAGCAAGCGCATCTGGCGGCCGATGTCCGGACCTTGTCCAATGGCCTCGATAGCCAGGTCGGCGAGCAGGGACGACACCTGTCCGGCGGTCAGCGGGCACGGGTGGCGCTGGCGCGTGCCTTTTACTTCGGCCGCCAGGTCTTCGTGCTGGACGAGGCCACCGCCAGCCTCGACCAGGACACCGAGGCGGAGATCGTGGCGGAGATTCAGCGGCTCAAGGGTGAAAAGACGTTGATCGTGATCGCGCATCGTCTCAGCACCGTCCGCCATTGCGACATCATCTATCGTTTGGAGCGCGGCCGCGTGGTCGAGTGCGGCTCCTACTCGGAGGTGGTCGGAGACCCCCGCTCTGTTCCAAGCATCGCGTCCCGGACTGGTACTGACGGCGAGGGCCGAGGCTGACGGGTCGTGACCGGTTTGGTGTCATGCACCAGCCCCACATCGCCTCGCTCGTTTTTCGCCTTGGCCAAGCGCGCTCGACTTCCTCGCGCATACGGGCAGCATGCGGGGGTACTGAAACGCCCTGCGAAGCCGATTCCTGCGCGATCCAACGCGGCGCTGGTGAATGATCCGGGCTAAGCTGAAGTGTCGAGCCCATGTCGCCGCCCACGCAGACCGCCCGAGCCCGCTTTCGGCCGCACCCGGCCGGGCGCTGGGCGTGCGCAGCACTCCTGCTCTCGCTGTCCCTGGGAGTTGTCGCGGCCGCGCCGACGGCGGCCCGCGCAGCGCCCGACATCGATCGTGCACGGGCCGCCCTGTCCGAGGGGCGCTATCGAGCGGCCCGCAAGCTGCTGTCGGCGCTACTATCGGCGCCCGGCGTAGGGCCCGCGGGGGCCCGGCTGCTGAGCGCGCGCCTGTCGTTTTCCACGGGTGACTATGCCGTCGCTCGCGACGCGGCCCGCAAGCTCGCCGGGGCCGCGAACCTGGCCCCCAAGCTGCGCCGCAGGGCGCGCACCCTGGCGGGAGAGGCTGCTTGGGCCCTGGGGGGTTGGGACGAGGCGGAGAGGCTGCTGGGCCAGGCGGCCCGTGATCCGGAGGGGCACCGTGCTCGGATTCTGCTCGCTCGTCTATTGCTGGAGCGTGGGGACCGCCGGGGGGCCGCGCCGCACCTGGCGGCCCTGATCGCGGACTACAACAACGACGTGATTCGGGCCGATGATGCATCCGCGCTTGCCTACGTGGCGATGGCCGCCCGCGAGCTGCATAGCTACCATGACGCCAACGATGCCTTCGCGATGTCGGCGCGCCAGAACCCGCGTCGCACCGAGACCCAGCTGGAGTGGGCGAGCCTCTTCTTGGAGAAGGGCGACGTGGTGCAGGCTCGCGAGTGTGTCCAGGTGGCGTTGAAGTACAACGCCAACCACCCGTTGGCGCGCACGCTGAGCGCGCGTCTGATGCTGGAGCACGGGGCGGACTTCAGCGGCGCGGACAAGGAGCTCCAGCGTGCCCTCGGCGTCAACCCCAACCTCGTCGCGGCTCACGTAACGCGCGCTGGGATGGCCCTGCGCGAGATGGACATCCCCAGCGCCGACCGTCACCTCGACACAGCGCTGGCGATCAATGCCCGAGACCTGGAAGCCCTCTCGCTGCGGGTGGCGGTTCGCTTTTTGGCGGACGATTCCGCCGGGCAGGCGGAGGCCGAGGCGGCGGTCTTGAAACTGAACCCGCGCTTCTCACGCATGTACTCGATCGTGGCGCGTCACGCGGAATGGGAGCACCGCTACGACGAACTCGTGGAGATGGCGCGGCGTGCGCTCACCTTGGACCCCGAGGATCCGCAGGCCCACGCCACGCTGGCGCTGAACTTGCTGCGAACCGGGCGCGAACAGGAGGGCCGGCAAGCGCTCTCCGAAGCCTGGAGCCGCGACCGCTTCAACGTGCGCGTATACAACATGCTCAACCTGTTCGAGGACGTGATCGAGCCCGAGTATGTGCGCATGGAAGCGCCACCCTTTCGGCTTCGCGTGCACCAGGACGAGCGCGATGTGCTCGAGCCCTACTTGCCGCCGATGTTGCAGCAGGCCCACGCGAGCATGGTCAAGCGCTATGGCTTCACCCCCGAAGGGCCCATCGACATCGAGCTATTCTCAGAACGGGAGCACTTCGCCGTTCGCACGACGGGCCTGCCCAGCGCCGGAGTGCAGGGCGTTTGCTTCGGCAAGCTGATCACGGCCTTGTCTCCGGCGGCCGGTAGTTTCAACTGGGGCCAGATCGTGTGGCACGAGCTCTCCCACGTGTTTCATCTGCAGCTGAGCGGCAATCACGTGCCACGTTGGTTTACGGAGGGCTTGGCTGAATACGAGACCGTCATCGCGCGGCCAGAGTGGCGACGGGAAGATGACCACAACGTATGGTTGGCCCGCCGGCGGGGGGCGGTTCCGCGG
>JAPPOT010000495.1:4604-5164 GCA_028817855.1 Myxococcales bacterium
GCGCAGCCCCGAGGCCCTGATGACGGCGTACTATACCGCCACCTTGGCCGTTACCTATCTGATCGAACGGTTCGGCTTCGAGCGCGTTTCGCCGATGCTATCGGCATGGGGTGAGGGGCTGCGCACCCCCGCGGTGTTTGCGCGCGTGTTGGGGGTGGACCAGGGGAACGTGGATGCCGGCTTCGAGCGCTACTTGGACAAGCGGCTTTCGAAGTACGATGCCGACTTCTATGTCGATTTGCGCGAGTACAAGGACCTGTTTGCGTTGCGTAAGCGCGCCGACGCCTCCCCGCGCGACCCCGATGCCCAGGCGGCCCTGGCGCTGGCCCATCTGCGTTTGCGCGAGACCAAACCCGCCGCGGCGGCGGCGCGGGCAGCGCTCAAGCTCAGCCCACACCATCCACAGGCGCATTTCGCGCTGGCGCTTGTGGCGCTGTCGCGCGACCAGTTGCCGCGTGCCTACGGCTGCTTGCGGGCGATTGTGGAGCACGGCCGCGATGGGTATGAGCTGCGGCTGATGCTCTCCCAGGCGGCGCGCGATCTGGGCAAGCACGAGCTGG
>JAPPOT010000095.1 GCA_028817855.1 Myxococcales bacterium
ACTCTGCAGCGCTTCCAGGGCGCCTTTTCAGGGCGCCTTCCCAGAGTAGATTCTTGGAGTCCGTGCACAACAGGGCGCCTTCCCAGAGTAGATTCTTGGAGTCTGTGCACAACCGTGGTTGGCCGCGGCCGATGGGGTGGCATGAGCCATCCTCGCAGATCGGTCGCCGGGGGCACCTACCTGGTGACGCACACCACGGTGATGAGCTTGTTCGTGCTCGTCCCTAGCAAGGTCGTCAACCAGGTCATGGAGTATTGCATGGCGTGGGCAGCGCGGGAGCGCGGCATCCTGTTGCACGCGATCAGCGTCGACTCGAGTCGGGTGGCCCGGGGGTTGCCCCCCGGGGCTCCCACAGATCCGGACGTGCGGATTTCCCGCATCCGGCTCCTCGAGCTACGGTTTCGCTGCGCTCCGATAGATGCTGTGGGCGATTTGCGGCCACGGCAGCGGGTAGCGCTGCTGCAGCCTGTTGAAGCGCTTCCAGGTCATCTTGGCTCGCTGCGATCGACGATTGAGCCAGTACTGCCAGGCACGCTTCACCTCCCATTGCATCCGGGACAGTGCCCGGATATTGCCCGTGACGCCAGAGTAGGCGTAGTGCCCGCGAAGCATCTGGGACAGCCGTCCCTGCTGCCACGCGATGGGAGCGTGCCTGTGATCCCGACACCATGCGCGAATGCGCTTGAGCGTGCGGGTAAACCGGCTCGATGATGTCTTGCGTCGAACGACATTCTTATCCCGACGAGACCTGCCCCGGTGGTAGGTGAAACCCAGGAAGTCGAAGCTCTTGCCCTTGGGCCGCGAGCCGCCGTTCCGAGACGGCCTTCCAAAGTCGAGCAGCCTGGTCTTGTCCGGATGAAGCGTGACGCCGTACTCTCCGAATCGCTTCGGTAAGACTGCCTTGCCAGTTCAGCTATCCGTTGAAGTTTCGTTGAGACGGTCTCGGAGCTCAGGCTCTCCGGCATCGTTCCCTCCATTGTTTCCGCAACTCGGCTCGCCCTTGGCTCCGCCGGGTCCTCGTGGGTCGAGTTCCCCTCCCTGTATACGCTTCGCAGACGGGATCGCTCCCACCCAGGCCACGCAACACTCGGTTCCGGGTGGTGGCCAACCTTTCCCGGGCGGGGTTGGCCCGCAGGGCTCCAACACAAGGTTTCAGCTCATCATCTCTAACCTCCTCCTTGTCCAGGCTTCGCCTGGCGCACACCACTACCATCTGGTGGTGACCGACCTCGAGGGGCGGCTCTCGGAGTTCATCCAGGAGTTCCAGCGCACCGCCGCGCGTTGCCTGATGCAGTACTACCGCGCCAAGTTCCCGTCCGCCCACTTCGAAGGGCTTTGGAGCGCCGCCGGCCCGTACACCGACACGCTCCTGGTCAACGCCGCCGCGATCTTCGACAAGCTGACCTACACCTTCACCAACCCCGTCAAGGACGGCCTCGTGCGCGACTACCGCCAGTGGCCAGGCTTCAACACCCGGCCCTCCCACTGGCGGCAGGGTCCCCGCACCGTCGCGCGCCCGGACTTCTACTTCAAGCACACACCCGAGACGCTGACCCTCCGTCCGGACTGGCCGAATGAAGCGCCGCGCGAGCTGGCATTGGGGCAACCGGTCCGTCTCGACGCCAGACCCAGCGCGCGCCCGGCAGAACCAACGGTCGTCAAATGACCCCGACCGCGGTGCCAAACCGAGGTACTCTGGGGAACGACCTGCGCGCCAAACCGGACCCCGACCGCGGTGCCAAACCGAGGTGCTCTGGAACGACCTGAGCGCGCCCCTCGCCTGATCGCGCGCAACCGGCTCCCGGGCCCCGGTGCCGGGACGTAGACTCGCGGCGGTCGGGCCTCGCCAGCGGACTCACCCGTCTCGGCGACCGGGTCCTCTTCGTCCGGTTCGCTCGTCGTACTGTCCGCGGCGCTCGCGGTCTACGCGCGGCGCTTGAGGCGCGCGTATGGTATGGGCTTGCGACGCGCGTACGCGCGCGTATGTGACTGATTCGAAGAGAGGGCCGCGTGGGACAGGTCAGTGTTGCGATCATCGGCGCCGGGTTCGGCGGCATCGGCGCAGGCATAGCGCTCAAGCGCAAGGGCATCGAGGATTTCGTGATCTTCGAAGGTGAGCCGGGGGTGGGCGGCTCGTGGCGTACGAACACGTACCCCGGTTGCGCATGTGACGTTCCGTCGCATCTCTACAGCTACTCGTTCGAGCCCAATCCGGAGTGGACGCGAGCGTTCTCGCCCTACGACGACATCCGCAAGTACATCGAGCACTGCTCCGACAAGTACGACATCAACCCGCACGTCCGCCTCAACACGCGCGTCCAGGACGCCACCTTCGACGAGACCAAGGGCGCCTGGCGCGTGACCACCGACGACGGCCAGGTCACCGAGGCGCGCGTGCTCGTGCAGGCGACGGGCGCGCTGAGCCATCCGAAGTATCCCGACATCGAGGGGATGGACGATTACGAAGGCGTCTCGGTCCACGCCGCGCGATGGGACGACAGCGTCGAGCTCGAGGGGAAGCGCGTGGCCGTGCTCGGTTCCGGCGCGACGGCGATCCAGGTCGTGCCGAGCGTGGCCAAGCAGGTCGCCGACCTGAAGGTGTTCCAGCGCACGCCGTCGTGGGTGCTCCCCAAGAACGACCAGGTGTTCACGGAGGCACAGAAGGTGCGCTGGCGGCGCAGCCCGTGGCTCCAACGGTTCGCCCGACTGCTCATCTACTGGACCATGGAGCTCGCGCTGCCGGCGCTCATGTGGTTCCCCCGCTTGCTGCGGGTCGGTGAGCGTTGGCACAAGCGCAGTTTGGAGGCTTCGATCGAGGATCCGGAGCTGCGCGAGAAGCTCACGCCTAAATACAAGGTCGGCTGCAAGCGCACGCTCCTTTCGGATGACTGGTTCGCCGCCTTCGCGCGCGACAACGTGCACCTAATCACCGAAGGCATCGATCGGATCACGCCGAAGGGCATCCGCACGGTCGACGGCACAGAGCACGAGTTCGACGTGCTCATCTACGCGACCGGCTACGAGATCATGGCGCCCGCGTTCCCCTTCGAGATCCGCGGCGTGGGAGGCCGTACGTTGCACGAGTACTGGGGCGAGCAGCCGCGCGCGTTCTTCGGGCTCACCGTGCCGAGCTTTCCGAACCTCATGTTGATCATGGGCCCGAACACCGCGCCGGGACACACGTCGGTCCTCATCTATCAAGAGGCACAGTACGACTACATCGCCAACTACACCGATCGTCTGTTGAAGGGCGGCGAGTTGTACTTCGACGTCAGGGAGGACGTCGTCGCCCGCCATTGGCAGGGGCTGCAGAACCGCATGCGGAACAGCTCGTGGTTGTCCGGTTGCCAGAGCTGGTACCTGAACCCGGACGGCAGCAACTCGACGATGTGGCCCGGCTTCAGTTGGGAGTACATCCTGCGCGTGAAGAACAACCTTCACCTCGACGCATACGACGCCGTACGTCCCGAGGACGTACGCCCGCGTCCCGAGCCGGCCGGCGATCAGGCGGCGGCGACCGCGTAGCTCGCGCCGACCGCCGTCGATAACGTGCCGCCGTCGATAACGTGCCGTCGATAACGTGCGTCGATAACGTGCAACGTGCGTCGATAACGTGCCACCACTCTTTCCTGGCGGCGTGGCCGCGGGCGCCGGACGCGGGTGTGCGCTCATCGCGGCCGACCGACCGCCGTCGATAACGTGCCACCACTCTTTCCTGGGGGACAGCGACGAGGGCCAGCTCAGGGTTCGGTTGGATGCACGTGGGCGCTCGCAGCGACTCTGTGTGTCGTCGTGCAGGTGCCAACGGCGCGGCCGACAGTGTGGCGGGTCCCTTCGGTCTGAAGTTGGCGGCGTGGCCGCGGGCGCCGGACCCGGGTGTGCGCTCATCGCGGCCGAGCGCGCAGCGGTGCATAGGCGGAGCGCAGCCTACGCGGCGCGCATCAGCGGAGGTCTGTAGGTGCCCTCGGGGAACTCGACGTCCCACTGGCCGTCGCGGTACCGCTGCGAGCGGGAAGTGAAGTCGTCGATCAGAGTCAGCGTGGCGTGGCAGTGCTCACGGACGCGCTCGGGCGGACCGTGGGCGTAGGGCCTGCGGCGGAAGCTGGGGGTCCTGGGCCGGGTGTCGAAGGCGGCCTGCACGATGGCGTCGATGCCAAGGGTGGGCTTGGGGTCATCGTCGCTCCGCCTTGCACTGCCGCCCCGCTTGCTTGCGCGGACCTTGGCCAGTGACTGCTCCATCCAGGTGTGCAGGCTCTGGCGATAGAGCTCGGGGTCCATGCCCTCGCAGCTGGGGATCGGCGACAGCACCAGGGTGGCCTGCTCGAGGAAGGGGCGCAAGTCGCCGGGCCGCTTGGCACGGTGCCAGGCGGTGCGGTCGAGGTAGGTGAAGCTCAGCTCCTGGGTCTTGGTGAGCCCGTAGGCGAGGTTGAGGCCGGGCCAGTCACTGGCGTCGTCGACCAGGTTGGCCTGACTGGGATTGCCGGCGGTGTAGCCCATGCGGTCGGCGCAGGCCTCGTCACCGAGCACCGGCTCGGCGTCGTAGCGCCGCGCCCACAGCGGGCCGCGCTTGCCGGTCAGCAGGTTGACGGTGTCGGTGAGCCGGGCCTTGAAGTAGCCCATGAAGGCGGCGAGGTTCTTGTGCCGGGTCTGGCACAGCAGGTGGATGTGGTTGCACATGACGACGAAGCCGTAGACCTCGACATCGTAGCGCTCCTGGGCGCGGGCCAGTGCGGCGCCTGCTGCGCTTCGGGCAATCTCGCGGGCGACCTCGAGTGTCAGCTGGGGCGTCGTGGGTGAGCGCAGGGCGTTGGCCCGCTTGACGAGCTTGTCGAGGCGCTTGTCGGCGTGGCGCCGCAGTCGATCGCAGAGCCTGCGGCCCTGCCGATTGGGAGGCTCTAGCGCACTGGTGAGGATGGGATGCAGCCAGAAGCGCTCCTCGACGATGCGGCTGGTCACGAAGAACGGATGGTCGTTGCTCTCCACCCGCAGCGGCCGCGACCGCCGCTGCCCTATTGCGCCTTGGCTTGCCATGACCCCCTATCGGGCGCCGAGCTCGGCGGTTGCGCTGGGCGGTACGAAAAAGTGGTGGCACGTTGTCCCCGGCAGCAGCGCTGACCGCGATCGCAGCCCGAGCACAGGTGGAACTGCTTCCGGCACGGCGG
>JAPPOT010000803.1 GCA_028817855.1 Myxococcales bacterium
CACGTACACCAGGTGCACGTTGCGCCCCTCGAGGGCCTTGGCCGCTTCGCCGGCGCGCGCCTCCGTGAGCCAGCGCGTCGCGGCCGTCATCGCCTCCGAGAGGTCCGACGCACCGGCAGGCCTGCGCTGCTCCAGCCACGCGCCGACCTCGGCCGCGGTCTGGCTCGAGGGCGCGCCAGGCGTGGCCTCGCGCGCGTCGCAGCCGGCGTCGCAGGCGAGCACCTGGAAGGTGTCGCGGCGGTCCATCTCCGCAATCGTGCGCGTCACGATGGCACGCGCCCGTGTCCAGCGCTCGCCGTACATCGACTGACTGCTGTCGATCACGAGCGTGTAGTGCCGCGGCACAGACTCCTGCCAGGGGGGCAGTGCGGGGCGCAGGGCGAAGGCGACGTAGGGGCGGTCGTCCTTGTGAGCCTGGGCCTGGACCTTGGCTGCCGGACTGCGCGAGCGCCCGGGGCCGACGGTGGCCTCGCCCTCGTAGCTGAAGTGGCTGAGCTCGCCCGGCGCTTCGCGCGGCGCCACCTGAATCGCCAGGTCGCCGCGCGCGACAAAGCTCTCCTCGCTGAGTGCGAGCTTGGTTGCGCCCTCGCCCTCCGCCGCGGGCAGCTCGAGGGCGTAGCCCGCCGCGCGCACGCCCCCCTGGGCCGCGCCCAGCACCTCGGCGTCGACCTCGAAGCGGCCGATCTCGAGGCCGCCCTCGCCCGCCTGGGGCAGCGGGTAGACGTAGCGGCGCCCGTCACCGAAGCGCGGCAGGGCCTGGCTGTAGGAGATGCGGATGCGGCGCTCGGCGCCGGCCGGGATCGGGAAGATGCGCAGCTCGAAGCGGCCGCCGCGCTGCCACTCGAGCAGGGCTGGGTCGCGCCAGGGGCCAGGCACCCAGACGAATTCCTCCTTTTTGGCGCGCCTCTTCTTGGGCGTGCCCTTGCGCACCGCACCACGGAAGATCTTCTTGGCGCGCTCGCGTTCCACGAAGGAGCCCTCGTGCCACTTGCCGTCAACCTCGAGCGAGAGGCCCTCAATGCGCGCATCCGGCGGTAACGGGAAGCGGTAGATGCCCTCGAGCTCGACCTGCTGCTCGTTGACGAATAGCTCCTCGATCTCGGTACGCGCCATCGAGCCGGCGATGCGGACCTTCACCTTGTGCTCGGCGAGCTTGAGTGGCGAGTCCTGCTCGTCCTCCTTGGCGCCGGGCACGCGTGCGGTCAGCTCGCCCAGGCCGGGCAGCCACTGTTGCTCGTCGGGGGTGTCGATCTCGGTCCAGCGCAGGGCGCTCGAGAGGTGCATCATCGGCGCGACGCTCGGCGCACCCTCAGCCGGCAGCACCGCCTCGTGACCGGCGAGCACGGCGACTCCGTCGCCCTGCTTCGGCGTGACCTGGACCTCGCCGCGGATCACGCGCACGGTGGTGCCCGCCTCGCTCGCGCTCACCAGCAGCTGGGTGCCCTCGAGCGTGATGCTGCCGTGGGGGGCTTGCACGCCGAGCTTGGCGCCGGAGCCGTCCGAGGTGAGCAGGATCTCGCCGGTACGCAGGGAGAGCATGCCCTCCTTGCCCTTCGGCAGCGCGATCTCGGTGCCGTGATCGAGCAAGAGGCGCGCACCTCCGTCGAGCTCGATGCCGGCGCGCGTGCGCGCGTCCGTGCGCAGAGTGGCGCCCGCGGGCACGGGATTGCCCGCCTCGCCCTTGCTCTCCTTGCCCGCGATGACGAGCAGGCCGCCGCCGTCGGCGGCGCTGGTGCGCAGCTGGTCGATCTTGGCGCCGCCGCCACCTGCGGTCGCCGCCTTCGGCACCTGCACCTCGACGGGCTTGGATGGCGCGGGGCCGGCCTGGCTGCCGGGCAGCGGCAGCATGCCCGTCATGTAGGCGGCGGCGCCGCCGGCTGCGAGGAGCACGACCAGCAGGCCCATCAGCAGCGGGACGCGCGAGCGGCTGGCGCCCGCCGCCTGCTTCTTCGGCGACTTCTTGCCCTTCTCCTTGGCGGCCTTGCGCTTCGGCGGGGGAGGGGGCTCTTCTTCGTACTCGTCGTCTTCGTACTCGTCGTCTTCGTACTCGTCGTCTTCGTACTCGTCGTCCTCGTACTCGTCGTCCTCGTACTCGTCCTCGTCGTGTTGATTGCTCACGTGGACCCGTTCCTCTCCGCCCCCGACAATGGGCTCGCTCGATCGCTTGCCGCTCGGTTGAGGTGACTCCCCGCCGTCGATCGCGGCGAGCACGCGGCTCGCCAGCTCGGGATCGGGACGAAAGTCGGCGCCGGCGTTGGCGATCCGGTCCGCGAGACGATCGGCCTCGAGCCGTAGCTCGCGCACCGCGGCGTTTTCGCGCATGAGGTCGCGGTGCCGAGCGAGCGCTTCCGGGTCGCCATCCACCACGGCGGCCAGGTCCTGCAAGAAGGTGACCCGCCGCGACTCGTCATTCACTCGCTCCCTCCTGTGCACGCTTTCGGACGGCGAGCAAGGCCTTGCCGATTCGCTTCTTCGCCGTCGCCGTGTCGGTCCCGCAGAGCTGCGAGAGCGGCGCGTAGTCGAGCGCGGCGGTGTAGCGCAGCAGCGCGGCCGTGCGCTCGTTAGGCTTGAGGCCCGCGAGCGCGACGCGGATTTCCCGCGCGTCGCGCTGGGCCTGGGCCGCGTCCTGCGGCAAGCGCCGCGTGCCCGGTGGTGTCAGCGAGAGCGCCTCCCCATGCGCGGCCTCCCCGCGCGCTTCGAGCACGCGCTCGCACACCGCCAGGGCGCGTCCATAGAGGAAGGGCCGCAAGGGCTGATCCTCCAGCGATGGCATGGCCTCGTAGAATCCGGTCAGGACCTCTTCGAGGGCGGCCAGGGCGGCGCCCTGGTCGCCGAGCAGGGCCATGCAGAACCGACCGAGCTCGCCGCCGAGCAGCTCGGCCGCGACCTCGACGGCATCGCGATACGCGCCGCGCCGGATCAGCACCGCGACCGCCTCGGTTCGCTCGTCCTGGGTGGCGTCCTCGCTCACGAAAACCCTGAACACCAGGATCGCACGGCTCGCAGGCTCGGCTCAACCGGGCGGCGCTCACGGCGGTGCGGGAACGCTACCCGGGCTCGTCATGCGGCGGCCGCGCGCCCCCGCCGCCACGTCGTCGCGCCAGTCGCGCGTGCGCAGATGTCCAGCGCACATGCGCAGTGCGACCACACCGAGCAATGGGATCGCCATCGCACCCGCGACACAGGCGATCTGCGCGGTTTCGGCTGCATCTGGTAGGCGCTCGACCGCGAGCAGCGCAGCGTCGTAGGTGCCGTGGATGAGGATCGCCACGCCCAGGCCACCCCACAGGCCGATGCGTCCGCCATCGAACTTGCGCCGCGCCCACAGGTAGCCGAGCACACCACCCGCGACCAGGTGCATGGGTACGGTCATGTAGGCGCGTAGGATCCAGCGCGTGGAGAAGGCGACCAGGTCCGGTGTCTTGAGCATCGCGATGACGTTCTCGACGAGCGCGAAGCCCATCGAGGCGTGCAGCGCGTAGAGGAACGCACCGTAGCGAGTGCGTGGGGCGAGGGCGCCGCGCGTCAGCAGTAGAAGGCACCCGAACTTGCCGCTCTCCTCGATGGTCGCGGCGATGATGAACGCCTCGAAGAGCGTGTAGAGCGGCTCCGAGGCGCCATCGATTAGCAGGGCGGCGCCGCGCTCCAGCCACGCGATCGGAATCGAGGCCAGCCCGGCGGCCGCCAGGATGCGATAGCGCCACTCCACGAAGGGTTCGCGCACGCGCCGCTCGAAGCGCTCGGCGAAGACGAGCAGCACAAAGGGCGGGATCACCCCGGTCAGCGCCAGCAGCCGATCGTAAATGGTCACGCGAGCTTGCCAGTATGACACAGGGCGTGCGGCGCGGTGTCGACGGGGCGGGAATCTGTCATGCTGCACAGGGTGAATCGGGCGCTTCCGATCATCGTGCTCGCCGCCCTGGCGGTGTGGGGCGTGGCCATGCTCGGGCCCAGCCGCGAGCCGGGCGCCGTTGCCGGCGCCGGACCCGAGACCGAGGCGGTCCTGCCGCCCCCCGCCGAGCCCTTGCCGCGGCCGCAGAAGCCCGAGCCGCAAGAGCCCGCGCCGGCGGATGACGACTTCCCGGAGGACGTGCTGGTCGAGTCGGACATCGACCGACAGCGTCGGGGCACCGGACCGACCGGTCGCCGGCAGGACCAGGTCGAGCAGCTGAAGAAGCCCGAGCGCCCACGCGGCGACGGCCGCAAGCCCGACGAGGGGGAGGGCTACCTCTCTCCGGAGTTCGTCGAGTACCAGACGGCCTACGCCTACGAGGCCCGAGACGGGCAGTGGGCGAGGCCCAAGGAGAAGCGCTTGCGCGACTTGATACGCGCCGCCGGGCTCGCCGAGCAGGTCGTCGTGGTCAACTGCCGCACGACCGTGTGCCGCATCCAGCTCGCAGTGGGTGAGGGCGAAGGCCTGCAGCAGCTACTCGACGTCCCCGGGGTCGCCTCCGAGCTCGGCCTCAGCGAGGACACTCCATATTCTCTCCGCGCCGGTCAGCTCAGCGTCTACGGCAAGCGCTAGTGGGAACGCGCGATCAGCGCGCTAGCCCGCGCGCTCCGCGCGAGCTAGGGTAGCGCCCCATGGCCATTCGCAAAGTTGCCCGGATGGGACACCCGGTGTTGCGTCAGCCGACGCGCGAGCTCAGCCGCGAGGAGATCCGCGCGCCCGAGACGCGAGCCCTGGTGCGGGACATGATCGAGACGATGCACGAGTACGGGGGCGTGGGCCTGGCGGCGCCCCAGGTGCACGAGCCGGTGCGGCTGGCGGTGCTCGAGGTGGATGCTGAGAGCGCGCGCTATCCGGCGGACGACGAGCAGCCCCTGTTGGTGGTCTTCAACGCCCACGTCACGGTGCTCGACGAGACACCCTTTGGGTTCTGGGAGGGCTGCCTGTCGGTGCCGGGGCTACGCGGCTACGTGGAGCGTCCGAGCCGCATCCGCGTCGACTACCAGGATCACGAGGGCGAGCAGCGCGCGCTCGAGGCCCAGGGCTTCATCGCCACCGTGTTCCAGCACGAGCTCGACCACCTCGACGGCGTGCTCTACGTCGACAAGGTCAAGGACCCCTCGCGCCTCGCCTTCATCGAGGAGTACCAGCGCTACCACATGGAAGCGCCCCAGCCCGACCCGGAAGACTGAACGGTCTATAGTCGCC
>JAPPOT010000184.1 GCA_028817855.1 Myxococcales bacterium
CGGACGGGGGGAAGGGTCGCGTGACCCTTCCCCGGGTCGGGCGTTAGCCCGACGATTAACCGTTAGCCCGACGATAGAACCTGATCGAGGTTCTGGATGTACTTCGCGTTGTCGGCTTGCCACTGCTGAATGTGGGCGGAGTTGTCGTCCTTCCAGGGATGGAAGTTGAAGCGGAAGTACTGGAGGAAGGGGCCCAACATGCCGCTGATGAAGCCACGCCAGCCGAAGAGGTACCAGAAGCCCTTGAGCGTGTCGGTGGTGAAGAGCTTCTTGTCCTTCCACAGCAGCATGATGGTGTTCACGATCGCGGCCCAGATGATCAGGATCCAGGAGCCGGGCAGGGTCACCGCGCGCGTGACGTAGCCGCCGTCGAGCTGCCTGTAAAGGTCGTAGCAGGTGGCCTTGTGCTCGGCCTCCTCGGCAGCGTGCCACGCCCACAGGGCCTGCACCTTCGGATCGGCGCCGCGCGTCAGGTGGTCGTGCTTCATGAAGGTGTCGGCGAGGCCGGCGGTGAAGTGCTCGAGCGCTGCGGTCGCCGCAAGCATCTCCATCGGCTCGAGCTTCTCGCGCGCGCGATCGAGCAAGCGGCGGTAGCGCGCACGGCAGCGGTCAATGTCGATGCCCATCTCGGCGTTCATGCGATCGAACTTGAGGTGCTGCGCCGTGTGGTGACCCTCCTGCTTGCAGAACTCCATGATCTCTTCGTAGAGGGCCGGGTCGTCGATCTGATCCTTGAGGGCGCGAGCCGAGTCGATGAAGAACTTCTCGCCCGGCTCGAAGGCGGTTGAGAGCTGCGTCCAGAAGAGGCTGCGGAAGGGGCTGCCGCCATGCCAGTAGCGGTCGAAGCCATCCTCGAAGTCGAACTTCATGCGGCGGTAGCGGACCTTGACCCCCTCGGGACGGCGAATCGGCGCGTGCTCACCCATCGACATTCTCCTCCTCGGCGCGAGTGCGTGACCCCCATTTAACCACCACGAACTGTGACAGCAAGTGATGTTACACAATTCTTGCCGCGCAGCGAGTTCCCGCTCACCTGAATTTACCCCTCAGGGCTGGAATCGCCAACCTGGGACACAGGAGCCGGGTGGCGCTCGATCAAGCGAGGGCCGGAAGCCGGCCGTCAGCTGTGGGCAGCCAGGAAGGCCGCCACCCGAGCGACCGTTTCGTCCACGATCTCGGGCTCTTTCCACTTCTCCACCAGCTCGCCACGGGGCGCGAGCTCGGCGATCTCCCGGGAGGTCTCGCTGGGGTGATAGGGGTCGTTGCCCATCAGCACGAGCATCGGCGTCTGGCAGCCACGGACGAAGTCCCGGCTGACGTTGAAAGTGAAGTCGCCACCGTACATGCGCTCGCGGAAGCCGGGCAGGGCGGCAGCGTCCACGTCGTCACGCTTGTCGAGCAGGCCCTTGGCCCAGTTGTCGAACATGTCGAAGAAGAGCTGCCGGTTGTCATCGGTGTGCCCGATCGGCTGCTGCAGCACCCCGCAGGCCACGCGCTGCGGTGCCGCCTCCATCAGGCCCAGGCCGTAGCTGCCGCCGATGCAATTGCCGAGCACGGCGAAGCGCTCGTGGCCGAGGTGGTCGAGCAGGGCCAGGTGATCCTCGGTGTAGACATGCCAGCCGTCGGTCTCGCGCACCGGCGCGCGCGAGCGGCCGGCGTTGCGCTGATCCATGGCGATCATCTGGAAGCGGTCGGACAGACGTGCGATCGGATCGTAGGCCGCCCGCCGCCAGACCGGGATCGCCGACAGCATCCCGCCGGGCGCGAAGAGCAGCACCGGGAAGCCTTCACCGTGCACCTCGTAGTGAAGCTGGATGTCGTCGCGTTCGAAGATCGGCATGGACCGAACCCATAGCAAAACCTGTCCGATCGGGACATGGCCCGTGCATGTGCGGCGGAATCGGCCAGTACAGACGGCGCGGTCCGCTGCTAAGCTGGGACCGGATGTCGTCCTCTGGTACGGACGGGCGGCCCGCGCAGCGCGCTACCGGTGAGCGAGCGCAGCAGCGATGGGCGGCCGACGCGGAGTTCCTCGCGCGCTACGGGGAGCTGCCGCGGAGCCTGCGCGTGCAGGCCGGCGAGGTGGAGCTGCACCTGCTGGAGTGGGGCGACCCCGACGCGCCGCCGATGCTGATGGTACACGGCATGCGCGGGCACGCGCGCTGGTTCTCGCCGGTGGGCCCGGCGATGGGCGAGCGCTACCGCGCCCTGTCGCTCGACCTGCGCGGGCACGGCCACAGCGATCCGGGCGACGGGGGCGGACAGACCACCTATGCCGACGACCTGCTGGCGCTGGTCGAGGCGATGGAGCTGGAGGGCCTGACCCTGGTTGGCCACTCGATGGGTGGGTTCGTGGTCGTGCGTGCGGCGGGTCGACTCGAGGCACGCCTGAAGGTGCTCGTGACGGTCGACGCCGGGCTCGGTCCCCCTCCCCGCTCGACGCGCCAGAATCCGCGGCCCCGACCGATGTCCGAGCCGCGCCCGCGGCGCTACTTCGACAGCTATGAGACGGGGCGCGAGCGTTTCGTGCTGCGCCCTGGTGGGACCGTCGCCGAGCCGGAGCTGCTCGACCACCTGGCGCTGCACGCCCTGCGCGAGCTGCCCGATGGGCGCTTCACCTGGCGCTTCGAGGATCCGAGTCACGCGCAGCCGGCCCGCCCCCAGCCCCGATCACCGCTCGACGGCAGCCCGATCCGCTGCCCGGTGCTGGGCATCTACGGCAGCGGCAGCCCGATCCTGCAGCGCATGGATCCGCGCACCTTCGGCGAGCGCTTCCCGAGCGCAGCCTGCACGCGCGTGGAGATCCTGCAGGGCGCCCACCACCACGTGATGCTCGATCGCCCAGCCGAATACAGCGAGCTGCTGCTCAGCATGCTCGCGGGGCTCTAGAGCCCATCTCACAAAATGCTCGCGGCGCGTTTCGGGCGGGATGGGCCGTGCTGTCCATCCCGAGCCCGCCCTCAATCCCCACTCGACCACCCGCCAATGGATGCGGGGCTCGGTTCGCCGAGGCATCTGGATCCGACAACGTGTGCCCGCGTCCGATCGCGATCGGGCCGCACAACCCCAGCGTTTGGCAATGCCAGCGGCCGTCGTGCGTGCTGTAATGAAGCCGTGGTCGTGGAGCCGATGGACCCTGTGCAGCTGGACGAAGCCGACTGGTCGGCCTGCTACGCTCTGCACAGCGCGGCCCACGCGGAACGCGGCAGCAGGCCGAACGCCAGCCAGGCGGCCTACCGCGCCGGGCACCTGAGCCTGTCCAGTGACGGCCAGCAGCTCTTCTGGGTCGCGCGCGAGGACGACCGCATCATCGGCAAGGCCGATCTCTACCTGGGCGATCAGCTGACCGACCGCGGGCGCTTCGCGCTGTACGTGCTGGCCGAGCACCGACGTCGCGGCACGGCCACCGAACTGCTGCGCGCGCTGGTCGACGCCGCCCTCTCCCGCGGCTGCGAGCAGCTGGTGGTCGGCATCGATCACGCCGACAGTCGCACGCTGTGCGAGCAGGCCGGCGGTGAGCTCACCCAGCGCGTGACGATCCGGACGCTGGCCCTGAACGACGTGCCCTGGCCACGCGTGGATACGTGGGTCGAGGCCGGTGAGCGCGACTCGCCGGGCGCGCGCGTGCTGCAATTCGATCGCCTGCCCGACGAGCTGGCCGGCGACTACCTACGCCTGATGGAGCGCGTGCAGGCCGACGTCCCGCGCGCAGGAACCCCGGTGCCCTCCGTTTCGCTCGACGTTCGCCGCGCCGAGGAGCTCGCCTACGCGCGGCGCGGCTGGCGCTGGCACTGCTTCGCGCTGCAGGAGCCCGACGGCACGCTGAGCGCGCTCGCGGAGGTCAGCCACGATCCGTTGATCGCCGACGGCGTGCATCAGCAGATCACGGGAGTGGCACCGGCGCAGCGGGGACGGGGACGCGCGAAGTGGATCAAGGCCGCGGTGCTCAAAGACATCTGCACGCGCTATCCGCAGGTCACTCGCGTCACCACCAACAACGCCGACGACAACGGGCCGATGGTCTCGATCAACCGCCAGCTCGGCTTCGTCGACCGGGTGCAGCAGGCGATCTATCGCTTCGACGCGGCAGGCTTCCGCGCCCACCTCGGATAGGCCGCGCGATCGTCGCCCCTTCGGCGACGGAGAGGTCACTTCGGTGGCCGAGCAGGCCGAGGCGAGGGCGGTGCAGCGTGCGCGCGAGGCCTACATGTGGCGCGCCCTGTGGGCGCGACAAGTCCCGGATCGTTCGCGTGGATGCGAGAGCCACAGCGCCTCGTCGCTCGCCTGGCTGGAGGGGCCGAGCAGTGGCCACGGGATGGCACCTAACGCCGCGGGCCGCGGCGAGACACGGCCTCGGTCAAGGAGCCGCCTTCTGGGAAGCGAGACTGCACCGACGGATCCGTCGAGCAGCGAGGCGCGCCGGTTTTTTTGCGGCGCTTTCACCCAGCTTGGCGGCGGGGACCCAAGCAACGCTTTGCGTTGTCGGCGACGCGGGCTAGAGTGACGGCAGGCGTCGCGCGGATGGGCTTGGCCCCGGATCGGTCCGAAACTCCCGACGGGAATCGCGCGCGGCATCATGCGGGGACTCGTCATGGGTCCCCCCACCTTGGAACGTCCCTCAGGTGATTTTCCAAAAAAATAGGGGCGCCGGCTGCGGCCGGGGGAGGGAAGAAAACATGCACAGTACCAGTGGTCTCTCGACGGAGGGTCAGCACAGGTAATTCCCTGACCCTGGCCCTCCGTGCGAGAGGCCAACCCTAGAATGGAGAACGGCGGGCCGGCACGCTTCGGCCCGCCGTTTTTTTGGTTAATTGTCGGGCTAACGCCCGACCCGGGGAAGGGTCACGCGACCCTTCCCCCCCAGTGGCAAAGCCACTTGGGGCCCCCCTTCCCGCGAGGTCGTCGTCGCTTCGCTCCTCCTCCAGTGCGCTGTTGAAGTTGGGTGCGGCTTGTCCCTGCGTCGGGCCCAAGGGCCCGACCTACTTCGCCGAGGAATCAAGCTCAGGTCCGTGTGGCCCCAGGTGAAACCGATTGCTAGGACGTGCGCCCGCGTTCTGGGCACAGCCTGAGAGTGCAGCCTTTGGACTTGCGAGTACGAGCAGCAGCACCCGTTGCTAGCCACTCGAATCGTCGAGGTTCGTTCAGGAGCG
>JAPPOT010000434.1 GCA_028817855.1 Myxococcales bacterium
CGCCCCCACCCGGGTGGCCAGGCGAGGCCGAGAAGGCCGGGTTCTTCGGGACCCGGCCTTTTTTGTGCTTGATGACCCGGGGCGGTGTTTTGCGCTAGGATCTGGGGGTGTTGCACAATCAGGCCGAGGAGGTCATCCGGGATCTCATCCGCCCCCTGGTGGAGGCGGATGGTGGCAGCATCGAGTTGCTCGAGGTCACGCGCGAGCGCGTCGTCGTGCGCCTTGGCGGCACCTGCGCCGGCTGTCCGGGCAAGCCCTACACCCTCAGCCGCATGATCGAGCCGGCCCTGCGCAAGGCGCTGGGCATGGCGATCAGGGTCGAAGCCCGGTTCGCAAGCTGAGCGCCCAGCGGCCTCGGCGCGGGACACGAACAGAAAAAGGGCCGCAGCCTCGCGGCCGCGGCCCTCGTGCGCGACGCGCGCTGGAAGGCCTACAGACCCCGGCCAGAGAGCGGATCGTCGTCGCTGGACACGCCGCTGGAGCTGCTGTCGCTGTCGCTGCCCCGGGAGCGGCGCTTCTTGCCGCGCTTGCTGCTGCGCGCCTCGGGTGCCTGCTCACGCGCCCGGATCTTGCCGGTGATGCGGTCGACGATGTTCGGCGAGTCATCCGGGTCGTCGTAGCCGCGCTCGCTGGTCACCGAGTCGACCAGCGCGTGGCTCTTCTTGCCCGATCCGCTGTCGGATGAGCGCAGCTTCGCCAACTTGCCCACGGTGTCCTTCTCCTCGAAGACGAGGCAGTAGAAGCCGTAGAAGTCGGTCTGGTCGACGGCGCGCAGGCGCGTCTTCTTGTCCTGCCACTCGAGCCAGTGGCGCTTGCCAGCGCCCGGGCGAAGCTCACCCGTGGTGTCCTTCGCCTTGCCGAAGCGCCGCTGGACGGCACCCGCGAAGGCCTTGAAGTTGTTGGCGGGGAACTCGGACGCGTCGAAGGCCTTGTACCACTTCCACAGGCGGCCACCGATGAAGAAGTAGAAGTTCTGGGAATTCTTGTCGCGAATCACCAGCATCGACTCGCCGTTGTTGTGCGTGAACTCCCCCTTGAGGAAGCTCACATCCCAGCCCGTCGAGCGCCCCTCGAACTCCACGTACCCATCGCGGATGCGGCGCATCTCGGCTTTGGCCTCCTGGCGCAGGCGATCCTCCTCCACCGCGTCGTGGGTCTTGGCGACGAGCGGTCGATACTTCTTCTTGACCTTGCCGACGAACATCTGGATGACGTCGTCCTTGCTCATCCCCCATTTGAGGTCGCCCATCGACTTGGCGATGACCGCGCTGGTCGGGGTCTTGTCCCGGGCCTTGCGCCGCTTCTTCTTCTTCTGGGCATCCACATCCGTGGCCACCAGACCGAGCGCGAGCAGGGCCGTGAGCATTCCAACGAACAACCGCTTCATCGTTCCTCCGATCGGGCGCCGTATAGCCACCCTCTCACCTACAAGTAAGTGACCGTAGACTATGCGCAGAGCCCGCTCAAGCGCGGGCCGAGCACTCGCTCGCTGTGACGTCCGATTCCCGGTTTTCTTCATTCCCCTTCCGCCTTTCCACCCGCGGACCGGTCCCCACTTTCTTCCTTGATGTCCGCAATTTGGGGATTCAGATCGAGGAACAGCAGGGTCCCGCCAGCGACCGCCGCCGGCATGAAGAAGAGGTTCAGCAGCGGCACGTAGAGGAAGGCCCAGACGCCCACGCCGAGCCCCAGCATCGGGCGCAGGTTCCGCAGCGCCGCCCGCGCCCGCGCCCGCACGGGCAGGTCGTGGCGCGAGGCCGGCCAGTCGACGTAGTCCACAGCGAAGAAGAGCGCCGTCAGCAAGCCCCCCACGACCGCATAGAGCACCGAGCCGACCCCCGGCAGGGCAAAGCTGGCGATGAAGAGCGGCAACATGATACCCACGTAGATCGCCAGCTTGCCCACCTCGAGCCGGAACGTCCGACCCAGATCGCGCACCACCTTGCCGAGGCTCATGCCCGTGCCGGCCTGCCCGGTCTGCAAGCGCTCGACCGCCTCACTGAGCGCGTCGTTGAACGGCGCCGCAAGGATCGTGGTGGTGAGCGCAACCACAACGACGCCGGCACCGAGCATCAGCACCGGCAGCGACCACCGGACGACCAGGTGAAAGCCGCGCGCCAGCCACGCGAGAAAGCCCTCCCCCGTCGGCTCGGACCAGAGCATCTCCATGACGGCTGCGTGGTAGGTGAAGGTCCCCCAACCGACCCCAACCAGCGCGGCACCGACTAGCAAGATCGGGGGGAGCCAGAAGCGCGCGAGCCCGGGGTGCTCAAAGTAGACGAAGCGCGCACCCCGGAATGGGTAGCGAAGACCGGCCAGAAAACCGATCGACTTCGAAGCCCCCGCACGCTCGATCGCTCCGCCCTCGGATGCCGCGCCCACCGCGGCACCCTAGCACGCGCGTTGACCGCAGCCCCCGCGGGTTGGCACTCTTCGTCTCGTGCGCTCACGCCTCGCGCAGGTCGTCACGGTGTGCATCGGCCTGTCGGCCTGCGGCCCCGTGGACGACAACGGAGTGCTCGGCACGGTCGACCCCGGCGACAACTTCATCGCGCCGGATCTGCAGCTCGACGAGGCCTTTTTCTATTGTCGGATTCAACCCGAGGTGCTGACCGAGCACTCCTGCGCAGGTGGTCTCGACGGCGAGGGAGGCAGCTGCCACGACAGCCGCTCGGCCCTGCGCCTGCTCGACGCCCCCGAGCCGAGCCCGTGCGACGACGACGGCGTCATCGTCGACACCGTGCCCGACAGCTATCGCGCCAACCTCGAGGCGGTCCGCTTCAGCGTGCAGAGCGATCCCCTGAGCAGCCCGCTCTACCTGCGGCCCATCAACCGCGCGGCCCATCCGCGTGAAATCTACGACGCGCAGGACGAGGCCGCGGAGCTGGTCTTCGACTGGATCTCCGCGGGGGCACAGTGAGCCCTCGACTCTTCGTGCTCGCGACGCTGCTGCCGCTGCTCTGGGCCGCTCTGCTGCCCGCGCTCGCCAGCGCGGACGGGCGCCCGTATGCCCGCGTGATCGTCGAGACGGCGGTGGTGCGCAGCGGCCCGGGCGTTGGCTACCGCCGCGTGCACGTGGCCCAGCGCGGCGATGTCTTCCCGGTGCGCGCGCGTGCGACCAAGGGCTACTGGTTCCAGATCGAGCTGCCAGACTCGACCGTCGGCTGGATTCCGGGAGACCACGTCTACAACCACATGGTCGACGACGGCGACGCCGACGGCCCGTTCATGGGCTGGTTGTTTGCGCCGCCCCAGCTGCCCAGCGCGCGGGGCGAGGTGGCGCTCTCGGGAGGTGTGCTCGGCGGCGGCGGCATGATCGCCGTGCGCCCTGCCGTGCTGCTCGATCCGACCTTCGGCTTCGAGCTCTCGGGCACGGCCGCGGTGGCCACCGGCGGCCGCCTGCTGCAGACCACGGTGGGCCCGATCCTCAACGTCTTTCCCTCGTCGCCGGTCGTGCCCTTCATGACCGTACAGGGCGGCATCACCGCAAGCAGCCCCAACGCCGACACCTTCCTGCTCGAATCGGGAAGCATCGCCACGTTGACCGCGGGCGCCGGCCTGCGCTTCGGCTTCCACTACCGCCTCACGCTCCGCATCGAGGGGCGCGCCCATGTCTTCTTCGAACCCGATCGCCACGTCTCACAGGAGGAGCTCAGTGCCGGCCTCACCGTCTTCTTCTGATCGCCGCTTCCGCGGCCTGCTCTGGGGCCTGTGCGCGGTCTCGCTGGCCACCGCCGTGGCCAGCTGCGCCACCGTGCGCCCCGAGGACAAGGAGTTCTTGGCGGAGCCCGCGATGACCTTCGAGCAGGGTGGGATGGCGTCGGCCCACGAGGAGCACGTGCTGCAAAACCGGGAAGGCTCCTTCGGGGCCGGCAGCGCCAAGGGAGGCGGCTGCGGATGCAACTGAGCGCCGCGCGCGCGCGGCCCTGGCTGTGCGCGCTGTTGTTGATGTCGCTGCCCCGCGCACCCGCGCAGGCCGACGCCAAGGTCGGCGCGGGCACGACCGTCTTCCACGAGCCGGGTAGCAACATCCACATGACGGTGCTGGTGCCGCAGGTCGATGCCGACGTGGAATTGACCGATGGCTTCGCCATGCAGGCTGCGTGGACTGCGGACGTGGTCAGCGGTGCGAGTGTGGCAGTGGTCGACGCCCCCGCCGAGGAGCTGGACGCGGTCACCAGCGCAACGGTGACCGACATGCGCCACGTCTTCGGCGGCGGGCTGCGACTGTTCGGCAGCAAGAGCTCGCTGTCGGCATCCTATAGCTACGGCTTCGAGAACGACTACCGCTCCCACGGCTTCGATCTCCGCGCGCGCACGGAGCTCTTCGAGCGCAACACCGCCTTCGAGCTCACCTACGCGCGCGCCTTCGACACCGTGTGCGACGGCCCGGGCGCGCCCGAGGCGGTGCTCAAGCCGCGGCTCGACTCCTCGGATGGCTGCTTCGAGGATGCGGGCGACGAGCCCGAGCCGCTGCGCAACGAGCGCGACCTCTCGCTGCAGACCTTCCAGGCCAGCTGGAGCCAGAACTGGACGCCCATCCTGACGATGCAGGCAACGGCCACCGCCCAGGTGCTGAGCGGCTTCCAGGTCAACCCCTACCGCGCCGTGCGAATCGGCCGTACAGCCGCGCAGGAGCACCATCCGGAGGACCGCGCGCGCTACGCGCTCGGCGTGGCCCTCAACCTGTGGATCAAGCCGCTCTCGGGCGCCCTTCAGGGACGCGTGCGCGGCTACCGCGACACCTGGAACATCCGCTCGGCGACGGCGGAGCTGGCCTACGAGCAGGTGCTGGGCTCGGGTATGCGCATGCGTGTGCGCGGCCGCTACTACGCGCAGACCGCGGCCGTCTTCTACTCCGACGACTACGTGCTGGCCCCGCGCGGACAATACTTCACCGGAGACCGGGAGCTGTCCGCGATGCGCATCGCCCTGGGCGGGGTGCAGCTTGGTTGGTCGATCCCCGCCGACGACGACGGCGACGTGCTCGGCGCCTTCGATGCCTTCGAGATCTCGGCCAAGGGCGATCTGCTCAAGCACTTCTTCGACGACTTCCACTACGACCAGGTGAAGGTCCCCAACGACGTCGCCCTGATCGGCACCTTCGCCCTCTCGGCTGCTTTCTAGCTGTCCATCCC
>JAPPOT010000311.1 GCA_028817855.1 Myxococcales bacterium
GGACGGCGCCACGCTGGCCGTCGGCATGCCCTGGGCATCGGCCATCCTCCTCTTCGAACGCTCGGGTCAGACGTGGGTGGAGCAAGGGCTGGTGACCGGGGCGGCGAGCTTCGGCGCTGCGGTGGCGTTGAGCCGCGACGGCGCGACGCTGGCGGCCACCGCGCCGGGGGAGTCGAGCTGTGCCCGGGGTGTCAACGGCAACCCCTTCGACCCCGTCTGCGGAACGATCGGCGCGGCGTACGTCTTCTCTCGACAGCAGGGCGCGTGGCGCCAGGAGGCGCTCATCAAGAGCGAGTTCGAACGCTATCCGCCGGGACAGGCGTTCCCGCTGAGGAACGGCCTCGTCGGGAGCAGCGGTGCGCGGTCGACCTTTGGCCAGACGATCGCGCTCAGCGGTGCCGGGAACATGGTCGCCGTCAGTGAGTTTCGGTCCTGTCACCCCTGGCCGTCGGAGGACACATGCCACCCCTTGGAGGCCGTGTACCTCGCCTGGCGCTCCCCCGAGGGGACCTGGCAAACGCACTCCACAGTGCAGCACGATGGCGACGACGGGATGGCGGAATTCGGGTCGGGGCTGCACTTGAGCGACGACGCCGGGCGCCTATCGGTGGGTGCGTCCGGTGAGCCGCCAGACCCCACGTGCTGCCCCGGCTGCTCCGCCGGACTCGTGCACAACTTCCTCTGGCAGCAAGACAGGTGGACCCCGGACGGGCGAATCCACGCGCCGGATGGCGGCGGCGATGCCTTTGGGGCGACCGTCATCGGCAGCGGCGACGGCAGTACCCTCGTCATCGGCGGCTGCAGGACAGGTTCGAGTGCGGACCCACGCTCCGACAGCTGCAGCAGGACGGGCGGTCTCTACGCGCGGGTGCCCTGATCGTTTACATGGAGCTCGACCCGGTCGGGAGCAACTCGTCCGGCTTCCCGAACTAGCTCGGAGACATCGATGGTCCCCAGGTATTCGCTCATGAGGCTATGGCCGTGCCGATTCCGAGACCCGGGCCCAGCGACGTATTCCTTGGCTGACCGCCGATGGAAATGATGTGGTGACCCATGCTCTTCCTCACCGGCCCGTGTGAGGGCGTAGGTGTTCCCGCGATCCGGCCAGCCATCGCCATCCTCGTGACCGTTGTAGACCTCGGATCGTTCGGACAGTCGTCCTTCACGTCGACGCCAGGAGCCGGCACGACCACTACGAGGCAGGCGCACACCCCACGGGCACCCGCCCTCGCGCCTTCGTGGGATCACGCATCGCCAGCAGCCCAACACCGACACCATACGTCGCGAAGTGCCCGCGGGGCGATACCTCGACAAAGCAGATCACGACCCCATCCTCCGGCTCGTGTGCCGTCGCGTAGCCGAGGGCGTCGACCACCGCCTGGCCGACCTCCCCAACGCCGAGCAAGCGCGCTGTCCCCTTGAACGCGATCGTCGCCTGCGGAATCTGGATCCACGGCATCAGCAGCACACGCTTGGGGATCGTGACGTTGAGCGCCACGTTCGGGTTGCGCCGGATGTGCCTCGCCTTCCACGAATCGGCAGCCACGCGGATGTAGAGCTTGTCGCCGACAACCACGTACACGATCCCCGCCGATCGCGCTTCGCCCCCGGGCGTCACGTACGAGAGTACCGCGAACGACCGCTTCCGAAGCTCGCTCCAGACGCGCTGCGTGGTGATGGGCGCCGACACTCGCATCATTCTCTCCGCTACCGTCGTGAGAGCGAAGGTAGCAGCACTCCCGGATCGATGTTGATTCAGCACCTCCGCTTCTCGAGGATGAAGGCAGAACCCGCTCCTGGAGCTCCATCTCGTACGCCTCGGCCGGGCGCCCTCGTCGACGACGGCAACGCGCTGCTCGACGCAGTGCGCGAGGGCTCGGTATCGGCTGGTACCCCCCGGGCGCTGCAACGCAGCGTGAGCGAAGCGAACCTCGCCCTTGCGATCGACGGGAAGATCGGCGAGTCAGTGGTCATGGGAGAGCTGTCGGGCAAGTGGGCGCTCGTGACGGGTGCTAGCAGGGGCGTGGGCTGCCAGGTGGCGCTCGGTTTGGCTCGCAAGGGCTGCAACCTGCTCGTCCATGCACGACAGCTGGACCACCTGGGTGGCCTCCTCGGGGCGCTCCGGGAAGCGGGCGTGGCGGCGGAGGGCGTTGCGGCGGAGCTGTCCCAGGCACTCGAGGTGGACGCACTGCTCGCACGCGTGCACGACCGGGTCGGCACCCCGGACATCGTCTACAACAACGCCGCCATCATGACCCCATGGCGCGCCCCCCACCAGACGCCGCTGGACGACTACCGCCTCAGCTTCGAGGTCAACGTGATCGCGCCGGTACGCATCTGCGACCGGCTGCTGCCAGCCATGGGCGAGCGCGGCTCGGGCAAGATCGTGAACGTGACCAGCGGGATTGAGCACATCCGGGAGCTGCTGCCCTACAGCCTCTCCAAGGCGGCCCTGGACCGCTATGTACGCGACGTGAGCCCGTCGCTGCAGGGCAGCGGCGTCGTGCTCAGCCTCCTCGACCCGGGCTGGCTACGCACCGATCTCGGCGGCGACCAGGCCCCGAACGCAGTCGAGAGCGTGCTGCCAGGCGCCCTGGTGCCGGCACTGCTCCCGGACGACGCGCAGAGCGGCCTGCTCTACTGCGCGCAGGACTACCGCACGGCGGAATGAGCTGGCCCGCACCGAGTCGCTCGCGCCGAGAGTGGTCCCCACGCCATGGTGGAGAACGTGGCCTCGGAACGGGTGGCACAGCGGGCAGGCTTCCAGCTGGAGGGCACGTGGCGCCTCGATACTGCTATGCTCCCGGCAGTACCGATGTTGCGTCGAACCGTTTCCTACCGCATGGCGAAGTCGGGCTTGCTGGCCTTCCAGGCCCACCGTCGCTACCAGCCCCTGCGCGCCCGCGCTCGCACCCCGTCACCGCCGTCCGAGGACGAGTGGAACGGCGCCCACGAGGCCACCGCCCGCGACATCCACGACCTCACGGTGGAGCTCGAGGGGGTCTACATCAAGCTGTGCCAGGCCATCGGCAGCCGTGGCGACATCTTCCCCGAGCCCTACACGCGGATCCTCGGGCGCTTCCTGGATAAGGTCCCGCCCCGCCCTTTCGCCGAGATCGAGGCGGCTGTGAGAAAGGAGCTGCGCAGACCGATCTCCGAGGTCTTCGAGCATGTCGACGAGACGCCGCTGGCAGCCGCTTCGCTGGCCCAGGTCCACCGCGCGCGGCTGCGCGATGGCACCGAGGTCGCGCTCAAGGTGCAGTACCCCGAGGTGGCCCGGCTGGTGCGTGCCGACCTGCGCGCCGTTCGCATCGCGTCGGACCGCTTCATCCCCAAGAGCAACGTCTTCGATCCGCAGAACCTGATCGACGAGGGCAGCCACTTCTTGGACCTGGAGCTGGACTTCACTCGGGAGGCCGACTCCACCGAGCGCGTGCGGCGCGAGTTCGAGGACGACGCGCGGATCCGCGTGCCGCGTGTCCACCGCGAGCTCAGCACCGGGCGCCTGCTGGTGCTGGAGTATCTGGAGGGCATTCCCCTGACCGACCTCGAGCGCCTGCGCGAGAGCGGCGCCGACCTGCGCGCGATCGCCGAGAACGTCGGCGACCTCTTCGCCAAGATGATCTTCGAGCACGGGTTCTTCCACGGCGACCCCCACCCGGGCAACGTGCTCATCCTGCCGGGGGACGTAGTCGGCCTGCTCGACTTCGGCCTGGCCAAGGAGCTGCCGAACGGCTTCGCCGCATCCATGGCCGACCTCGTCGCCAAGAGCACCGTGGGCGACGACGAGGGCGCGCTCGAGGCCGCACGCGACCTGGGCTTCAACCTCGACGAGGTCACCCCCGAGCTGCTGGACCAGATCGTGCAGCAAGTCTTCGGCGAGCCCCGCGAGCCACCACGCCGGGGCGAGCGCCGCCCGCGTGCGGAGCGACGTGCACGCCGCCGCGAGCGCCGCGAGCACCTGGAGGCGCTGGCAGAGGGCGGGGAGCCGATCCGCATGCCCCACCACTTCACGCTCGTGGCCCGCGCCGTCATGTTGCTCGACGGCCTCTCCCATCAGCTCACGCCGGGTGAGTCCGTCATCCAGGAGCACCTGCAGGATGCGCTCGCTCCATACACACGTCGCGCCCTGCGCGAGTACCGAGAGCGCTTCCGGGCAGACGGCGACGACCCCTACGCGGCCTATCGCACCCTGCGCCGCCGCTCCCCCGTGCTGCGCCCGCGCCGCGGCAGTGGGCCCATCGGCGGAGCCCCCTGGGTCATCACCGCCCATGCACCCGCGGAGCATGTGCTGCGGGACACCCGCTTCTCCTCGGCCGACAGCGGAGGCCGCCGGCGGCAGACCGTGGGCGACGATGACAACCAGAGCTTGCTCGGCGTCACCATGCTCAACGTGGACCCCCCCGAGCACACGCGCCTGCGCGGCATCGTCAGCAAGGCCTTCACCCCGCGGCGCATCGCCGAGCTGCGTTCGCGCATCGAGGGCACGGTGGACGAGCTGCTGGGCGGTGTGCGCCCCGGTACCCACTTCGATGTCGTGGACACCCTCGCCGGCCCGCTGCCGGCCATCGTGATCGCCGAGTTGCTCGGCGTACCCACCGAGGACCACGCCCGCTTCCGCGGCTGGGCCAACGGCCTGCTCGGCGCCACCGATCCCTCCCAGGTTCGCGCGGACGGGCCGGCGCGCGAGCTCATTCGGTACCTGGAGGGCATCATCGCCGAGCGCCGACGCGAGCCCGCCGACGACCTGATCAGCGCGATGATCACCGCCCAGGTGGAGAGCCAGCATCTCACCGACGCCGAGATTCGCTCGACCGCGTTGCTGTTGTTGATCGCGGGCTTCGTCACGACGACCAATCTGGTCGGCAACGGCGTGCTCGCGCTCTTGCGCAACCCCGAACAGCTCGAGCGCCTGCGAGCCGATCGCGCACTCGTGCCATCCGCCGTGGAGGAGATGCTGCGCTACGACAGCCCGGTTCAGCTCATCTTCCGTACCGCCTCGGAGCCCCTCGACGTGCAGGGCCACGAGATCCCCACCGGCGACGGCGTGGTGGTCCTGCTCGGTGCTGCCAATCGCGACCCCCAGGCCTTCGAAAACCCGGATACCTTCGACATTGGCCGCGGGGACAGGACTCACCTCGGTTTCGGCTGGGGCATCCACCACTGCCTAGGCGCACCTCTGGCGCGCCTCGAGGCCCAGGTCGCCTTCGAGGTGCTGCTCGATCGCTTCAGCAACTGGAAGCTCGGCGAGGGCGGCTTCACCCGTCAACCCAACCCCGTGCTGCGCGGCCTCTCGAGGCTGGACCTCGTCGTCTGAGCCCGCCCTGACGCCGAGGCCAGCACTCCTGGTCGCACGAGCTTCCTGGCGCTGAAGTCGAGAGCCATCCTGTCCGGCTTGGTCTACCGATGGCCGCCACCGGCGAATCGGTCCGCTGGTACGAAAGTGTGGATGCGGGTGCTACGCAGAGAGCGCGAAGTCAGGCGGAACGACAGGTCCGCCTAGGAGGGCAGTCCGTTGAACACTGTCGATTGGAACCATCTCCGCGCGTCAGCGCTGGCGGCTCTGCTCGTACTTCCGGGAGCTGGTGGCTGCTCCGGCGCCGACTCCGGGAGCAACGGGCGCACCGGAGGACGGACCGGAGCGGCCGAAGACCCAGCCACGATGGCGGGCAGCCCCGGCAACGATGGCACCGACGCCTTCGGGAACACCCAGGGCGGTGCTCCGAACACGCCGCAGGCGCCCCCCGTGCAGGACGACCCGGCAGACATGGGCATGCCAAGCGTCATCGAGCCCATCGTCATCGACGACTGCGGAGACTCGAACCCGGCCGGGCTGAGCCCGGAGCAAGTGGACACCTTGCGCGCAGGCGGCGGTACACCCCCGCGCTTGCTCTATCCGTACGACGCCACGGTCTTCCCCCGCGGCATGGTGCCGCCGGCACTGATGTGGGACGGCAACGAGGCTGAGGCGGTCTACGTCCACATCGAGTCGACTCACTTCGAGTGGTTCGGTTGCATGACGCCACAGGCGCCCAACTACCTGGATCTGCCGCCGGAGGTCTGGGAGGCCGCCACCGCGCGCACGCTCGGACCGGGCGATCCCTACACCATCGAGGTCACGCCCATGGTCGGCGGCGCCGCCCATGGCCCGGTGGCGATCTCCGTGGTCATCGCCCAGGCGACCATCAATGGCTCGATCTACTACAACAGCTACCTGTCGGCAGCCGCGGGTGGGTTTGCCGGCAGCATCCTGCGCATTCCACCCGGCGGAAACGCCGAGCTGTTCCTGGGCGGCCTGGCGGGATGCTACGGCTGCCACACCGTCTCGGCGAACGGTGAGCGCCTGATCTCCTACGTCGGCGTCGGCGGCTTGCCGGGGGCGTCCTACGCCCTGGACCCCACGACACAGCCCAATCCGCCGATGACTGCGCCCTCACCCTTCGCCGGGTTCACGGGGCTGTCGCCGGATGGCTCGGTGTACGTGGCGGGTGCACGTCCGGTAGGTCTGGTCGCGCCACAGGGCACGCCGGGCGAGCCGCCCAACGACTCGGCCCTGTATGAGACGGATACCGGCACGGTCATCGCCGGTAGCGGCGTGCCCCCCACCGCGATGATGCCGACCTTCTCCTCGGACGGAACGGTGCTCGCGTTCAGCGATGGTGCTGCGACTGGACAGTCCCTGGTGCTGATGGACTTCGATCAGGCCGCCCGCATGGCGGCCAATCCGCGGACCATTCACACGGACGACCAGTACGTCGGCTGGCCCTTCGTGTTGCCGGACCGCCAGGCCGTGGTCTTCACCCGCGGTGCGAACAGCCAGTACTCCGGTCTCGGTGCCGGCGTCATTCCGGGCACGAACCTGCTCGGGCCGGAGAGCAACCTCTACATGGTCGACGTCGACACGGGGCAGGCAACGATCCTCGCCAAGGCAATGGGTCTCAACGACGCGCGCGATACGACGGGCTACGTCCCCTTCGGGGCCGAGGACCTCGGCAAGAACTACTATCCCACGGTGTCTCCGGTCGCAGCCGGCGGGTACTTCTGGGTGTTCTTCGACTCCATTCGCCACTACGGCAACGCCGGGCAGTTTCGTCAACTATGGGGTGCGGCGATCAGCATCTCGCCGGATGGCGACTACTCGACCGACCGCAGCCACCCGGCCTTCTACCTGCCCGGCCAGGAGTTCGCGAGCGGCAACCACCGCGCCTTCGCCGCCCTCGACGCCTGTGTGATGGACGGCGAGGACTGCCTCACCGGCATCGATTGCTGCGGCGGCTTCTGCTTCATCCCCGAGATCGAGGACAACGAGTTCGGCATCGAGCCCGTCGGCACGTGCACCTCCGACGTGCCGGAGTGCGCACGACGCGACGAGCGCTGCCTCACCGACGACGATTGCTGCTCCCCCGATCCGGGCGAGCCCTTCAACACGTGCATCGCCGGCTTCTGCGCCTTCATCCCGCTCGAATAGGCGCGCACCGCGCGACTCAATGAGCGTCTCGAAGCACCTGACTCGACCGCACGCACGCAGCTGCGCCGTTTCCCTCACTCACACGGCCCGCCGTCGGGGCGCGGGCAAGCCTGCGGATCGGGAAAGTTGCGTCACTAGATCAGGGGGAGCGAATCGACCGCGAGGGCTGCCCGCGGCCAACCGCTTCCAGGAGAGGCATATGCTTGGCGACCTCCATCACGCATGTCCGAACGCGCATGTCGTCTGGCCGCCAGCGGTCGTTGATCCCGAATCGTCCACGGAACGCCACATCGAGCCGAGGCGCACACGCTACGCGCGGCCACCCGATGTCTGCATCGGCCAGCGCGTCCGGGAGCGGTGTCGGCTGACGCCTCGATTTGGTACGCCGAAGGACGATCCATGATGCTTCCTCCCCACTACGAAGCCGTGGCGTTTCCGAACACTGCGCGGCCGCGCCGAGACGAGGGCCCCGGCCTGCTTCGAATCGCGTGGGAGGTCCACAACAGGGGCGCGCTCCAGTTCTTTATGGACCAGTGGGGCGCCCAGGGCGACCTCCCCCACTTGCGCATGGGCCGCCACAAGCTGCTACTCGTGATCCACCCAGAGCACGTACGCGAGGTTCTGGTCACCCGACGCAAGGCGTTCGAGAAGCAACAGAGCTGGGAGGCGTCACGCCTGCTTCTGTTGGGGGACGGGCTGATCGCCAGCAACGGCGCGCTGTGGAAGCGGCAGCGCCGACTGATGTCGACGTTCTTCACGCCGCGCAGCATCGAGCGGTACTACCCGGTCATGCTGGCCGAGGCCGAGGAGACGGCGCGGCGCTGGGAAGCGGCAGCCCGAGCGGGAGAGCCGATCGAGATGATGGACGAGATGATGCGCGTCGCGGCCAGCGTCATCGTGCGATCCATGTTCGGAACCGACGTCAGCGATGGACGGCTGCATTCGCTCCAGGGCGACGTCGAGTCCATGATCAAGTTCACGACCCGCCGGGAAATGCTGCCCCTCAAGCTGCCGCTCTGGGCCCCGGTACGGAGCCACCGCAGCTACCAGGGGGCGCGCGACCGCGTGCACGCCTTCATCCGCGAGGTGGTGGCGCGCCGAAGGGGCACACCGGAGAGCAGCTGGCCCGACGATCTCTTGAGCAAGCTGATGCAGGCGCGGGACGCGCAGAGCGGCGAGGCGATGTCCGATCTACTCGTACACGACGAGTCCCTCGGCATCTTCATCGCGGGACACGAGACCACCGCACGCACGATGTCCTTTCTCTGGTACGCGCTGCACGACAATCCGCACGTCGCGGAGCGCGTGCGCGCGGAGCTGGACGCGGTGCTTCCCACCGATGGACCGCCGACCCTCGAGCACATCAAACAGCTCGGCTACACGATGCGGACGATCAAGGAGGTGCTGCGCCTCTACCCCCCGAGCCCCCATCAGCCACGCGACTCACACACGGACCAGGTCCTGGGGACCCAACAGGTGGAGGCCGGCACCTACGTGATGGTGTTTCCCTACGCCACGCACCGCCATCCTGACTTCTGGGACGAGCCGGAGCGCTTCGACCCCGATCGCTTTCTTCCGGAGCGCGAGGAGGGTCGTCACTCCTTCGCCTACTATCCCTTCGGGGCAGGTCAGCGAATTTGTCTCGGCAACAGCTTCGCCATGCTCGAGGCCCACATTCTCACCGCCCTGCTCGCCCACCGTTTCACCGCAGACCTGGCCCGTGGTCATCGCCCGCGCATCGAGTCCAACGGCATGCTGATGGTGCCGAACGGCATGCCCATGCACGTCACGCCTCGGCGCGAACCGCCTCGCTAGGGCTGGAGCTGCACGCTGAAGGGGCCGTCGCAGGTGGACAGGCTCGCGGTCTCGATCAGGTTCCACTCACCTGCGATGATCTGGGGCTCGGTGCCGGTGTGCATGCCACTGAGCTCGCCCTCGAAGGTCCCGGCCGCCGGTTGGGCGACCGTCCACAGGGCCTCGGGATCGGTGGGATCGGACGAGACCGCGCTGCCCCAGACGCCATCCAGCGGCTCGGTGCGGAACTCACCCGTCGTGCAGTCGAGCCCACCCCGAAGCGGCGCCTCGAAGCCCCAGAACAGCGCGGCGATACCGTAGAGCGTGCCCGAGCCCTCGGAGATCACGAGGTCGGCGCAGAACTCCCCCTCGGCGTCGCATTGCTCCTGGACCCCCTCGTTGATCTCGAGGTTGAAGGAGACCTCCCCCATGAACTGTGAGACGGCGCCGAGGAAGTCGAGCTCGCAGTCGTAGGTGCCGAGGTAGAGACCCGGGGCACAGTGCTCGAGGCGCGTCACCTCGGGCGGCGGCGTGGACGGCGAGAGCGAGCCGGCCCCGGCCTGCACGGTGGAGTTGCCGAAGTCGCCGGTAGCGGAGGCACAGCGGCAGGTCTGCCACGTCACGCGGCAGGTCTGCTGCCCGCTGTTCCCATCGTCGCAGCTGCAGCCGCGTACCTCGCCATCCGCGCACGAGGCCCGCTGGGCCATGGTGTCGGAGCCCGACCGACCACGCGTAGGTGTCGAGTCCGTGCTGCAACCCAACCCCGAGCAAATCAACAGTAGAGCGGCGATGCTGCGCATTGGCCCACCTTCACGAGTCATCCTTTCATGCCCCGTCGCGTCCATGGCCGGCCAACTCCTTGCAGTTCCGGCCTACCCGCCCAGGGTCCGCTGCCAGCTGCTTCAAGCGCCGTAGCATGCGAGCGGTCGCATCGCTTCGAGTGCACTGCGCCTGGAGACCCCACTGTGAAGAATCGAGCTCAGTCTGGCTGGTACCGATGGGCGGTCCTCGGGCTGCTGGCAGCGTGGGCCGTCGAAATGGCGCCGAGCCTCGCCGCACAGCGGATCCAGACGCAGAAGCCGAGGTACCACTGGTACAAGCTCACGGAGCGTGACGGGGTCCAGGTCTACGCCAAGGACCACCAGGACCGCAGCCTTCCGGCCCTTCGCGGCGTCGGCGTGGTGGAGGCGAGCGTTCAGGACATCCTTGCGGTGCTCTTCGATGTCTCGCGCAATTGCGAGTGGGTGGAGCGCTGCGCGGAGTCGCGCGTGCTCAAGACGATCGGGGAGACCCGGCGTGTCGTCTACTCCCGCTCGACCGCACCGTGGCCCGTGTCGGACCGCGACGTGATCGTGAGGACCTCGGTCCAGTACGACGCCACGACCGGTAACGTGCGCTCCGGATTCAAGTCCGTCCGCTCATTCCCTGGAGCGGAGCCGGTGGACGGGGTCGTCCGCATGCCGCGGCTGGCGGGGTACTACCTCCTGGTCCCGCTAGGCGACGCGCGCACACGACTCACCTTCGAGGTCGACGCCGATCCGGGCGGTGCCCTGCCCGCCTTCCTCGTGAAATGGGCCTCGCGCTCGCTGCCGGTGGACCAGATCAACGGTTTGCGAAGGCAGGTCAAGCGGCTGCGGGCCGATGCTCGAGAGCGGGTGGCAAATTGGCGCCTATGGGCAGACCCCGCAGCGGCCGACACACCGGCGGCAGCCCCCTAGTGCGAGGCGGCCGAGCGGTCGAAGCGGCAAGCACGTGGCCGCTACGTCCCAGCGGACCTGCGCTTTAAAGGAATGGCAGCTTTGGGACCCGGCTGCACTGACCCTGCGAACGTGGTCCTCGTGGAGGGTTTGCGATGAGCCGGTGGATTCGGATGGGGCGCTTCTTTCGGGGGGGGCTGGCAGCCGCCGCCACCCTGTCGTTCTTGGGTGGCTGCGAGGCCGAGGACTCCGGCGGGTATGTGGGCGACAGGGGTCTGGGCGCCATGTCCGGCGGCGTCGGGGGCATGCCCCCTGCGAACGCCAACGCCGGTGCCATGGGTACACCCAGCGTCACCGGAAGTATGGATGGGACTGGCGGCGTCGGCGCCATGGGAGTGACCGGCGGCACCGGAGGCATGGGCATGAACGGGGGTGTCGGTGGCGTCGATGCCACCGGCGGGGTCGGCGGCATGGCGGCCACCGGCGGCACTGGAGGCATGGACATGACCGACGGTGCATGGACCAGCGCGGCCACCGATCCCGACTGCGACATCAGCGGACTGTGGGCCGTGCGCGATCTGTCCATCGTGCAGGCACTGGATCTGGAGCAGTGCGGCAACATCTACCACTACATCGAGCTCGCTCAGCAGGGCACCGACGTCGAGATCGTCAACCACTTCAACTGCGCGATCGAGGGGCGCGGAAGCGCGAACTCCACCATGAACGACGCCACCGTGAAGTCGATGATCTCGACAAACTCGATGATCGGGCGCCGGGGTACGATGATGAAGGGAGCCGATGGTCTCTGCCACTTCGAGCTCGAGCCCTGGTGGATGGCATTCGGTGTGGACGAGTCCATGTACACGCCGGATCCCCGCAACTCTCCGATGTCGCTCTCGGAGCTGCAGAGCACGAATCCGCTTCCGATGCTCCCGGCAGGGGCCAGCGATCCCGACGGCGACGGCCAGCCGGGCATCGCGATCATCGTCGCCGGCGCGATCAACGGCACGCGCCACATCACCCAGCGCGTGCGCACGACCTGGCAGACCGACGCGCGCTACACGATCACGCCTGCTACGGACTGGACCACACTCGAGATCGGCAATCGGGGTCAGCCCGAGGAGTACACGGTCGCGACCACGCCTCCGAACGACTTCCTGCTCATGGCCCCGGCGCTGCCCGTGCTGGACAGCGCCGCCCAGCGGGTCACGATGAGGTTCCTTGGGCGCACGGCGGACGCGTCGGGCATCGTCGTCTCCTCGGACCCGGCAGATCTGGACGGCGCCCTGGCGACGTGCCGGAACATCGCCGACGGGATCACCGCGGTCGTTCCTCTCGCCTTCCCCAATCCCCAGGTCTGCCCCTGCCCCGACGGCAGCGCCTGCCAGTAGGCACGACCGACCGCTATGCGCCGGCGGTGTCGGGGCACACCGGCAGACTGAGCACCGAGGGATGCGTGCTGCCGAAGTGGACCGATTGCTGGGCGGCGCGCATCGTGGTGCCGGCGGGCAGCGACTCGCCGGTGCCGAGGTTGCGGGCCCAGCGAGGGAATGCGCCGCTCGAGACCTGGACTCGCACACGGTGCCCTCGGGCGAACCGGTAGGCGGTCGGCCAGAGCTCCACGCGCACCCGCTGGGGGCCACCGCCCGGGGGTAGCGCCACACGCTGGAGGAAGTCGCAGACGTTCCGCGACACACCTCCCTCGTCGACGTCGCAGAGGCGCACGAAGAAGTCGGCGCTGGGCGCGCTCGACTGGACATGGAGCTCCGCCGCGGGCACCCCGATCACGTCAAGGTCCTGCTCGAGCACCCCGGTGGTGAAGCACAGGACATCGCTCCGGGCCTCCAGCGCACGATTGTCGACCGTATGCGGCACCTTCGGCAGGGCCGGCCCCCCGACGGACGGCGTGGGATCCGCGGGATCATAGCGATAAGTCACCGGCCCTGACTCGACGGGCGCCTGGGGCGCGAGCCCGCCGTCCGGTTGCAGATGGAGCACACGCCGCTCGGTCTCACGGGGCGGCCAGCTATCGAAGCGCCGCCACTGATCCGCCTGCATGACGTAGAGCTCCACCGGAGCGCTGCGGGCGGACGGCTGGCCGCGGACATGCTCGGCAAGCAGGTCCAGCGCGTCGTGGATGCCGGCATGCTCCGCCCCCGCGTCCTGGTGGCGCCAGGGTCCGATCTGAATGCGAACCGGCGCCCCGGCCTTCTGCAGAGCTTCAAAGTCGCGCAGGCTCCAGGGCGTGAAGACGTCGTGCCAACCCGAGACGAAGGAACAGGGACGCCGGATCTCCGGAATCGTGCCCTCGAAGCTCATGGACTGCCACCACGGGTCGTCGGCGGAGCAGTGCTCCATCCAGTCGCGCCAGAACTTCTTGCGCCTCCCGGTGACCTCTTCGTCCAGGGCGGCGATCGGGAGCTTTCGAATGCTGCGCTGGGAAATCGTGGCGAGGCGCAGGCCCATGTACGCACCCAGCCGCAGCCTCCCCAGGGTGCTCTCGAGCGAGTGCACGATGAAGGTCCAGGACAGCACGCCGTGGAGCTGGAGGGACCCGCCCGCGTAGTTCATCTGCGAGAAGTCCGAGAGCGTCAGTTGCATGGACATGGCCTTGACCTCGGGCCCGGCCGCCGCCGCGATCGCCCACTGGTTGTAGCCCAGGTAGCTCGGTCCGTAGGTGACGATGGTGCCGTCGAAGAATGGCTGGGCCTTGACCCACTCGACGGCCGCGAGCCCGTCGCTCTTCTCGTGATGATGGGGATCGAACTCGCCCTCGGATCCCGCGGTGCCACGGCAGCTCTGGATCACGGTGACGTAGCCCTGACTCGCGAAGGGCCACCCCATCGAGAAGCCGAAGGGGCGCCTGCCATAGGGCGACCGGATCAGAACCGTAGGCGCCCTGGCTAGGCCCTTCGGCATGTAGACATCTGTGAGCATCACCGCGCCATCCTCGGCGGGCACTCGCACATCGCGACGCACGGAGACGCCGTGGCGCGGCGTCAGCCCCAAGCGCTTCGCCAGCAAGTAGACCAAGGGGCTCATCGTGCGCTCCGGAGCAAGGGGCTGCCTGCGGTCTTCGGTATCAGTACAGCAGTCCGACGCTCAGGGTGGCGGCGACGACCGCGCCGTCCGAGGCGAAGCCAGGCCAGCCGGGGTTGTTGGTCTGCAGGCCCGCCGCCGCCTCCTCGGGTTCGCCGGTCTGGGGGTTGGGCGAGTCGTCCGGAAACTCGTCGACGACGAGGCTGGGGTTTCCTGGGCGGGGCGCTCGCTTGGACTGGTGGCGCTCGCGGAGCACATGGATCTGGGCCTGTGCCCCGAAGCGGAAGCTCAAGCCCCAGTCCTTGACCGCCACCGTGTAGGTCGCGCCACCCACCGTACCGAAGCGATCGTTGTCCACGTAGTTGGTGCGTCCCGTCTGCAGTGGAACCGCCGATGGCTCGTAGGTGACGTCGAGGTAGGTACCGAGCGCGTCGCCATGGCTGTAACGCACTCCGAGTGCCCCGGCGGTCGTGTCGGACCACTCGTAGCCGGGCAGCGGCCGCTCCCCGTGCCGGTTCTCATACTTCGACCAGCGCTTGTACATGCCGGTGCCCGCGACCCCGAGCACGTGCCCGTCCGCGCGGTAGAGCTCGAACATCGCGCCAAGGCTCACGGTCAGCGGCAGCCAGAAGTGCACGTTTCGGCGGAAAACCGGCTGGCGGTTGCCCAGCGCGATCTCGGTGGCGGTGTCCGCCACGATCTCCAGCCCTTGCGGGGTGTGCACTGCCAGGCTCAGGTCCAGGCTGTCGTGGGGCTCGACGAGCAGCGAGAAGTGCGGGGCCATGCCGATCTGGGAGTCGACCTCCGTGCGCAGCACCAGCGTCTCGTTGATGATGTTGCTGCTGCCGATGAAGGTCGTGGCGTTCGCCTCGTTGCTGAGATTCAGGGTGAAGCTCAGGCCCGCGGACAACCAGTCCGTGATCCGAAGGCCCGTGCCGAAGGCCAGCGACATGGCGTTGAGCCGGTCGGCATAGAGCTCGGGGTGCAGGCTGTTGCTGAAGTACTGCGCGCGCTCGTCGGGCAGAAAGGAGTCAGCCCGGAGCAGCCCACCGACGCGTACGATCGAGTAGACGCCCATGCTCCAGCGGTCGTCCAGCAGGTGGGTGACGTACCCGACGGCCGCGTAGCCCTGCGCATTGCCGCTCGAACCCGCGCTCTGCCGGGGGCGGGCGGGCGTGTCAGTGAGGCAGCCGCGCCAGTTGGGGTCGTCCCGCGGCACAGGCACACAGCCGTCGTCGAGCCAGATGGTGGGCAGGGGATAGAACTCGTCGCGCACCGACATGGTGTTCTCGAGCGGCACGTCCACGCTCGAGTCGCGGGGATCGAGCCGGATGTTGATCGCATCGTTGAGAACGAGGAAGCCCAGCTCCAGGCCCTGCTCGGCCTGCGGTAGCAGCGCGGGGTTGAAGTACGCGGACGCCGCGCTCGGTCCCGTCGCGCGCGCGTTGAAGCCGCCATGGCCCAGCTGGGACCCCAGCAGCTCGAACAACGGCGATGCGCTGGCCGGTGCCGGCAGGGCGGCGGCGCTCAGCATCACAGCGCCGAGCAGGGTTGCGCGGCGGCGCAGCGCCGAGACTCTCCTGCTGGATTGGATCGATATTCGGCTCTGGTTCGCGAGGGTCGTCATGATGCTCGTGGACACGGGTCGCGCTGTACGAGCGGGCTCGGATCGACGCGCGCTACTCCCTCGCACTGCGTCTCTCAGCACACTACGTGTGGGCGGGCCTGCGGCGGTCAAGCGCTTGCCATCCGGGCCAAAGCTGGAGCAGCAGCCCCCGTTGTGCTGAGCCCTTGCGACAGGCGGTACCTGCCGGGTTAGGCTGCAGTCAGCGGATGCAGATTTCCATCGTCATGGTGCGTGCCCTGATCGGGGCAGTGGAGCGCGCGGGCGTGACCCGCGAGCGCTTCCTGCGCGAGGCGGAGCTCGATGCGGGCGCTCTGGAGAATGGCGCGACGTGGCTCACCGTCGAGGACTACACACGCATCCTGATGCTAGCGCGGGTGCTGACTGCCGCCCCCGCACTGGGCCTGCACATTGGAGAACACTCGCGCGCGGTGATGCTGGACACGATCGGACCGCTGCTCGAGCACGTGGCGACGCTGCGGGAGGCGTTCGCGTCGATGGGGCGCTACTCGCGCCTCCTTTCCGTGGGTCACGAGCCAGAGCTCCACGAGCGCGGGGACTCGGCCTGGCTTCGCTTTCCATCACTGCGTGGCCCCGGCCCTTTCGTCGAGGTCACCGCAGAATGGACCATGGCGGCCATGGTGCCATTCCTGAGGCTCTTCGCCGGTGAGCGGGCGAGCCCCAGGAGCGTGTCTTTTGCCTACCCCGCACCCGCGCATCGCGCCGAGTATGGGCGACTGTTCGGCGGTGTGGAGCGTTTCGAGCGGACGTTCACCCAGCTCGAGATGCCACGCGCCTGGCTCGACGAGGCGCAGCCCTATCGCAGCGCCGAGGTGTACGCGTCGCTCAAGTCCCAGGCCGACCGTGCCCTCCGCCGTATCGAACGGGCGGGCTCGGTCCGTGCTCGCATCGAGCAGGTGCTGACGAAGCAGCAGGCAGGCACCGGCATCACGCTCGCCCAGGTGGCCCGCCAGCTCCAGATGAGCGAGCGCTCTCTCCACCGCAGGATGCGCGCGGAAGGCGTGAGCTTCCGGACGCTGCTGGCCGATGGCCGCAGGCGACGCGCCAAGCGCATGTTGGAGCAGCCGGGCACCTCGATCCAGGAGACAGCGTTCGCCCTCGGGTTCACGACACCCACGGCCTTTCACCGCGCTTTCAAGCGCTGGACCGGCGTGACCCCGAGGCAGTACCGGGACTCCCTCTGAGCCGCTTGGCAGCTCGGGCTAGCCCTTGGCAGTCCGACAGCGGTCCGCGGGCGCTAGCGTGTGGGTCATGCCCGACATCCTGGAGATCGAGCTCGACCCGGCGGCCGTCGCCGACCCCTACGCGGCCTACGCCCGCATGCGCGCTGCCGATGGGCTGAGTCGGCATGCGACCGAGGGCTACTACTTCGTGTCGCGCTACGAGGATGTCCGTGAGGCCGCGATGCGACCGGATGATTTCTCCTCGGCCATCATGTCGGCGCTCGTGCGGTCGAACAGGCTCCTCGCCGGGCTGCCCTCCGGGGTCTTCGATGCGCTCGAGATGCTCGCCGTCGCGGACGATCCGGCCCATGCGGCGCACCGCAAGCTGATGAAGCGCCACTTCACCGCGAACCCGGTCGCCGAGATCACACGACGTGCGAGGCCCCGCATCGAGCGCAAGGTCGAACGCTTCGTGACGAGCGGCGGAGGGGACTTTGCCGCCGACATCGCCGCAGTCGTTCCGATCGAGATGACGCTGGAGCTGCTCGGCTTCCCGCCCTCGGACGGGCCACGCCTCAAGCGGATCGTCGACGGCTGCGTCGAGCTGCTCGCGGGCCAGCTCCCGCGCGACCGCAAGCTTGCCTCGTTCATCGCCGGCGCCCAGCTGTTTCGGTACACACGCTCGCGCGTCCGGGAGATGAAGGGGCGCTCCCACGAGGCAGCGCCCATCTGCAGGGCACTGCTCGAGGCCGCGCAGGACGGTACGCTCCCCGAGATCCTCGTGCCAGGCATTGTCTCCCAGCTGATCGCGGCCGGGATCGACTCGACCGCCAGCCTGCTCGGCAACGCGTTGCGCATGCTCGCGGAGTCGCCCGAGCTCGCCCAGCAGCTGCGTGAGGATCCGTCTCTCGTGCCCAGCTTCATCGAGGAGTGCCTGCGCCTCGAGGCGCCGTTCCAGGGGCACTTTCGCGTGGTCCGCCGCCCGACCCAGCTGGCGGGCACGGAGCTGGTGCCGGGGGATCGCCTGATGCTGCTGTGGGCGGCGGCCAATCGTGACCCCGAGGTGTTTCCCGCGCCCGACGAGCTGCTCCTCGATCGTGCGCGAACGATGGGCGGCCACGTGTCATTCGGCCACGGCTACCACCTGTGCCTGGGCGCCGCGCTGGCCCGGGCGACTGCGAGGACCGTGGTCACGGGCCTCCTCGAGCGCACGCAATCCGTGAGCCTGACCGAATCGCCCCCGGTCCTGCGACCGAGCCCATACCTCCGGACGCTCACGTCGCTGCCGCTCTGCGTGGAGGCCGCGCCGCAAACCTGGCGCAACGGATCGTCGACCGGGGAGGCGTGCAACCCCTCCCGGCCAGAGGACCACGCCCAGCAGAACCACTGAGCGACTCACTCGGGGCCGTCGGGTGGCAGCGGCGGCGCGTCGACGCAGCCGAATCGGACCTGCTCGAAGCGACCATTCCTGGCGTCATCGCACAGCAGGCCCTCGAGCCGGATCAGGTCGCCCTCCGGCGCAATGCTCCAGCTCGCTTCGTCGCTGAGGTCGCGCGCCACCGACTGGTCTTTGCCATCCTCGGTGACCACCATGAAGACCTTGTCGGGGTCGTCGGCGGGCGGGTCCACAGGGATCTCGCAGGAGTTGATGCCACCGGTGATCGTCTCGCTCGCGATCTCCCGCAGACCGGCCTCCAGGGCGGCCGGATCGGTGGGCTCGATGAAGGTGTCGGTGCCACCGCGCACGGCGAGCTCCTGTAGCAACGCGGCCGCCTCGCCCGCACCGGGCAGCCCGATGACGTGGGTCTTGATGCCCTGCTGCAGCCAGGCATCGGCCTGGGCGTAGACCGCCTGGATGTCGGTGCCGCAGTTGGGCGCGCCGTCGGTGATCACCACCACCGCCATGTCGCCCACCCAAGTGGTGCCATCCAGCGCGGCCGCGGCCTGCACGATGCCTTCGCCCAGCGGCATGCTGCCTGCAGACCGCGCCCACTTGTTGGGAGACTGATTGAGGAAGTCCGGGCCAGCGACGGCGTCGTGGCGCCGCTGTTGCCGAAACCCGTGCTCGGGCCAGCCCCGGCACCGCCGCCGGGATCGGCGGAGGCCGACCCCCGCGTTCCAGTGCCGCGGCCGACGCGTGAATCGTCCGCACCGCAGGCGGCCAACAACAGCAACCCTGAAAGCCCGTGGTAACCCATCGGTCCGCCGCCTGAGGTCAGTTCGGGATGGGCGCCGCTTCGGCGATGGCGATCATCTCGTCGTAGTCCGCCTGGAGCAGGAAGCCCGCCGCCAGCGCCCGGTCCGCAGCCTCGGTGTACTGACGCACGTAGTCCTCGTGGGTCGGGTAGAGCTCTAGCAGCTGCTGCGGCGACAGCGGGTTGGCGGTGCCGGCGAGACCGCAGGCGAGCACGCCGACGAAGGCGCTGAAGATGTCTGCGCCCGCGGCGGGACCGTTCTCGGCCGAGTAGACCTTGATCGGGACGTCGATGTCGGGGAGGCGTACGCCGCCCTTCATGTTGCCAACCTCGTCCAGCGCGAAACCCGCGCCCGCCATCTCGAAGGGCGCTCCCTCCGGCGGACGCTCTCCGTCACGCACCCAGCGAGACATCCAGTCGAGCGCGGCGTTGTAGGCCCGGTAGGCGGGATAGTCGTTCATCGGGTTCGCGCAGGTGAACGGGATCTCGTCGAATCCGTAGGCCTCGCCGATGATGTCGAAGCTGTTCTCGGTCAAACGCTTGTCGTTGTGCGAAGCACCCGCCACGTCCCACTCGACGACGTTGGGTCCGTTGCTGCTCGCATTGCCCTCGTTCATGGTCCGGATGACGAAGGTGGGCACGGGTGGATTGGCGGGAGGCGTACCGCCCGAGTGGGTCATGATGGCGTCGTAGACCTGATCCGCAGCCGCAGCGCTGTTGAGATAGTCGACCAGACGGCCGGAGGACTGGGACTGCCCGAGGCCGAGCACGGCGTGCGGTGGCATGCACACCCCGAGGACCAGATCGGGCTGGGCGCGAATGGCCGCCCCGGCACGCGAGAAGATCGTGTTGGCCGAGGCGTCACCCGGGTGGCTGACGTTGGCGTACCGCTCCGGATCGACGGTCAGCAGGGAGCTCACGCCCGCAGCCTGGGCCGACACACCCACATAGACGTGGCCGGAGCGCTTGAAGTACTCCTGGGACGCGCTCCACATGACGGGCACGTCCATGGAGCCGGAGACGTTGTACCACTCGACGAAGACCGTTCCGCTGAACTTCGCGGGATCGCTGGGCCGCACGACTACGAAACGCGATGTGAAGGCGGGCGACTGGCTGCTGAAGAAGAACTCGTGCTCTTCGTAGCCCGCCTCTTCCAGGCCGAGGGCGTGCCCGAAAGGCTCCCCTTTGCCCGAATCCGCGGCCACCGGCGTGATGTCCGGGACCGGGACGTTGCCGGGGTTGTCCCACTCGAGCGGCGTGCAGTCGGGCTCCGGCTCCGGCTCGACGTCGGTATCGGGGTCAGGCTGCGCATCGGGGTCGGCCATGACCGGGTTGTCGATCGAGCCCGTGCCCGCGATCGGCTGCGCGGTCATCCCGTCGACCGGCCCAGCC
>JAPPOT010000099.1 GCA_028817855.1 Myxococcales bacterium
GCCTTGAGGGGCTCGGGGATGCGTGGGGGGGCGGCGGTGATCAGGATGGCCGCGAATGGGGCGTGCTCGGGCCAGCCCGCGTAGCCGTCGCCGTGGCGGACCTTCACCGAGTCGTAGCCGGCGCGCTTCAGGGCTTGTTCGGCGCCGCGCGCCAGCGCCTCGATGATCTCGATGCTGTAGACCCTGGCGCCCATCGCGGCGAGCACGGCGGCCTGGTAGCCGGAGCCCGTACCGACCTCGAGCACCCGGTCGCCGGGCTCGATGTCGGCCAGCTCGCTCATCAGGGCCACGATGTAGGGCTGGCTGATCGTCTGCTCTGCCGCGATCGGGAGCGGGCGGTCTTCATAGGCGTGGGGGCGCTGGTCGGCGGGCACGAACATGTGCCGCGGCACCCGCGCCATGGCGTCGAGCACGGCGCGATCGGTGATGCCCCGGGCTTTGAGCTGTCGGCGTACCATGGCCGCGCGTTCCTCGCTGCGAGCCTCCACCTGCCCTCGATCCTCCTGCGGCGCCGCGGGTTGCTTGGGGGGATCGGCGCCGCAGCCGGCCCACGCGGCCAGCCCGAGCAGTGCGACGATCGGAATGCGGCAATCCATGCTGATACAAGGTGTATCCACCGGCGCCCGAAACACCACCCCAAGCGGGTGGCGAAACCGCAGCCCGGGCTCTAGGCTTTGGACCATGGGTCGCGAGGATGTGACGCGCCGCGACGCGCTCAGGCTGCTAGCGGGCGCAGGCGCGGTGGCCGCGGCAGGCTGCTCTTCGAGGGGCACCCAGCCCACCGCCCAGTCCGCCGCCCCCGCGGTTGCGCCCGAGCCCGCTGCGGAGCCGCCGGCCGCGGCGGTGGACCCGGTGCTCGACTCCGCGCGCCTCGGCTTCCAATGGCGCACGCGTGACCCATTCCTGTTCTGCGTCCACCACCTGGACCACTACCCGGCCGGTGATGAGCGCATGGGGCCGACCAGGTCGCTGGAGGGGCGCAAGCTGGGGAGCGACTTCCAGCTCAAGGATGGCTTCCGCATGTACCACGGCGAGGTGGTCCCGGGCTTCCCGCGCCACCCACACCGTGGCTTCGAGACCGTGACGGTGGTGCGCAGCGGCCTGCTCGATCACGCGGACTCGATGGGTGCCGGCGCGCGCTACGGCGAGGGCGACGTGCAGTGGCTCACGGCGGGCGGCGGCATCCAGCACGCCGAGATGTTCCCGCTCCTGCGACGCGACGCGGACAACCCCTTCGAGCTCTTCCAGATCTGGCTGAACCTCCCGCGCGCCCGCAAGATGGTCCCCCCCCATTTCTCGATGCTCTGGAAGAACACGATCCCGCAGGTCGTGCGCAAGGACGACGCCGGCAGGGCGGCCACCGTCACGGTGATGGCGGGCAACTACGACGGCATCCAGGCCCCGGCTGCGCCGCCCGATTCGTGGGCCTCGGCGCCGGGCAGCGATCTGGCGATCTGGACCATCGAGCTCGAGCCGGGTGCGCGCTTCACGCTGCCGGCCGCCCGAGCGGGCAGCCATCGCACGATCTATCTCTTCGAGGGCCAGGGCCTCGGGGCCGGCGGCTTTCCCCTCGCGGGCGGGCATCAATACGACCTGCGCGCGGAGCAGGCGCTCCTGCTCGAGAACGGCCCCGCCCGAAGCGAGCTCCTGATGCTCCAGGCCAAGCCGATCGGGGAGCCGGTCGCCCGCCACGGCCCCTTCGTGATGAACACGCGCGCCGAGATCCAGCAGGCCTACGCCGACTACCGCGCCACTCGGTTCGGCGGTTGGCCCTGGGACCGCCCGGACCCGGTCCACGGCTCCGAGCGCCGCCGGTTCGCGCGTCACGCGGACGGCAGGGTCGAGGAACCGCCCGCCTAGCCCTAGGGCTGAGTCTTGGCCGGGCTGGGCTCGGGGCCGCTACGCAGCCATTCCCACAGGGCGTGACGGCGAGCCTCGACCCAGTCGCCGGGCAGGAAGATGCACAGGGCCGATATCATCATCAGCTGCCAGAAGCCGATAGTGGCGGTGAGCTCGAGCCCCAGGTGCATCGCCATCAGCCCGAAGACGCACGGCAGGCGCGTGCGCCTGGGCCAGAGCAGCGCGGGAGCGGCCATCTCGATCGCCCACGCCGCCCAGCAGGCCACCACCAGGATCGGCTTGAGCGACTGCAGGTCCAGGTAGAGGTGGCGCGAGTAGAGCGAGAAGTTGAGCGCGACGTAGATCATCTCGCCGCGAATCCAGCTCTCGTCGAAGAGGCGTGCCCAGCCCGCGCTCAGGTAGATGATCGCCACGTGCAGCATCAGGATGCGGACGGGCCAGGCTGCCGTCGTGCCCGCGCGCTCGCGGCCAGAGCGCTTCGCAAGCCAGCGGTCTACGGAGTAGCAGCCCCCGGGGTTGGCGAGCGCGACGTAGAGCATGAAGGTCACCATCATGCGAGACCAGCCCCAGGTGTGCATCACGGTCACGTCCAGGAAGGCCGCGTGGCAGGCCGCCAGGGTGAAGCCCGACAGCCGGGACCGGAAGCCGACGGTGAAGCTCGCCGACGACAACAACAGCAGCCCGTGGACCAGCCACAGATGGTCGGGCGCGATCGGGTCCCGCGGTGCAAAGGCCTCGTAGTAGGCGAGTGCCAGACCCTCGGGCCCGAAGATGGCCTCGAGGTGGGGGATGTAGAGCAGGTAGCAGCTGAAGAGGCACAGGCCGAGGCCGATGCGCACGAGCGCCAGCGGGCGGGCGTCGATCGGATCGAAGAACCAGCGCTCGATTGCGGCCCATGCTCCCGCGCGTTCGCTCATCGCAGCTCCAGGACCGGGTCGTCACCGTCGAAGCGCACGCCGGGGAAGGCGCCGCGACCGGAGCTGTCGCGGCGCACGTCGTAGCGGTGCACGACCGCATCCATCGGGAAGTCCTCGCCCGTGCGGTAGTCCGTGCTTTCGTAGAACCAGACCGTCAACACCTCGCGCAGGTGCTGCTTGCGCGGGGTGGCGGGCGCGCGCGCGAAGTACTGGCTGATGCCGCGCATCATCTTGCTACGCCGCAGCTTCCGGACGACCTGGGCGCGCCGGTGCGGACTGGGATCGCGCAGCCGGTGGATCTCCCGCATCCGCGACATGCGCTTGAGGCAGGTGTCGAAGACGTCGTCGAAGATGCGCACACCCTCGGGACGCAGCCCCTCGTAGGAACGATAGAGCGTGCTGACCTCGCCGCCCGCGTAGCGCCCGAGCACGAAGATCGAGAGCGTCTTGCGCTTGTACGGATTGTTGTCGCCCCGGAAGACCGTGGCGTCCGCCCGAATGTGGGCAGCGCGGAAGAGCGCCTTGACGTCGTTCTGGAGCGCGAGCACGGCGCGGGGCACGAGGGCGTCGGGCCAGGCCGCGATCAGCAGCGCGACCAGGTAGACGCCGATGGCGGGGAGCAGGGCGCGTCGTAGGGCCGCCGGCACTGCGCCAGGGGTGGACGGGGTGCGTTCCATGGCCATCGGGCGGCGCGCAGCATAGCACGCTGGCCGCGCTGTCTCGGCGCCCGTGCTAGCCTGGCGCCGATGACCGATGGGCGAGTGACCTGGCCGGCCGCGGAGCGAAACAAGGACCCGATCCTGGAGGTGTTGCGCGAGGTCCTGCCCGAGCGCGGCACGTTGCTCGAGGTGGCGAGCGGCACGGGGCAGCACGCGGCCCACTTCGCCGGCCACCTCAGGGGCTTGACCTGGCAGCCGAGCGACGCCGAGCGCGGGCACCATGCCTCGATCGCCGCCTGGACCGCTGGCCTGCCCAACGTGCTCCCCCCGATCGCGCTCGACGTGACGCGCGCGGACTGGGAGGTGTCCGTGCTGGATGCCGTCTACAACGCCAACATGATTCACATCGCGCCGTGGGAGGTGTGCCTGGGGCTGATGCGCGGCGTTGGCACCCACCTGCGCGCCGGTGGGGTGATGGCGCTCTACGGGCCGTTCCGCATCGGTGGCGAGCACACCGCGCCCAGCAATGCGGACTTCGATCAGAGCTTGCGCGGGCGTGACCCCAGCTGGGGTGTGCGCGACCTGGAGGCGGTCAGCGAAATCGCCGCAGGACACGGCCTGTCGTTCGAGCGGCGGGTGCAGATGCCCGCCAACAATCAGCTGGTGGTATACCGTCGCGGCGAGTGAGGGTGCGCTTGCGGCGGCGCAACCCGGGCTTACGTGGGGGCTCAGGAGGGCGCGTCATGGCCAAGGAGATCCTGGTTCCCGTCGACTTCTCGGAGCTGTCACTGCGCGCGGTGGACGAGGCGCGCGTGCTGGCAGCCGATACGGGAGCCCACATCACGCTCGTGCACGTGCTGGCGCCAGGCGCCGCGCGCAAGAGCTTGATCCCCGGGCGCTCCAAGCCGCCGCCGGCCGAGGTGATGGAGGCCCACGACGAGGGTGACGCGCTCAAGCGCCTGCGCAGCGAGCACCTGGACGGGATCGAGGGCGTGACCCTGCAGTTGGTAGCGGGGGAGAGCGCTGCCGAGGCGATCGCGGAGCACGCGCGGGCGCTGTCGATGGACATGATCGTGATGACCACCCACGGGCGCAGCGGCATCACCCACGCGCTGCTCGGCAGCGTCGCGGAGCAGGTGATCCGTCACGCACCCTGCCCCGTGCTCGTGGTCCCACACGTCGGGAGCCCCTGATGGGCATTCGCCGGCTCGCGTGGCTGTTATGGATCGCGGGCTGCGCCCATGGTGCGGGCACGCCCGAGCCGGCGCCACCCGCAGCCGAGCCCGCGCCCGAGGCGACCGGGGGCGAGCCGACCCCGGTGTCCGGGGATGGGCCGCGCGCAGGCGTGGAGCCGTACATGGCGGCCCACTTCGCGATCGCGACGACCGCGCGCGACTGGGTCATCGACGGCAACCTGACGGCCCTGCGCGAGCCGCTCTTCGAGTTTTCCAGTCAGGAGTACGAGGAGGCCGAGGTGGGGGGCTGGCTCGAGGGAATCGGGCGCATGCAGCATGCGGCGCGGCTCACCGCCGAGGCCCACACCCTGGACCTCGCGGCGATGGGCGTGGCGACCATGGCGCGCGCCTGCGGCGAGTGCCACCAGGAGCAGGGGCGCGGCCCGCACTTCCTGGCGCCGGGGCCGGACGCCTACGAGGCGAGGGGCCCCGGTGAGTTCTCGGGCCGCATGGTTCAGCAC
>JAPPOT010000738.1 GCA_028817855.1 Myxococcales bacterium
GCGCCCCTCATCTCCCTGTTTTCTTGGCTCGCTTCGCGAGCCGCCGGGCGGCACGGGCCGCCCGAGGTTCGCTTCACTCACGTTCGCTGTGAGACGCGCCGCAAGTCTTCAGGCCTTCCGAAACCTGAGCGTCTCTCCGTCGTCCTCGACGCTCACCTCGATCCCGTCGCCTTCCTCGTAGGCGCCGCGCAGAAGCTCCTCGGCGAGTGGGTCCTGGAGCTCGCGGGTGATCACGCGCTTGAGCGGGCGCGCTCCGAAGGCGGGCTCGTAGCCGAGCTCGACGATGCGGCCCTTGGCGGCGTCGTCGAGCTTCAGGGTGAGGTGCCGCTCGCGCAGCATCCTGGCCAGTCCGCGCAGCTGCAGGTCTGCGATCTTGCCCAGGTCGTCGCGATCGAGGGTCTCGAAGATGATGATGTCGTCGATGCGGTTGAGGAACTCGGGGCGCAGCGTGGCTCGCAGCTCCTGGTGGATCGCGTCGTGCAGCGCCTCGCCGTCCTCCACCTCGCCTCCGCCGAGCCTCTCCGAGTGCTCCAGAATCCGCCGGGCGCCGATGTTCGAGGTTAGGATCACCACCGTGTCGGCGAAGTGCGCCAGGCGACCGCGGGAGTCGGTCAGGCGCCCGTCGTCGAGCACCTGTAGCAGGATGTTGAAGACGTCGGGGTGGGCCTTCTCGATCTCGTCGAAGAGCAGCACGCTATAGGGCTTGCGCCGCACCGCCTCGGTCAGGAAGCCGCCCTCCTCGCTGTCCACGTAGCCCGGCGGCGAGCCCAGCAGCCGCGCCACCGTGTGCTTCTCCATGAACTCGCTCATGTCGAGGCGAGTCAGCGCGCCCTCGTCATCGAAGAGGAACTCGGCCAGTGCCTTGGCCAGCTCGGTCTTGCCCACGCCGGTCGTGCCGAGGAAGAGGAAGGAGCCGATAGGGCGCTTGCCGTCGCGCAGCCCCACGCGGCCGCGCCGCACCGCCCGCGACAGCGCGCGCACCGCCTGGGCCTGGCCGATCACGCGTGCGCCGAGGCGCTCCTCCATCTTCAAGAGCTTCTCCGCTTCGCCTTCGAGCATCCGCGCCACCGGCACCCCGGTCCGGCTCGACACGACGGCCGCGACGTCGGACTCACCCACCACCAGGCGCACCATCTGCCCCTCGCCGTCGCCGTCCTCGCCGAGCAGCGCGGCCTCGGCCGCCTGCAGCTGGCGCTCCAGATTCGCGCGGCTCCCGGCGTAGAGCGCCTTCGCCCCGGCCTGGTCGCCCGCTGCCCGAGCCTGCTCGATCTCGCGGTCGGCCGCCGCCAGCTCCTTCTTCAGCACGCCCACCCGCTCGACCAGCGCAACCTGGGCCTGCCAGCGCGTCTGCAGCTCCGCCACGCTGGGCTCGAGCGTTCCCTTCTCGGCTTCGAGCGTATCGCGAGTCGCCTTCGAGTCGGCGTCGTGGTCGTCCGCCAGTGCCGTGAGCTGCAGGTTCACGCTCTCCAGCCGCCGCTGCAGCGCGTCAAGCTCCGCCGGCACGCTCTCGACCTGCACCCGGACCTGGGCCGCCGCTTCGTCGATCAAGTCGATCGCGCTGCGCGGCAGCTGCACGGACGGCAGGTAGCGCCGCGCGAAGGAGGCCGCGGCGGTCAGCGCCGGGTCGGCGATCTCGAGCCCGTGGGCGACCTCGAAGCGCCCCACGATCCCGCGCAGGATCGCCACCGTCTGCTCGACCGTCGGCGGGTCCACTTCGACGCGCACGAAGTAGCGGCCGGCGCCATCGCCGTTGGACAGCAGCCTGCCGGCGAGGCCCGGATCGGCCACCGCGATCGCGCGCAGCTCGCCGTCCCGCAGCGCACGCGCCAGCAGGCTCGCCACCGTCTCGGGCGCCCGCTCTCCTAACAGCGCCGAGAGGTCGCGCAGGTAGAGGATCACCTCGCCGCCGCTGTCACGCAGTGCCGTCAGTAGCTCGCTGATGCGCTGCTCCAGCTCCCCGCGCAGTCTCGCACCCGCGCTCAGCGCGCCGGCGTCCAGCTCGATCAGGCGCTTGCCCTGCAGCATGCGCGGGACATCCCCACGCGCGATGCGTCCCGCCAGGGCCTGGACGATCGCGCTCTTGCCCACGCCGGGCTCACCCACGAGCAGCGGATTGTTGCTCCCGCGCCGCGCCAGCACCGACAGGATGCGCCGCAGCTCTCCGTCGCGTCCGACGGTGGGATCGAAGCGCCCCTGGGCTGCCAGCCGGGTGAGGTCCTTGCCGTAGCGTTCGAGCGGGCTGCCCTTGCCGCCACCCTCGCGGTCGGAGCTCTGCGTGCTCGCCCGCTCTCCAGGCGCTGTCGCCGCACGCAGCGTCGGCGCGCTCAGCCCGCAGCTGGCGAGCACCGTCCGGGCCGGTCCCTCGGCCTCCTGCGCGGTCGCCAGCAGCAGGTGTCCGACCGAGACCGCCTTGCCGCCGCCGCGGGCGGCTTCCCCCTCGGCGCGCCCAAGCAGCTCCAGCGTGCGCGGCGAGAGGTATGCCGTCCCTCCCGCCCGCGTCGGCAGCCGCCGGATCAACAGCTCGGCCTCCACCAGTACGTCGTGGGGATCGGCGCCCGCGTCGCGCATGGCGCGCTGGGACGGCTCGTCCTGCTCGGCCAGGCGATAGAGCACGTGCAGGGGCTCCACCTCGGCGTGCTCGCGCTCGTCCGCGAGCCCCTGGGCCGACGCGATCAGCCGGCGCGCCGCCTCCGAGTAGGCCTCCAGCCTGAGCGTGACCTGCTGGACCATCGAGCGAAGCGTATCAGGTCTTCGCTTTGTTCACGTAGCGCATGCGCAGGTCGAACAGGACCTGCGCGAGCAGTCGCTCTTCCTCGCCCGAGAGGTTGCCGCGGGTCTTGTCCTCGAGGATGGCGAGCATGTCGATGCTCTGGCGTGCCATCGGTAGATTGACCTCGCGCTCCACCTTCTCACCACCCGCGTCCTCGGGTCCGTCGCCTAGGTCGATCAGCGCCGAAGTGTTGAGCGAGAGCACGAGGATGTTGAAGTCGATCGGCGGGATGTCTTCCGGCACCGCCGCGGCGTAGGCGTCCTCGGCCTCGTCGGCCGTGCGACCCTTCGACTCGCCCTCGTCCTCGCTCGCCATACTTGCCCCCGTCTCTGTCGCGGCGGCTCAGAAGCCGCCGCCCGTGTCTCCTCCTGGCGCCGGTGCGTCTTCAGCGCCACCGCTCTCTTCGTCCTCGGGCTTCCACACGTTGTCCGCTGCGTCGGGCAGCTCCTCGAGCACACGGTCGTACTCGGTGCGCTCGAGCTTGCCGCGCCGGATGCTGCGCTCGACGATGCGCTTGTCGATCAAGAGGTCCGAAACCGCCATCTCTCACTCCTTGGGGGCCTGAGTTTAGGTATCACCACCGGGGTGTCAAACCCCCAACCCGCGCGCGACCCCGACGGACCCGTCCGAGCGCTCAAAACAGCCCGATCGAGAAGTGCAGCGCCCCGGAACGTTCCCCCAGTGCCGCTCGGCGCTTGAGGTTGAAACCGTAGTCCAGCGCGATCGGGCCCACCGGTGTTGCCAGCCGCAGCCCCAGCCCGGCGGTCGGCCGGACCTGGAACGGGTCCAGGTTCGACGGGTCCGCCCACAGGTTGCCCAGGTCGGTGAAGACTCCGCCCCGCAGCTGCCCGTAGAGAGGGAAGCGCAGCTCCCCCCGGTAGAGCACGAAGGCGTCGCCGGCGCGCACGATCGTGTTCGGGTTGAGCTCCGAGTCGCCGATGATCTCTTCTGCGATGTCCTGGGGCACGAGCTCGTCCTCGAGGAAGCCGCGCATGGTGTCGACGCCACCGAGAAAGAAGGCCCGGTTCGGATAGGTCTGCGAGTCGTCGATCAGATGGACGATGCGTCCGATGCGTGCCTGCCCTGCCAGCACCACCTCGCCCGCGACCGGCAGATAGGCACTGCCGCTGGCGCCGAGCTTCACGAATCGGGAGATGAACTGATCGACCTCGGTATCGAACTCGTCGGGATCGCTGGTGAGCGTGCGCGCGAGCTCGCCGGTGAGCGTGATGAAGTAGCCGCGCGTCGGAGTGAAGGCGCTGTTGCGACGGTCGTAGCTGGCGGAGGTGCGCGCGGCAACCAGGGTCGAGGTGCCCTCGGGCACGCGTAGCAGCCGGCGAAGCCGGGGTGGGGTGTCGTCGTCGGCCAGGAAGTCCTGCAGTGCTTGGCCCTCGAAGAGGTCGACGTTGTTGTTCTCCAGGTCGCCACCAAGGGTGAGCGTGAGGAACTCGATCGGGCTGTGGGTGAAGGTCAGTCCGACGCCGTTCTTGTCCAGGCCGAAGTCGCGCTCGTTGTCGCGCAGGTGCACCAGATCCACGGAGGTACGCACCGGGCCCAATCCCGGTGTGCGCGGGATGCTGGCGCCGAGCGAGATGCGCCGCTCGAGCTGATCCTCGACCGCTTCCAGCTGCCGAAAGCGATCCTCGAACTCCTGGTCGACGAAGAAGAGCTTGTACGCGAACTGCACCCGCAGCGTCAGACTGACGGCCTCGCCGAAGAGGTTCCGATATCCGTACTCGAAGCCGCCGCGCACGCCCTGCCCGGTGCTGACGCCTGCGCTGAAGTCCAGGAACTGGTTGCGCCGTTCGCTCAGGGTCACGATGACCGACTTGATACGCGCGTCGAGCTCCGGCTCTTGCATCGTCACCGACACGCCGGTGAAGACGCCCAGGCTCGCCAGCTGTCGCTCGCTCTCGCGCGCCTCAGAGGGTCGGAAGATGTCGCCGGGCTCCAGCGTCATGACGCGCCGCACGAGCGCGTCGTTGGTGCGCTCGGCGCCGCGGATCAGGATGCGGTCGATGTGCACCTGGAAGCGCTCGTTGACGTGCACGCGCACCTCGGCGCGGGTGCGGTCGCGGCTGAAGCGCACGCTGGGGGTGACCTTGGCGAACATGTAGCCGCGTTCCTGATAGAGCTCGACGACCTGTAGCCGTGCCTGCTCGAGCGCCACGTAGCTGAACGCCTGATTGCGCATCAGTCCCGAGGCGCGCAGCACCTCCTGGGTGCCGAGCTGCTCCGTGCCGTCCACGACCACGCTGTGCAGGCGTGTGCGCGGGCCCTCGACCACCGGGATCAACACGGCCACGCGCTCCTTGCCGATGCGCCGCAGCTTGACCGGCCCCACCTTTG
>JAPPOT010000159.1 GCA_028817855.1 Myxococcales bacterium
TGCGCGGGCCGCGCCGGGTGGCGAGTGAGGGCTGGATCATCTCGACCCATGCGCACCGGGCGTGGCGCGTGTTGCGGGTGTCGATCAGGTCGTGGACGCCGAAGCCTTCTGCGGCCATGTACGGGGAGCGACGGGAGAGCAGGGCCTCTTCGATCTCTCGGCGGCGGGCCTCGGGGTCGGGGGCGGCGGCGATTTCGCGGCCGTAGGCGACGGCCACGCCGCCCTCGATGGGGAGCGCACCCTGTTCCGCCGAGGGCCAGGCCAGGCGCAGGGCGCCCGGGCCGAAGTGGGCGCCGCCGGCGACGCCGAAGACCTTGCGAACGATCACGGAGGCCCACGGGACCGTCGACTGCATCACGGCGCTGAGGAGCTCGACGCCGTAGCGGATCGTGGCTGCCTTCTCGGCGTCGGGTCCGATCATGAAGCCGGGCTCGTCGACGAAGCTCACGATCGGCAGGTGGAAGGTGTCGCACATGTCGATGAAGCGGCGAACCTTCTGCGCGCCATCGGCGGTCATCGAGCCGGCGTAGAAGTAGGGGTCGTTGGCGATCACGCCGACGGGCTGACCGTTCAGTCGCGCGAGCGCGGTGATCTGGGTCCGTCCGTAGCCCGCGCGGAGCTCGAAGACGGATCCCTGGTCGAGCACCGCTTCCAGGATGCGTCGCATCTTGTAGGTCTTGCGGCGATCACGCGGCACGATCGACAGCAGGGATTCTTCCGTTCGGCCCGGTGGGTCATCGCATGCCGTGACCGGCGCCGCCTGTGACACGTTGGTGGGCAGGTAGCTGAGGAAGCGGCGCATCTGCTCGAAGAGCGCCTTCTCGTCGGCAGCCACGTTGTCGACCACACCGCTGGCGAGGTGCACTTGCGGTCCGCCGAGCTCCTCCTTGGTCTTCTTTACGTTGAGCGCGCGCTCGACCAGCGCGGGTCCGCCGATCAACACCTGGGAAGTCTCCTTGGTCATGATCGACAGGTGCGAGGCGACCAGGCGTGCCGCGGGCATGCCCGCCACTGCACCCATGGCGCCGGAGACCACCGGCACGTCGCCCATGGCGCGCATGATCGACATGAAGCGGGGTGCCGCTGGCGCGTCCGGAGCGGGTGCCGGACGTGCGCCGCCGCCGCGGCCGCCGCCACCCGCTCTGGGCACGCTGCCGCCGCCGCCCTCGAGCAGGCGAATCATGGGGATGCGGTAGCGGCAGGCGAGCTCCTCCAGATGCACGCTCTTGCGGTTTCCCGCAGGCGACGGCGAGCCGCCCCGCAGCGTGAAATCCTCGCCACCGACCACCACCTGCCGGCCGTCGATCTTGCCGAGTCCGACGACGTAGTTGGCGGGCACGAAGGTGCGCTCACCCGATTCGCTACGCTCGGTGTGCCCGGCGATGGGCCCCTGCTCGCGAAAGCTCCCGGCATCGAGCAACAGGTCGATACGCTCGCGCACCGTGAGGCGACCACGCTCGTGCTGTCGCGCGATGCCCTCCGGCCCGCCCAGCTCCTGCGCGGCCTGGCGCCTACGCGCGATTTCGTCGGCTTCTTCCAACCAGCTCATGCGGGCGCATTGTAGGGGGCCTCCGAGACAATACCAGTGGGGCGCGGCCGATCGAGCCCGTGCCCGTGCCGGTGCCCGCGCCCGAGCCCGAGCCCGAGCCCGAGTCCGAGTCCGAGTCCGAGTCCGAGTCCGAGTCCGAGTCCGAGACCGAGTCCGAGACCGAGTCCGAGACCGAGACCGAGACCGAGGCCGAGACCGAGGCCACCGGGGCGGTCGACGGAGATGCCCTCTGCCTGCGTGAGGCGGTCACACTCAAGCGCGTTGGTCCGATGAAGGAGCAGACGGATGTGCGCCTCACCGATTGCGATGGGCTGCCGGCGCCCGATGCGCTCGAGGCGCTGAGCCACCTGGCGCGCGCCAAGACGCGACGCGACAGCGCGGGCCGCGAGCGCCCGGCGCGGAGGCTCGACTCGGGACTGCTGGTTCGGCTGCAGCATCTGGCAGATGCCTTTCCCGGCCGCGTGATCGAGATCGTGTCGGGGCATCGGCCCAAGGCGCGTGGGCGCAGCCGGCACCGCGGCGGGCACGCGCTCGACGTGCGGATCGAGGGCGTGGACAACGCGATGCTGGTCGAGAAGCTACGCGAGCTGCCCGAGAGCGGCGTCGGCTACTACCCGAACAGCACCTTCGTGCACATCGACGTGCGCCCGAGCTCGGCCTACTGGGTCGACCGCAGTGGCCCGGGAGAGCCGGCCGACTACGGGCCGTGGCCGGCCGACGGGGATGGTCGCGACGAGGAGATCGAGGCGCTGCGCGCCCAGGCGCTTGCGCAGATCATGGACGCCTTCGACGCCCACGGCCCGGAGCTGCCGGTGGCGAGCGAGCTTGGTTTGGGGACGGGCCAGGTCGCCGCGGCGCTGGTGGAACCCGAGGCGGCGCGCGAGGCCGAGGCCGAGGCCGAGGCCGAGGCCGGGACCGAGGCCGAGACCGAGGCCGTGCCCGAGACCGAGGCCGTGCCCGAGGCCGTGGCCGAGGCCGAGGCCGTGGCCGAGACCGAGACCGTGGCCGAGACCGTGGCCGAGGCCGTGGCCGAGACCGAGACCGAGGCCGAGACCGTGGCCGAGACTGAGGCCGAGACCGTGGCCGACACCGCGGCCGTGGCCGTGCCCGAGACCGTGGCCGAGGCCGAGACTGAGGCCGCCCCCAAGGCCGAGGCGGCGCCCGAGGCCGGTGCCGTGGCCGAGGCGACGCCCGAGACCGAGGCCATTCAGGACCCCGAGGCTGCCACCGACACCGATGGCGCGGATACGGACCCTGAAGCGCCGCCGGCGCCGGCTGCCGAGGCTTCGCTCTTTGGCGCGGTCGACTCGCCGGAGCTGGGGCTGCTGTCCGACAGGGCGCTGATCGTCATGGGCGAGGCGCTCGGCCGGGGCCTGGCGCACAGCGGCGCACTGCCGGACAAGGCCAGCTACTAGCCCGGAGGCTCCACCGATGCGTGCGAAGATCGTGCAAGCGATCGGCTTCGCAGGGGTTTCGATGAGTGGGACGCATACGGCGTGTATTCGCGACCGAGGCGGAAGCGCTGTGGAGTCGAGCGGTTGTGCGAGGGCGTGCGGATCGGTGGAACATCCGGGCTAGACCCGCGGGCACGGGGCGTCGCCTTGCGGTAGGCTCCCCCAGCATGCCGACCTGCCCGATCTGCGAGCGTCCGATTCCCGCGGCGACTGCCGGCGACACGCGGCCGCTGCCCTTTTGTAGCCCGCGTTGCAAGCTGGTCGATCTCGACAACTGGCTGGGGGGGCGCTACGTCGTCGCACAGGTGCTCCCGTTCAGCGAGGAGAGTGACCTCGTCGAGCTCCTCGGCGAGCTGCCCGGAGAAGAGTAGATGAGCCAGTTTTTGCGTGCGTGCCGGCGTGAGCCGGTCGAGCACACCCCGATCTGGGTGATGCGACAGGCGGGGCGCTACCAGCCCCAGTACCGCGAGCTCCGCAAGAAGCTGAGCTTCATCGAGATGGTCAGCCAGCCGGAGATCGCGGCGCAGGTCACGCTCTCGCCGATCGAGCAGTTCGGCATGGACGGGGCGATCCTCTTCGCCGACATCCTGCTGATCCTGGAGCCGCTTGGCGTCGGCTTCGAGTTCACCAAGAACGACGGTCCTCGCATCGCGGAGCCCATTCGCTCGGCTGCAGCGATCGACGCGATCGCCGAGCGCATCGATGCGCAGGAGTCGCTCGGCTACGTGATGGAGACGATCAAGTTGGTGCGGCGCGAGCTCTCCGAGGAGACCGCCTTGATCGGGTTTGCGGGGGCCCCGTTCACCCTCGCTTCGTACATGATCGAGGGCGGCGGTTCGAAGGACTACCTGCAGGCCAAGAAGCTCATGTTCTCGGACAAGGGCGCCTGGGATGTCCTGATGACGAAGGTCACTGACGCCACCATCGACTACCTGCGGGCGCAGGTCTCGGCCGGCGTCCAGGCGCTGCAGGTCTTCGACAGCTGGGTCGGGGCGCTCTCCCCGGATGACTACCGGACCTACATCCAGCCGCACATGCGCCGCCTCTTCACTGGCGTCAAGGCCGACCTGGAAGCCGACATCCCGATGATCCACTTCGGAACCGGTGGCCCCATGCTCTACCCGCTCATGCGCGAGGCGGGCGGCGACGTGATCGGAATCGACTGGCGCGTCGACCTGCGCGACACGTGGGAGGCGCTGGGCGACGTCGGCATCATGGGCAATCTCGATCCCGGCTCCCTGCTGACCCCGCCCGACACCCTGAGACAGCGCGCCCAGCAGGTGCTCGACAAGGCGGCCGGCAGGAACGGACACATCTTCAACCTCGGCCACGGCATCTTCCCCACCGCCGATCCGGATCAGGTCAAGGTGCTGGTCGACTACGTGCACGAGGCGAGCGCGCGCTGATGGTGGTCGATGCCGAGCCGCCCGCGGTGCTGGTGCTGGCGTTCGGCGGACCGGAACGCAGCGAGGAAATCCGCCCCTTCCTGAGGCGCGTGCTCGCGGGTCGGCCGGTACCGCCCGAACGCTTCGAGGAAGTGGCGCACCACTACGAGCTGATCGGTGGCCGCTCGCCCCTCGGCGAGATCACGCGCGAGCAGACCGGACTGCTCACAGGCCGCCTCGGGATCGACGCCGGCCGCGTTCGCATCGGCACGCGGCACAGCGAGCCGTTCATCGAGGACGCCCTGCGCGAGCTCGCGAGCGCAGGCTGCACCGAGGCGGTGGGCCTGATCCTGGCGGCCCACGAGAGCCCCGCCAGCCACGGCCGCTACCGCGAGGCGGTCGAGCGCGCGCGCGAGGTCATCGGCGCGGGCGCGCCGCACGTGCGCTACGCAAGAGAGTTCCACACCCACCCGGGCTTCGTTGCCGCCCACGCCGAGCACATACGCACCGCCATCACCGAGCTGCCCGAGGCGAGCCGGGACGCGGCACCGCTGATCTTCACCGCCCACAGCATTCCGACCGCCGTCGCCGAGCGCTCGCCCTACGTGGAGCAGCTGACCCGCAGCGCGGAGCTGGTGCGCGCGGCGCTGGACGACGACCGTCCCACCCGCATTGCCTACCAGAGCCGCAGCGGCTCGCCCCGCGACCCCTGGCTCGAGC
>JAPPOT010000063.1 GCA_028817855.1 Myxococcales bacterium
TCCATCCTCCCCCACCCACCCGGCCTCCGCCGCGCTGCCGCGCGCGGAGGTCGCCGTGGCGGCCCACGGAATGCCGTGCATGGGGGCGGTGGAGGGGCCACAATGAGCGCCGGGTCACGAACGTGGCCCGGCGTTCTTGTTGGTGGACCGTCGAGACACGCGTAGCTCGCCCCCATGCGGTTGACGATTGCCCGACTGCTGTTCGCCGTCTCGATCTTCATGCTGGTGATCGGCGGCGCGCACTACTACTTCCTGCGCCGCCTGGTGTTTGACACCGCCTTGCCCTCGCCCTGGTCGGAGCTGGCGATGGCCGCGGTCGCCACGCTCGGGGCCTCGATGATCGCGCACCCCGTCGTCGACCGGGTCTTCGGGCCGCGCGCAGCGGCGCCGATCGGCTGGCCGAGCTACATCTGGATGGCGGCCTGCTTCTACCTGCTGCTGGGCCTGTGGGCCAGCGACGCGGTGATGGCCCTGCTGGGCCTGGGTGGCGTGGAGGTGGCGCGCGCACGGGCCGTGGGCCTGACGGGAATCATCGGGCTGGCGCTGCTGGTGGGCTTCGTCTCGGCGCTGCGACCGCCCGCCGTGCGACGGATCGAGGTGCGCATCCCCAACTGGCCCGAGGCGCTCGACGGCTTTCGCATCGTGCAGATGAGCGACATCCACATCGGATCGCTGATCCGCCGGCGCTTCGCGGAGCGCATCGTCGCGCGCTGCAACGCGCTCGACCCGGACCTGCTCGCGATCACCGGTGACCTGGTCGACGGAAGCTTGCATCACCTTCAGGAGGACGTGGCGCCCTTCGGGAACCTGCGCGCGCGTCACGGCGTCTTCTTCGTGACCGGCAACCACGACCACTACTCGGGCGCGAGCGGCTGGGTGCGACGCGTGACCGAGCTCGGCATGCGTCCGCTACGCAACGAGAGGGTGACGATTGGAAACGGCGAAGGCGCATTCGAGCTCGCCGGCGTCGATGACATCTCGAGCCGGCGCGTCGATGGCCGCGGCTACGACATGCGCGCTGCGATGGCTGCATGGGACGGCGCGCGTCCCGTAGTGTTGCTGTCGCACGATCCCCGCAGCTTCGAGCACGCGCGCAAGCACGGTGTGCACCTGCAGCTCTCCGGTCACACACACGGTGGGCAGATGTGGCCCTTCAGCTGGTTCGTTCGCATGCAGACGCGATACGTCGCGGGTCGCTATCAAGTCGGCGACAGCCAGCTCTACGTGAGCCGCGGAACCGGCTACTGGGGACCGCCGATCCGGCTGCTGGCACCCGCCGAGATCACCGAGCTGACGCTGCGCCCGGGTACCCCAAATTGAGCACGCCTTGTGGCCTGGTCGGTCCCATACGCGAGCGATGTTTCGGGGAATCCGCTGGGATTCCGACGGGTTGCCAGGGACCCCTAAAAACCCTTGTGTTTTCGCAGTGCTTTGTGCGATTAACGTACACCATGTATGCCCCAGTAACCCGTCCACTCATGCTACTCGTGATGCTCTCGGGCTTGGCGCTAGCCGCCTGCGGAGACGACTCCGGCGGCAGCAGCAGCGCTCAACGTGCCGCACCGTGCACTCCGGGTGTGATGAGCGAGCCGGGCATGGAAGGCGATCCATGCCCGCAGGACGATGCGAATTGCGTCGCGATGGGTGGTGAGGCGGTGAGCACGTGTCAGGCCGACACGACCTGGAGCCTGATGTGTCAGTGCGTGATTCCATCCCGCTGCGGCAACGGCGTTCGCGACATGGCGGCGGGCGAGCAGTGTGACGGCGCGGATCTGGCAGGGCAGACCTGCATGTCGATGAACATGGGCATGGGCGTGCTGAGCTGCAACCCGAGCACCTGCATGCTCGACTACAGCATGTGCACGGGCAACGTGCCGACGGGCGGAGCGGGCGGCTAACCTGAGTATCGCTCGGATTCCAGGGGGCCATGTGCGACTCGCACGTGGCCCTCGTTGCATCTGAACCCCGGCGCGCGCGCGGTGGTGGCTTTTTCCGCGGTCCGCGACGCCAGTGCTTTACCCTACGCGCGCATGCAGCGCGCTTGCCCGTCCGAACCCCCACACCGTGGCTGACGCCCCCTCCCAAGAACCGAGCTCCAGCCGACCGCTGACCTACCTCGGGGTGTTCCTCGTGGCGATGGCCACGCTCATGCTCGAGGTGCTGCTCACGCGGATCACCAGCGTGGCGGCCTGGTATCACCTCGCCTTCTTCGTGATCTCGCTCGGCATGCTCGGCATGACCGCAGGCGCGGTGACTGTCTTCCTGCTCCCGGACCGCTTCAAGGACGCGGAGGTCCCCGCACGCTTGCGCCAGAGCGCGCTCGCGTTCGCGCTCTCGATCCCCCCGTGCATCTCGATCGTGCTGGCGATGCCACTGTCGCCGGTGACCGACTTCATGAGCTTCGTGGGGCTGCTCGGTATCGGCGCCGCGCTCGCCCTGCCCTTCATCATGGGCGGCGTGACCCTCACCCTCGCGCTCACGCGCGCCGGCCTGCCACCGAGCATCGTCTACGGCGTGGACCTGATCGGCGCCGCGCTCGGCTGCGCCCTCGTGATCCCCCTCCTCGACGTGCTCGACGCCCCGAGCGCGGCGATCTTCTCCGCGGGTGTCGCCGCCCTGAGTGCGTGGGCCTTCGCTGCGGCAAGCGGCAGCCGCGCACGCTGGGCACCCCTTGCGGCACTGCTGCTGGTCGGGACGTCGCTGGCAAACGCAGGCGCCGACATCCCACCGCTGCGTCCAGCATGGGTGAAGGGGCTGCGCGAGAATCCCAACATCTACGCCTACTCGCGCTGGAATACCTACTCGCGCGTGACGGTTGACAAGAGCGTCACGGGTCCACCCGGATTCTGGGGCAAAGGGAGGAACACGCCACCGCAGGCCATGGCGCCACGGGAGCAGCGCTTCATCAAGATCGACGGTGCTGCCGGTACGGTGATGGCGCGCTTCGGCAGCGGGATCGAGGAGCACGACTACCTGGCGTGGGACATCACCGCCTTCGCCCACCACCTGCGCCCTCACGGGCCCGCGGCCGTGATCGGCGTCGGCGGCGGGCGCGACGTACTGGAGGCGGCTCGCGTCGGCCACAAGCCGGTGGTCGGCGTGGAGCTCAACGATCTGATCGTGGGGCTGCACGAGAAGGAGATGGCCGAGTTCACCGGGCTGACCTCGATCGACGGAGTCGAGCTCGTGTCGGACGAGGCGCGCAGCTACATGGCGCGGGAGCAGCGCCGCTTCAGCGTCATCACGATGTCGCTGATCGACACCTGGGCCTCCACTGGCGCGGGTGCGTACAGCCTTTCCGAGAACGGGCTCTACACCGCGGAGGCCTGGACCACCTTCCTCGACCGCCTGACGGACGACGGCATCTTCACGGTCTCGCGCTGGTACGTGGTGGGCTCCCCGGGCGAGACGGCGCGCATGGTGGCGCTGGCGATGGAGGCGGGGTGGCGCGCGGGGGCCGCCCATCCGCGCCTGAACATCATCTTGCTGCAGAACGAGCTGGTCTCCACCCTGCTGTTGAGCCCGAAGGAATTCTCCCAGGCCGACATCGACCTGGTGCAGAAGGTGGCGACCGAGCGCGGCTTCAACATGCTCTCGACGCCGCGCAAGGAGCCGGCCCACCCGCTGCTGCGGGACCTGATGCGCGTTCCCGACCGCGAAGCCCTGTGGCGCTTCACCGAGGACCAGACCCTCGACATCACGCCACCGACCGACGCGCGCCCCTTCTTCTTCAACATGCTCAAGCCGAGCAGCTGGCTGACAGACAAGATCGACGTCGACGCCGCCGACCTGACCTTCCTCGGCAACCTGCAGGCGACCCAGACATTGCTCTACGGCACAGTGGTAAGCCTGCTGCTGACCATCCTGACGCTGGCCTATCCCATGGCTCGGCGCTGGCGGGATCTCACCGCCTTCGGCCGGGCCGACGTCTTCTCGGCGCTGGTGTACTTCGCGCTGATCGGGTTGGGCTTCATGCTGGTGGAGATGGCGCTGCTCTCGCGCCTCAACGTCTTCCTCGGCCACCCCACGCTGGCGCTCGCGGTGCTGCTCGGAGGCATCATCTTCTTCACCGGCGTCGGCAGCATGCTCAGCGGCCGCATCGACCCGGCCAGCCCGCGCTGGTCGCGCACCTATCCGCTGATCCCGGCCGTCCTGTGCCTGGCGGCGGGTTTCGGCATGTTGCCAGTGATGCACGACTTCGAGAGCGCGAGCGCGGGCGTCCGCATCGCACTCAGCATCGCACTGATCGCGCCACCCGCGCTCGGCCTCGGCCTCTGCTTCCCGCTCGGGCTGCGGCTGGTCGAGCGCATGGAGGAGAACCACGAGGCCGCCGGCAAGGGCTCGGCCACGCTGGGGCCGTGGCTGTGGGGCATCAACGGTGCCTTTGGCGTGTGCGCAAGCGGGCTCGGGCTCGGCATCTCCATGGTCTGGGGCATTCAGACGACCTTACTGCTCGGAGCCGCCTGCTACTTCCTGCTGAGCATCTTCACCTGGCGGCTGGCGCGCGCCGGCTGAGCACCCGTGGAAGGCCCGTCGACAGCAGCCGTGCGCGCCCCGCTCGCCCTGCTCAGCACGGGCGCGCTGAGCGGATGGGCGTTTCTGGCCGTGGCTCTCCTGCTTCGCACGGGAATGCCCGAGGCCCCCCCGGAGGTGCTGTGGGGCGTGGCTGCCCTGGGGCCCGGGCTCGGCGCATGGCTGGACGCCGCGGCGCCGCAGCGGCGCCTCGCCGGTCGCTTCGGGCTCGTGCTGGGATTGCTGCTGCTCGCGCTCGGCCTGTCGCTCGAGCGCGGCGCCGCGCGCACATGGGTCACGGCGCTCGCGCTCCTCGCGGCTTCAGCACCGCTGGGCCGACTGGTGCTGCGATTCGGTCGGCGCAGCGGCGCGCGCGGTTGGCGTTTCGCTGCGCTCGGCATGGGGCTCGGAACCTGCATGGGGGTGCTGCTCGCAGGGCAACTTCCTGACACACACTCCGCATCCTCTGCCTCCGCTACGAAGCCGCCAGAGAGCTGGGACGCGCTCGGCCACGCAACTCTGCTCCCGGCAGCGCCTCCACTCGCCATCGCGATGCGCCGCGACGGTGGCGCACCGCCCCCGCTGCTGAAC
>JAPPOT010000696.1 GCA_028817855.1 Myxococcales bacterium
CTCCATGAACGAGCCCGCCTGGTCGAACACGACCTCGTCGCTGTCGCCATCGAACAGGCCGTCGAAGAGCGCGCGCTTGTTGCCGACCAGGGTGGCGATGCGCGACTCGATGCCCTCCTCGCTCACCAGGTTGTAAACCTCGACGGGCTGCGACTGGCCGAGGCGGTAGACGCGACCGATGCGCTGCTCCAGCACGGCCGGGTTCCACGGCAGCTCCAGGTTGATGCAGCAGCTCGCCGCGCGCTGCAGGTTGAGACCGACCCCGCCGGCATCCGTCGCGAACATGAGGCGGGCGGCGTCGTCGTCGTGGAAGTCGATGACGTTGGCCGTGCGCCGCTTCTGGGACTCCTGGCCCGTGAAGAAGACGGCACGCAGCCCCCGGGCCTCGAGCACGTCCGCCACCGCCCAGTGCGCGAGCTGAAGCATGCGACGCCACTGGCTGAAGACGACCACCTGCCTGCCCTGGTCGACCACGAGGCTCTCGAGGAGGGCTCGAATCTCGACGAGCTTGGGGCTGAAGAGTCCACGTAGAACGGACGGTTCGGCGCGGGTGCCACTCAGGCGCGGCCACGTTTGCTCGAAGCCGTCGAGCGCCATGCCATTGCAGAGGATGCGCTGCATCGTCAACAGCCCCATCAGGCGCAGGAACTCCGCCTGCGTCAGGGGGCGGTGCTTGGACGTGCGCACCAGACTCGCGATGGGCTGGTCGAGGTCATCGTGGGCCTCTAGCTGGGGCGCGGTGAGCTCGACGGGAACGCGCGTATCCGTGCGCGGCGGGAGCTGGTCGAGCACGTCCTTGCGTACACGTCGCAGCATGCGCGGGCGCAAGCGCTCGCGAAGCGTTTCGAGGTGGCGCGCGCCGCCGGCACTGTGGTGCCAGGGTTCGAGCCGCCAGGCGGGTTCGAGGGCGCGCCGGTCGACCCATTGCATGATCGACGCCAGCTCCTCGAGCCGGTTTTCCATGGGCGTACCCGTGAGCACCAGGCGGTACCGGGGCGCGAGCTGCTTGACGTAGAGCGCCGTCTTGGTCGCCCAGTTCTTGATGCGCTGGGCCTCGTCGAGCACGACCAGGCTCGCATCGTAGGCCTGGATCTCACCCAGGTCGCGCAGAAGCTGCTCGTAGTTGACAATCAGGAACCCCCTGCGCGTTGTTTCGTAGAGCGTGTGGCGCTCGGCCGGAGAGCCGTCCACGACCTGAACTGGCGCATCGCTGAAGCGTTGCCACTCGCGCAACCACTGATGCTTGAGCGGAGCGGGAACGATGAGCAGTCCGCGGCGCACCCTGCCCAGCGAGAACAAGGCATGGCAGGTGGCAATCGCCTGCGCCGTCTTGCCCAGGCCCATGTCATCGGCCAGCAGCAGGCTCCCCTCGCGCAAGGCGTGCTCTACGCCCGCTCGCTGATAGGGATAGAGGGGCTGCTTCAAGGAGCGCAAGGCTCGCGTCAGCTCACCGCGACGCAGCGACACCCCGGCATCCAGTCGCGCGTGCTCTTCCTCCAGCAGCGACGGGAGCGCGGCATCGACGGCGCACGCATCCACCTTGCGAGCCGCACCGCCGGCCCGCGCGAAGCGCAGCAGATCCGCGACCAGGTCCCTGCGCCTTGCCGGGCTGGTTGCGAAGGCGTCCCGCAGGACGGCCGGCGCGCCACCGCGCGCCCGGAAGTGGCGACCCAGGGAGCGGCTGCCCGCGCTGGGCGGCATCGGCCCGCGCAGGCAGACGCGCTCCAACCAGTCGCCGCGCCCCGTCAAGGGGCGCACAGGCTCCCATACCAGCGTGGGCAGCCTGCCATCGGCATCGGCATCCAGCGCGGATGCGAGCTTGCGGGGACGCGCGTGGAGGTCGTCGAGAACGACGAGCACGTGCTTGCACAGGCCGAGCGAGGCGACGCGATAGTCAGGGCAATCGCAGCTCGCCCGCACGGGGCTCAGCGACTGGAGCTGCGTGCGGTAGGGGCGCTCCGCCTGGCCCTTGCGCCGCGTGGCGTAGCAACCCAGAGCCGAGCCCCTGGGGCGTTCCGCCACCCTGAGGCCGTCGCGCCGGGCGAACCCCCAGCGCCGGTGGAGGGCGTCGAATGCCGCGCGGCGCAGCACCCAGTCCCCACCCTCCGTCACTCGCATCAAGTGGGCCGCGAGCAGGCCGGGCGCGATGCGCCCAAAGCGCCCCTCGGCCAGCGACTCGAGCTCGCGACGTGCCTCGAGCCCCTCGGTCTCCTGGTTCGCTTCTTCGAGCATGGCGCCCGGCTAGCATGGGCATCGCCCGCTGTCAGCACTGCTGCGCCCCGAGCGCCCGGTGCGCGCAAGCACGGGACGGCGCCGAGCACGGCACAGAAAGCGAAGAAGCCGGCCTCCGTGAGGAGACCGGCTTCAAACATGGTTGCGGGGGCCGGATTCCACCGCAAGCGAGTTAGGCGGGTTGTCGAGGGGGTGTGCCCGCAGAAGTACGCGGAACGGGCGCTGTGAGAGGCATGTGGCCTTGGAGGACTCCCACCCCCAAAAAGGGCGCCAGGCGCCCCTGTAAGGGCCGACAGGTCCCCTCGAGCCGCCGTGCGCCTGACTCCGCATGGCGCCGTTGTCGTACAGGCAAGGACGCACACCCCCTTTGTTTCGCTCACATGCTTACACCTGAGCAGGACCCGTACCCCGCTTCGCAATGAGAGATGAAATTGTTAAGCGTTGCCCTCCAGCTCTTCAGCGGTTGAGCTGCGGAGCCCACTACCGGTATGGGACGGTCCGCGTCACAAGACCGACCGGGCATTGTCGGCTGACGCGCCTTCGGATAGTTTCGCGCGCATAATCGGGAGCCTTCGTGAGCCGGCTGGTGGTGCTGTGGCAGTGTATTTCACCAAAGACAGCATCCACTTCTACTTCCACGTGTGCCTGGCATCCGGCCTGCTGGCCCTCGGGTGGGCTGCACAGAGTCCCGAGGCACTTGGCGGAGGGGTCCTGTTGGGGCTCGGCTCGCATCTCATCTTTCGCACAGACCAGCACTATGGCGCTCGCGCACCCATCGCGATTGGGCTCGGTGCTGTTGTGCTTGTAGCCACTCTGGCGATTGTCACGGCTCTGCGGTCCCCTGACGGCGTTACGCCTTCTCCCACCGAGATGAAGCAGTTGGCCGCCCTCATCGATGAGGTTCGCAACCGGAAGGCCGGCGAAGCACAGCATGCCTACTCAACAATTGACCCCGACCTTCGTCTGGGCAGGTACGCCCTCTTCGAGATTTCGCCGGGTTGGGGTCGTCGCGATGGCGTCTCCCTATCTGAGGCCCAGACCATCGTGCTAGTAGAAACTGAAACCGAGACGCAGGACTACCGGGTGACTCAGCACAGCGTTGTGTCCAAAGCGAACACACGCACGGCGACAGGTCTCAGATACTCCTACATGATCTGGGTGGCGGACGCTGCAACGCTGCAACTCATCGGCTGGGACCGAACGGCGCGCACGCCGTGGCCCAAGGACCGTGCACCCAAGGCGCTCGACCGTGGTGCGCTAAAGCAGTGGATCGAAGCGCACCTAGGTGAACGATGAGGAACTCTCCATCGTGCCCTCCGAGCCTCCGGACCTTCGGCCTCCGCCCGTGTGCACGCCACGCTTCAAATGCCCCCTCATCAGCGGGGCGAAGCATCTGGGCTAGACGGTTTGTTGGGCGTAGGCATCGGCGCCGCTGGTGCTGCGCATTCCCCGTCAACACAGATCCTGTCCCCCTTGCATTGCGCATCGTACTGACAGCCCCCAGTGGATGGGTGCGTGTCACCTGGTGTCGACGCGGGAGGCGTGAGGTCTGCCGGCCGACACTCGCCCCCGGCGCAGATCCGATCGGCGCCGCATTGAGCGTCTTCGCTGCAACCACTGCGCGTCTGCACGGTGCGCGCGGGTAAAGGAGGCGGCTCTATCAGCGGAGCTTTGCGCACGAACTCAACACGTTCGTCGTCTTCCCTCAACCAGAATTCGGTTGCGCGACCAGTGGAGGTTGCGACGGCGTTCCTGGCTGCTGCTACGAGGACCGGCATCACGCGCCTGAGGTCGCCACTGGAGCCGGTGCTACGCACAGTTGTTCTCCACACTTCGCGGATCTCCTGCCTTGCCAGATAACTCTTCACGTCGACCGCGGACAGCTGAAGGTAGCGGTGGTACGCAACGCTGGTCTCCGTGCGAGTGCCGGTCCCCACCACTCCATACTCAGGGCCCGTCGAGATCGTGCCTGTCGTCGTCGTGGAGGCCGCTCCGTAGCCGCTCGTGCTGACGTTCACGGTCGATGTCTGACCACCGCTCACCATCCCGTAAATCGGGTAGGACACGCTGTGGTAGGTCACCTGCGGCTCGCCGATTCCGTAGCTGAGGAAGATCGCGACCTGTGCAGATGCCGGCGAGTCGGCGAGCTTGAATCCTCGGCTCTGAAGGACTCGGTGAACGTACGCACTGTACTCCAGGAACTGAAGACTTCCTGGCTCGACCCCCTTCATGCCCGGAAACAGATAGTAAGTCGTGTACTTGGTTGCATCAGGGGCGCGCAATGCATCGACCTGCACGAGATAGTCGGGTGTTCCCGACCCCAAGCGACCGTGGCAGCCCACAGTTAGGAGTGCTGCCAAGAGTACAGTGCGGACATGAGGCATCTGTTGGCCGCCATCATTCTACGCCGTCAGGAATGCCGACCGCCACATCGGTTGACGTCGACCTTGACACCAATGCCGCTCACTGCCGGGACATGTATCCCCATGCTTTACATCGCACCATGATTCCGGCGCGTTGCCGCGGAGAACGGGGGCAAAACTACCCCTTCCCTTCAAGCTGCTGCCTCACCCGGATCTCTCTGGCCAAGCCGTCTAGATCGGGAAACAACGTGTGCTCGCCCACTCCGACATACTCCGACAGGCTCGCCATAATCGAGCGCCGCTGGTCTCCATTGACCCGGATGAGCCGAAGAAACGGCTTGTCCATCGTCAGCGCCTCTTTCACCAGCGCATGTTGTGGATCGAATGGATGACGGGTGAAACGGCCCCGTTGTGCTGCCACCCTCGCGGTGGAGACCGGGGGCGTCATGGGAGTCACACGGCTGGGGTGTCTGACGCTGCCACCAACTGGAATCGCTTCCGAGCCGGC
>JAPPOT010000562.1 GCA_028817855.1 Myxococcales bacterium
TCAACACGATGATCCAGGCGGGCCTGGAGGGCGGCGAGTTCATTGCGGCCAACACCGACACCCAGTCCCTGGCCGAGAACCTGGCCGCCGAGAAGATCCAGCTGGGCGCCTCGCTCACGCGCGGGCTCGGCGCCGGCGCGCAGCCCGAGATCGGCCGCAAGGCCGCGCTGGAGGACGTGCAGCGCATCGCCGAGTCTCTGGCCGGGGCCGACATGGTCTTCGTGACCGCCGGCATGGGCGGGGGCACGGGCACGGGCGCGGCGCCGATCATCTCCCAGATCGCGCGCGACCAGGGCGCCCTCACGGTCGGCGTGGTGACCAAGCCCTTCGTCTTCGAGGGGCGCAAGCGCATGAAGAACGCCAGCGAGGGCATGGAGGAGCTGGCAGAGTCGGTCGACACGATCATCTCGATCCCGAACGAGAAGCTGCTCGAGATCGCCGACGAGGACATGTCGATGCTCGACGCCTTCCGCCGCGCGGACGACGTGCTGGTCCAGGCCGTGCGCGGCATCAGCGACCTGATCGTGCACACCGGCACGATCAACGTCGACTTCGCCGACGTGAAGACGATCATGAGCTGCACCGGCCGTGCCCTGATGGGCACCGGCTACGGCCGCGGCGACAACCGCGCACTGGAGGCCGCCGAGGTGGCGATCAACTCGCCGCTGCTCGACGACATCTCTGTCGAGGGTGCCACCGGCATCCTGATCAACTTCACCGCGGGCCCGGACATCCGCGCCGGCGAGATCAGCAAGGCCGCGACGCTGATCCAGGAGGCCGCCCACGAGGAAGCCAACATCATCTTCGGCCTGGTCACGGACCCCGACATGGCCGACGTGGTCAAGGTCACGGTCATCGCCACCGGTTTCGACATGCAGCCGGCCAGAGCAGACAGCCCGCTGCACCGGGCGCGCGCGAGCACGCCCGGCGGCGCCGCAACCCAGCATACGCCGTCGGCCGCCCAGCCGATGGTGCGCAGCGCGGCACAGCAGGCGCTACGCGGCACGGTCCCGAGCACGGCCCCCCGCGTGGCACCGCGCGCCGTGATCGCGCAGCCCACCCAGCGTCGCTCGGTCGAGGTGCCCGGCCGGCGCGCCGCCGTGCCGCCCGCCCAGGCCCAGGAGCGCCCGACCCGCGCCTTCGGCGCCGGGGCGATCAACGACGAGGCCACGCTCGACATCCCGGCCTACATTCGCCGCTCGCGCACCTGACCCTCGCGCGCCCGCATCGGCAAACGGCTCGCGGCTCCCTGGTCGCGGGCCGTGCGCCGTTCTACTGGGCTCTGACCTTGTGGAAACGAATCGTGTTCGTTTCCTTGCGCTCGCCCAGCGGCATCGCCGCCGCCACGATGATCGTGTCGCCGGCCTGGGCCCAGCCGGCCTCGATCAGATGGCGGTCCGCGGCCACTAGCTGCTCCTCGAGCTCCTTGCGGTTGTCGATCGCGACCGGGACGACGCCGCGCAGGACGTTGAGGCGATTGAGCGTCGGCTCCCAGCTGCCGAGCGCGACGATCGGCAACTCCGGGCGCTGCTTGGACAGGGCCAGCGCGGTCTTGCCCGAGCCCGCGAGGGTGACCAGCGCCCGCGCGCGGATGCGCTCCGCCGCGGCCACCGCTGCGCCGGCCGCGCCCTGGCTGAAGCTGATCAGCTCGGCGTCGAGCGTGTCGTCGGTGCGGCCCGGTGCGTGGCGCTCGCCCGCGCACGTCAGGGCGGCCATCGCCTCGACCGCGCGCCGGGGGTGATCGCCGACCGCGGTCTCCTCCGAGAGCATCACGGCGTCGGCGCCATCGAGCACGGCGTTGACCACGTCGGAGGCCTCGGCGCGAGTGGGCCGTGGCGAGGTCGCCATCGAGCCGAGCATCTGGGTGGCCACCACCGCCCACTTGCCGCGCCGCGCTGCGCTTCCGAGGATGCGCTTCTGCAACACCGGCACCTGCTCGAACGGCATCTCCACGCCCAGGTCGCCACGCGCCACCATGACGCCGTCGGAGGCGTCCAGGATGGCATCCAGGCGTTCGAGGGCCTCGGGCCGCTCGAGCTTGGCCATCACCGGAACGCGCCGCTTACCCACCAGGGCGCGCGCCTCGTCCAGGTCCGCCGGCGCGCGCACGAAGGAGCTCGCGACGATGTCGATGTCGGCGTCGGCGATGAAGGCAAGGTCGCGCCGGTCCGTCTCGGTCAGGGTCTCCACCGTCAGGCGTCGGCCGGGTAGGTTGAGCCCCTTGTTGGAGTAGAGGCGTCCGCCGCTGATCACGCGGCAGCGAACGTCGGCGCCCTCGATCCGCTCCACCGTCAACTCGATGGCGCCGTCCGCGAAAAGCACGCGCGCGCCCGGCTCCAGATCCTTGGCCAGCCACTCGTACGGCGAGTGCACCCGGCTCTCGTCACCCATGTCGCTCGCTCGCGTGATCGCAAAGGGCTCGCCTTCGTGCAGCAGCACGCCCTGACTCGGCAGCCGGCCGATGCGCAGCTTGGGGCCCTGGACGTCGGCCAGGATCGTGATGTGGCGCTGCTCCGCGCGTGCGGCTGCGCGCGCGTTGTCGATCAGCGGCTGCAGCTTGGGTCCGTCGCCGTGGGAGAAGTTGAGGCGAAAGCAGTCCGCGCCGGCGACGATCAGGCCGCGGATGGCCTCGACGCTGGCGGACGCTGGGCCGAGGGTGGCGATGATCTTGGTGTATTTGAGCGCGTCCATCCGGTCCTTCGATCATACAGCACGATGGCGAGGTTGAGCGCGAGGCCCCAGGTGCCTGCATGGATGCCCAGCGGTCGTGCGGGTAGGGGCGAGGCCCACAGGTCGCCTGGCTGTAGCAGCAGCGTCACGAGCAGGTCGGCGATCGGTCCGCGCAGCACGTTGCCCGCGCGCAGGTTGCGCAGATGCGGCCCGAGAAAGATGGTGGGCGCCATCTGGGAGAGCACCTCGAGCTTCACCTCCGTCAAGCGCCACAGGGTCTGGGGGAGGGCGTTCGCCAGGTAGGCCAGGCCGGCTATGATCAGCCACGACAGCAGCTTGTCGCGGCGTGTGCGTCGAGCCTTGTCGCCGTCGCCGGCAGCGCCGAGTCCACCGCCGACATGATCGCAGCGATCATCGCGCACAGGAGCAGCACGACCAGCAGACCGTGCAGGCGTCTCGAGCGGGGTCACTCGGGCACCTGGTCCCCGGGACGAGGCCGCGATCCTGGTGGGCCTCTGATTGCCGGCGCGCTAGCCTCCCACGATGGCCAAGGGCCTCTCCAAGACCAACGCCGCGCGCGCGCTCGACCGCGAGGGCATCGCCTATGGCCTGCGGGACTACCCCGTGGGCAAGGAGCACCTCGGTGCGGAGGTCGTTGCGGGGGCGGTGGGGATGGATCCGGCGACCGTCTTCAAGACGCTGGTCGCCCACGGGGACCGTCACGGGCACTGCTTTGCGATCATTCCCGCCACGGCCGAGCTCGACCTCAAGGCCCTGGCCCGGGCCAGCGACAATCGCAAGGTCAGCATGGTGTCGCTCAAGGACGTCCAACCCCTCACGGGCTACGTCCGTGGTGGTGTCACCGCCCTTGCGGCCCGGCGCCCTTTTCCGGTCTTCATCGACGCCAGCGCGCTGGTCCACGATGAGATCGCGGTCTCGGCGGGCATCAAGGGCATGCAGCTGGTGCTCGCCCCGGCGGACTACGTGCGCGCCACCTCCGCGACCGCGGCACCGCTGGCGACCACCGACTGACCCATGGTCACCAGGGCTCGACCCAGGGGCGCGGATCGAGCTCGTGGGTCCATGCGCTGCGCGGCTGTCCAGAGTCGAGAACGAACGTTGGCCCCCACGTCGTGCCCCTCGGCGGCGAAATGTCGCGCGATCGCGCCCCCCAGGCCGTCGCCGGCGCCCATCACGAGCGCGACCATCGTGCTCATCGCGCGCGCGCCTCGAGCGCTGCCACCATCAGGAAGAGGTGGTCGTTGCCGAAATACATCTCGCCGTCTACGAAGAGGGTGGGCGCGCCGAAGACGCCCCGCTCCACCGCCTCGTCGGTGGTGGCGCGCAGCGCGTCCTTGATCGTCGGCTCGGAGGCGCGCGCCAGCAGCGCGTCGGCGTCGGCGCTCGCCTCCTTCAGGACCGCTGCGATCTCGGCCGCGTCTCCCAGGTTGCGGTTGTCCGCCCAGACGCCACGGAAGATCGCGCGGTGGACCTGGGAGAAGCGCTCGGTGTCGAGCGCGGCGTGGGCGACGCGCATGAGCTGCAGCGTGTTGATCGGGAAGCTCTCGTTGAAGGCGAAGTCCACGCCGTAGTGGGAGACCAGCCGTTGGAGGTGCGCGCTGCCGTAGGCGGCCTTGGGCTTGCACTCCTCCAGGATCGGAGAGCGATTGCCGGTCGCCTTGAAGACGCCGCCCAGCAGCATCGGGCGGTACTTCACCACCGCGCCGTGGGCGTCGGCGATGTGCTCGATCTGGGTGTCGAGCAGGTAGGTGAAGGGGCTGCCGTAGTCGTAGAAGAGCTCGATGGTGGCGGGCGCATTGGACATCAGCGTTCCTTTCGCACGGTCACGCGCGTCTCGCGCGGGTCCAGAGCTTCCCGACACTCGGAGCAGGCGACGACCGCATGCATGCGTTTGCCGCAGCCACGGTGCTGGTGTCGCACCGGCGGGCCAGCGCCGTCGTCGTGCCAGCGGTCGCCCCATGCGACCAGGGTCATGATCACCGGGTAGAGGTCGCGCCCCTTCTCGGTCAGCCGGTACTCGTGCCGCTCGGGTCGGGTCTGGTACGCGCGGCGTTCGAGGATACCGCTGGCGACGAGCTTCTCGAGCCGGTTCGCCACCACGTTGCGAGCCGCGCCGCTGCGCTCGACGAAATCGTCGAAGCGCCGCGCCCGCAGGAAGGCATCGCGGATCAACAGCAGCGTCCAGCGATCCCCGATCTCGGAGAGCGCCCGCGCCACCGAGCAGGTCTGCTGATCGATCTCGCTCCAGCGCATCGCTCCAACTCTGCCAGGGTCAGTTTCATTTTGCAACTTATTAGTTTCAAAAGGAAACTAAGCAGCGTGCGGGCAGGGATCGCCGCGCTCCAGCTCCGCCGTGCGACGGGCTTGGGCGGCGCTCGGCCTCAGCGTCGGAAGGGCGCGGGGCG
>JAPPOT010000338.1 GCA_028817855.1 Myxococcales bacterium
GGCCACGACCGAGGACGCCCGGCCCGCGGTCCGCGCACCGATGGCGCACCTGCGCAGCGACGTCTTCGACCCGCCACCGACCCACGACGCGCCAACCAAGCCGGAACCCAAGGGGCCGAGCGGCGAGGCACCCGAGGACCCGGTCGTCATCGAGCGCCACCGGGCCGACCACAAGAAGCCCGAGTTCGACATGGGCGCGGCGATCCCGATGACGGACAAGTGGGAGGCCCCCACCGGCGACGCCCAGGACAGCGCGCCCGCGGGCGGCGAGGCGCCGGCGCTCGACCTGGACGACGACGCCACGGGCGACGCGGCACGGGCCAAGCCCGAGGAGCGCAAGCCGCCGCCCAAGCGCAAGCCGCCCGCCGCGGAAGCCGCACCCGGCAGCGAGGGCACCGACGGCACGCTCGAGGACCTGCCCGCACCGTTGATCAACCCGCCGCCTGCGAAGGGCGGAGAGCGCAAGCGCCGCCGACGCCCGCCCGCGCAGGTGGGCGAGGTCCGACCGCAGGACCGGCCCCGGCGCGAGGTCGACACGCGCTCCTTCTGGGAGACCCTCTTCGCGGGTGTGCTGCTGCCGTTCACGGGTCCGGGCGGCAAGTGGTTGCTCACGGTCGTGGTCTGGTCGCTGATCGTCGGCGGCATCGGCGTGGCCATCGCCGACCTGCCGCTGATCGGCCCGTTCGTGATCTTCTTCCTGAACGCCGCGCTGGTGGCGCTGGTCTGCGACTACTTCCGCGTGGCGATGTGGGTCGGGGCCGCCGGCGAGCCCACCCTCGACCGCGGGCCCGACCTGGACCCGGTGCACCTCTTCGAGAACTACATGAAGCAGGGCATCCACCCCCTGCTCTTCCTGACCGCGTCGCAGCTCTTCGCGATCTGGTGGATCGTCTCCCAGGCGCTCGAGGACGTGCCGGCCGGGGCCATCGCCGGGGACCCGATCACGTGGGCGGTGCTGTTGCCACCCGCCTTCTACTGGCCGATGGCGGTGGCCCAGACCGCGGTGCGCAACGACTTCGTCGGCATCTGGAACGTGCCGGCCGGCTTCAAGGCCATGTTCCGCGCTCCACTCAAGTACCTCGTGGTGTGCCTGATCGGCGCCATCGTCTTCGTGCTCGCCTTCGGCATCACCGGCCCGGTGGGCAAGATCCTGGGCGTCACGGGCCCGCTGCTGAGCGCCACCCTCGGCCTGCCGATGGCCCTCAGCCACGGCATCATGGGCGGGCTGACCGGACACCTGGCGCGCAGCAGCCCGGAGGTCTTCGAGGACTGAGATCGACGGGCGCGGCGCGACTGGCCCGAAGCAGCCGCTCTGCTAAGCTCGCGCCGCCATGGCGACCCTGAAGATCATCGAGCCGGGCGCGAGCGACTACGAGGCCCGCATCCAGGAGCTGCTCGAGGTGCTGCGCAGCGGCGGCCTGCTCGCGAGCGACGAGCGCGAGCCCCTCGACGTGCCGGCCATCGTCGGCGACATCCTGCAGCAGGTGCAGGCGGGCGGCGACCACGCGGCGGCCAAGCTCGCCAGCAAGCTCGACCGCGCCGAGCTCAGCGCCGAGACCCTGCGCGTGCCGGCCAGCGCGATCGCGCGCGCCCACCGCGAGGCCGAGCCCGAGTTCCTCGCGCTGATCCGGCGCGTGATCGACAACATCCGCACCTACCAGGAGCACATCCTGCACCGCGACCCGGAGCCGCTCGTGCGCGGCGGCCGCAAGCTGGGCGTGCGCTACACGCCGATCGACCGCGTCGGCGTGTACGTACCCGGTGGGCGCGCCCTCTACCCCTCCACCGTGTTGATGACGGTGGTGCCCGCCCAGGTCGCGGGCGTGCGCGAGATCGTGATGGCGTCGCCGCCGACCGGCGGCCGCATCAGCGACATGGCCCTGGCCCTGGCCGGCGAGCTCGGCATCGAGGAGGTCGTCCAGCTCGGCGGCGCGGTGGCGATCGCAGCGCTGGCCTACGGCACCGAGCGCATCGCCGCCGTGCAGAAGATCGTCGGCCCCGGCAACGCCTTCGTGGCCGAGGCCAAGCGCCAGCTCTTCGGGCGCGTCGGCATCGACTCGGTCGCCGGCCCCAGCGAGGTGGTAGTGGTCGCCGACGACAGCGCCGAGGCCGGGTGGGTCGCCGCCGACCTGCTGGCCCAGGCCGAGCACAACCCGGGCGCCGCCGTGCTGGTGACGCCATCGCTCGCGCTGGCCACCGCCGTGGCCGAGCAGGTCGATGCCCAGCTGGCCACGCTCGAGCGCGCCGACGTCACCCGCCCCTCGCTCGAGCGCTACAGCGCCGCGGTGGTGACCGCCGACCTGGGAGCCGCCTGCGACCTGGCGAGCGAGATCGCGGCGGAGCACCTGCAGATCATGACCGCCGACGACGACGCCTGCTTGAAGCGCATCCGCCACGGCGGCGCCATCTTCGTGGGCGGCCACACGCCGGTGCCCCTGGGCGACTACTGCGCGGGGCCAAGCCACGTGCTGCCCACAGGTGGCACCGCAAAGTTCTTCGGCCCGCTGTCGGCCAACGACTTCCTCAAGGCCAGCAGCCTGATCGAGTACGACGAGCCCGCCCTGGCCGGCCAGGCCGCCGATGTGCGCGACTTCGCCACCCGCGAGGGCCTCACCGCCCACGCCCAGGCGGTCGCAGTGCGCGGCGCAAAAAGCTCGTAATCTCGAATATTTAATCCGAATTTGAGATTTTCTCATTCACAAACCACGTCTCACCTCTCGAACCCATGAGCGGCGCTTGGGCCGCCCGCACCAAAGGGAGAGAGAGTCATGAAGCACGTCGGTTTCAATCTGGGTCTGGCCATCGTCTGCATCGTCGCGGCGCTGGGCGGCTGCGCACCCGAGGACGGTCCCCTGGTCGGCTCCGACGTGCGCGACGACGAGCTCTACATGGTCGGCGCGGTGGAGGACGTGAAGGTCTCCTTGCCCTTCCACGTGCGAATGCACGACGGCGAGCCGGGCGAGGTCCGCATCGAGGGCGAGGACAACCTGATCGGCTTCATCGCCGTGGAGGACTTCGGCGACGGTCGCATCGAGATCAGCACCGCCGACAACTTCGGCCAGGTCGAGCAGAACCAGCCGATCGACATCTACCTCCCCTACGCCGAGATGACCCGCATCGAGATGGACGGCACGGATATCATGATGTGGGACGACCCCAGGTACATGTAGCTCGGCCCAGGAGCGCCCAGGGGCGGCTTTCGTCCTCGGGCCAATCCTTCTAGCGCTGCTACGCCTACGGTTGGCCCTGCGGACGCGCTCGCTCCTGAACGCTCCTGAACCGAGCTAGGCCTCGGTGCCCACCCTGTAAAGGGGTGGGCGTTTTTGTTATTGGGGGCGTCATGAAGCGACGGGACTTTATCAAGGGTGCGGCGGCCGGCGTGGCCGCGGGCACGGCGGCCGCGTGCGGGGGCGGCGGCGGCGACAAGGGCGGCAGCGCCCCGGCGGCGAGCAAGCGCCGCGTGATCTGGCGGCTGGCCTCCAGCTTCCCGCGCGGCCTGGACACCATCTACGGCGGCTCCGAGACCCTGGCCGAGCAGGTCGAGGCCATGAGCGGCGGCCGCTTCAAGATCCGCCCCTACCCCGCCGGCGAGATCGTGCCCGGTCTGCAGGTGCTCGACGCGGTCCAGCAGCAGACCGTGCAGATCGGCCAGACCGCCAGCTACTACTACACCGGCAAGAACCCGGCGCTCGCCTTCGACACCTCGCTGCCCTTCGGCCTGTCGGCGCGGCAGCAGGTCGCCTGGCTCGAGGAGGGCGGCGGCGCCGAGCTGATGGCACCCGTCTACGAGGAGTTCGGCGTCGTGCGCTTCCTGGCCGGTGGCACCGGCGCCCAGATGGGCGGCTGGTTCAAGAAGGAGATCAACTCGCCGGAGGACGTCCAGGGCCTCAAGATGCGCATCCCCGGACTCGGCGGCGACGTCATGAGCCGCCTGGGCGCCACCGTCCAGGTGCTCGCAGGTGGCGACATCTACCCCGCCCTCGAGCGCGGCGCGATCGACGCCACCGAGTGGATCGGACCCTACGACGACGAGAAGCTCGGCTTCCACAAGGTCGCCAAGTACTACTACTACCCCGGCTGGTGGGAGCCCGGCCCGACCCTGAGCTACATGGTCGGCAAGAAGGCGTGGGAACAGCTCCCCGACGAGTTCAAGGCCATCTTCAAGGCCGCGGCCCAGGTCTCCGCCATCAAGATGCAGACCCGCTACGACGCCCTCAACCCCGCCGCCCTCACCCGCCTCAAGGCCGGCGGCACCGAGCTGCGCGCCTTCCCCGAGTCCGTCCTCACCGCGGCCAAGCAGCAAAGCGAGGCCCTCTACGAGGAAAACGCCAGCAAGGATCCCACCTACAAGAAGATCCTCGAGAGCTGGAAGAAGTTCCGCAGCGAGTCCTTTGCGTGGTTCGGGACGACCGAGCAGGCCTACGCGGCGTTTAGCTTCAAGTAGTCGTGGTGGTGGCCGGTAGCTGAGACGAACGTAGCGATTGCTGGACGGCGCCGAAGTCACAGGTAGGCCGGCGCTCTTTGTGGCAGGCGCGGCCCGCCACCGCGGGCGCCGCGCGTCGCGCGAGGGACGCGCTTCGCGCGCGAAGGGCTCGCACCGGAGCTGCACGATGGGCCGAAGCTTCGCGGCTCAGCTTGGAAGAGGAGGCTCAAGCCACGCCCGCCAACCCCTCCTTCACCAGCCTTCCGTTCAAGTACTCGCCCCGTCGGAAGACCTCTTCTGCGCTGGCCTCCCCGTCACCGCTGAAGAACAGGTGCGCGACGTAGCGCCCGTGCAGGTCGCCCGCCTTCTCGGTCCGCAGCACCACCCTCTCCGCTCGCGCCAGCCGCTCGCGCACCCACTCCGCGGCGCGCTTCCCCGCTGCGCTCTTCCCCTCGGGCGCGTCGACCCCTGCCAACCGTACGCGCTGCAGCTTGATCACCTCGAAGCCCAGGTCGACGTGCACGATCAACGTGTCCCCGTCGATCACCTTCAGCACCTCGCACCGATACAGGTAGCTCCCGTCCGCGGGCCGCGGCAGCTCCGCCTGTTCCGAGGCCCCGCCCTGCCCCTCCACGAACGCGCGCCCCACGAT
>JAPPOT010000913.1:0-4798 GCA_028817855.1 Myxococcales bacterium
GCGCACTCGTCGACGTCGTCGCAGGTGACGCCGTCGCCGGTGTAGCCGCCGTCGCAGGCGCAGGTGAAGCTGCCCTCGGTGTTGCTGCAGCTGGCGCTGTCCGCGCAGTTGTCGGTTCCGTCCGCGCACTCGTCCACGTCGGCGCAGCTCTGTCCGTCGCCATCGTAGCCGCCGTTGCAGGTGCAGCTGTAGCCCCCCTCAGTGTTGCTGCAGTTGGCGTTGGGATCGCAGCCGTCGGTTCCGTCCGCGCACTCGTCGACGTCGTCGCAGGTGACGCCGTCGCCGGTGTAGCCGCCGTCGCAGGCGCAGGTGAAGCCGCCCTCGTTGTTGCTGCAGGTGGCGTTGTCGTCGCAGTTGTCGGTTCCGTCCGCACACTCGTCGACGTCGTTGCAGACGATGCCGTCGCCGGTGTAGCCGCCGGTGCAGGTGCAGGTGAAGCCACCCGCCGTGTCCTCGCAGACGGCGTTGTCGTCGCACGGGTCGTTGTCACACTCGTTGACGTCGCTGCAGCTGAAGCCGTCGCCGTCGTAGCCGTCGTTGCAGGTGCAGGTGAAGCTGCCGTCGATGTTGTCGCAGGTGGCGTTGGGATCGCAGGGGTCGCCGACGCACTCGTCCACGTCCTCGCAGCTCAGGCCGCTACCGGCGTAGCCGGGCTTGCACTCGCAGCGGAAGGTGCCCACCTCGTTGATGCAGTCGGCGTCGGCGTGGCACGGGTCGCCCTCGCACTCGTCGATGTCGCTGCAGGCGAGGCCGGTGCCGGTGAAGCCGTCGTTGCACGTGCAGGTGAAGTCGCCGTCGTTATTGTCGCAGCTGGCGTTCTCGTCGCAGGGGTCGGCCAGGCACTCGTCGATGTCGTCGCAGCTGAAGCCGTTGCCGTCGTAGCCGTCGTTGCAGGAGCAGCGGAAGCTGCCGGCGATGTTCGTGCAGGCGGCGGTGTCGCCGCAGGGCGGGCCCTGGCCCTCGGGTATCTCGACGCACTCGGCTATGTCGTCGCAGCTGTGCCCGTCGCCGTTGAAGCCGGCCCGGCAGGCGCACTCGAAGCTGCCGATGGTGTTCTCGCAGCGGGCGTTCTCGTCACACGGGGCGTCGTTGCACTCGTTGATGTCCCAGCAGCTCGAGCCCTGCTTGCGGAACCCCTCGTCGCAGATGCACTCGAAGCTGCCGTCGGTGTTCACGCAGGAGCCGTTGTCGCCGCAGGGCTGGTGCAGGCACTCGTCGATGTCGGAGCAGCCGTCGCCGTCGCGGCCGTAGCCCTCGGCGCACTCGCACTCGTAGCCGCCCTCGGTGTTCACGCAGGCGTGGGCCTGGGGGCAGTCGGCGGTGCCGTCCTCGCACTCGTCCACGTCCTCGCAGGCCGAGTTGGGGCCGCCCTGCTGCTCGTAGCCGGGCTCGCAGCGGCACTCGGCTCCGTCCACGCCCTGGGCGCAGGTCGAGCTCTCGTGGCAATCGAGCTCCTCGCAGGTCTGGACGGACGAGCCCGTGGCTTGGTCGCCATCTTCCTGAATCGAATCATCTTCGTCCCCGTCGTCGGACTCGCCGGCTTGGGCCAGCTCCCGCTCGCCCGGATCGTCGTCAGACGGATTCAGCTCGTCGTCGCCGCAGGCGACCAGCAGACACAGGGTCCCTACCCAGACCAATGTCGACGCACGCACGCATCCCACTCCTCACCCACCGAGGCGACCGTCCCCTGACCGCCGAGGTTGTGCAACGAACGTACGATCCCAGCGTCGCCTGCACCATGTCCTAATAATGGGACTCATCTGGCCAATACCAGGAAATTTCTACAGATTCGGAAAAGTGTGTGCGATCACCGGCCGACGGCCGGCGCCCCTCTGCTAGCGTGCGCCGCGTGGAGGAACGATGAAGTTCGGCGTCTTTTACGAGCATCAGCTGCCCCGCCCCTGGGAGGACGGTCAGGAGCATCGCCTGCTGCACGAGGCCCTCGAGCAGGTCGTGCTGGCCGACGAGCTGGGCATCGACTTCGCCTGGGAGGTGGAGCACCATTTCCTGGAGGAATACTCCCACTCGTCCGCGCCCGAGGTCTTCCTGGCCGCGGCGGCCGCCCAGACCAAGCACATCCGGCTCGGGCACGGCATCCGCCAGGTGATCCCGCACTACAACCATCCGGCGCGGGTGGCCGAGGGGCTGGCGACGCTGGACCTGCTGTCGAATGGGCGCGTGGAGTTCGGCATCGGCGAGGGCGCCACGCGCCACGAGATCCACGGGTTCAACATCCCGGCCAAGGAAAAGCGCGCGCTCTCGCTCGAGGCGGCCGAGCAGATCGCCAACATGATGACCATGACCCCGTACCCGGGTTTTTCGGGCAAGGGGTTCTCGATGCCGTGTCGCAACGTGATCCCGAAGCCGATGCAGCAGCCGCACCCGCCGATGTGGATCGCCTGCACCAACCGCGAGACGATCAAGCTCGCGGCGCGGCTCGGCCTCGGCGCGCTGGCCTTCTCCTTCGTCGATCCCGACGAGGCGCGTGGCTGGGCCCAGACCTACTACTCGATCATCAAGAGCGACGAGTGCGTGCCGCTGGGGCACAGCGTGAACCCGAACATCGCGATGGTCTCGGGCTTCTCCGTCCACGACGACGCGGACGAGGCGGTGCGGCGCGGTCAGGAGGGCTTCGAGTTCTTCGGCTACGCCCTGCAGTCGCTGGTCCTGCAGCCGAGCGTGCCCGGTCGCACCACGCTCTGGGAGGACTTCCAGAAGCGCCGCGGCACGGTGAAGGCCCCGTCGGTGCGCGGCGCCGCCGGCATCGGCACGCCGGCGCAGGTGCGTCAGGACCTCAAGGACTTCGAGGAGGCGGGCGTCGACCAGGTGATTTTCCTGCAGCAGGCAGGCAACAACCGCCACGGGGAGATCTGCGACTCCCTGCGCAAGTTCGCCGACACCGTGATGCCGGAGTTCAAGGACGCCGAGCCCGAGCGCGAGCGCAGGAAGCTCGAGGAGCTGGGCCCGTTCATGGACGCCGCGCTCGCGCGCAAGAAGCCGATGGCGGAGCTCGCTGATGACGAGATCCCGATCATCGAGCCGATCGTGAAGCTCCCGGGCTGACTCAATTCCAGCGTGCCTGGCCCGCGCTGACGCGCAGCTTGCGCTCCAGCTCCTGGACGGGCTGCGGAAACGCCTGGGCCCTGCGCGCGTATTCGCCGATCACCAGTGCCCGCGGGACCTCCCCGCCGCGCGGATAGAAGACCAGCCGCACGTCGCCCCGTTCGGCGAGCGCCGTGACGGGCTCGTAGAGGCCGAGCGCTGGCACGAATCGGTAGAGCGGCCCCGCGACCGGCAGCAGGTCGACGACGCCGTCGGCGACCGGTGCCCGCAACACCTCATGGCCCGCGATGGAGAGCGTCACGTCGGTGCCAAGCCCGGCCAGCGTCTCAGCGGCGCCACCGGCCAGCACGACCTGTCCGCGGAAGTGAAAGGTGGCCGCCGGCACGCGCACAATCGCCAGCGGGAGCGTCGGGTCCGGGCGCCGCGCAGCCGCAAGCGTGCTCGTCTTGTGACCGCCAGCGCCTCCGGTGACCACCAGCTCGACCCTGTCGCCGTCCTTCACGTCGAAGGTCACCGGCACGTAGGCCGCGTCCACCGGCTGAACATCACCGGTGACCACGGCGACGAGCATCCGCGCCTGGGTGTCGGCGAGCAGCCCGCGCTTGCCCGGCCGGTACTCGCCGCCGGGCGGTCCGGTGGCGGTGAGCACCCCCGCCGGCACGTGCCCGACCCACGCCTCGATCGCCGCGAGCTCGCCGAGTGCGCGGGGCGTGCCGCGATCGGCTGCGGCCTGCGCCTCGCCCTCGACCATCGCCAGCACCGCGGCCTCGGCGGGCGCGTCCTCGACCAGCAGCGACAGCACCTGGGCGGCCACCCGTGCGTTGCCCCAGGCGCTGTTGTGGCCCGACGGCGCGAAGTGGGGGAAGGCGAGGCGCACCATCGACGGTGCAATCGCGGCGCGCTCGAGCTCCAGCTCCCGGGCCAGCTCAACCATCGCCCGCTCGCGGTGCGTCAGCACGATCGGCACTCCGCTGTCGGCCATCTTGCGCAGCAGTCGCCGGTAGGTCTCCTGTGCCTCGGCCGTCGCGTCGCGGTCATCGTAGTAGAAGGGGTTTGCGATCGTGCGTTCGAGCCCGAGCACGGCCTGCAGCGGCGCCGGCGGGTTGCGGTCGTAGCGCCAGGTCTGGGCGCGCGGGAAGAAGCGGTAGTGCTGCTCGAAGCGCTCGCCCGCGGTCTGTCCGGCCGGCGCCACCAAGCGCACGCCGTCGCCATCGAGCACATAGCGCGCGTGCAGGTAGTAGGGGAAGGCGTGCCAGGTGTGGTTGAAGTGTAGCTCGCGCTCGGGCTGGAAGGAGGCCGGCCCCAGCAGCAGCGCGTCGCAGGCGAAGCGCGCGCCGACGCGCTCCCAGAGGATGAAGCTCTGGTGGAAGCCGTGCCAGGAGCTGCCGAAGTTGAGCACCTGCACGTTGTCAGCGCCGATCGTCTCGAAGGCGCGCTGCAGCAGGCTCGGGTAGTCGTGGGAGGGCCCGGCCTCGTCGCCGAGGGTGAAGGAGTCGCCGAAGGCGCACAGGCGCAGCACGCCCGCCGGCTTGGCCTGCTCGAAGCGCACGAAGGAGCTCTCGCGGTCGACCAGGATGCTGCCGACCAGACGCATCTCCTCGGCCGTCACGTGGCGCGGCGGGTGCAGGGACTTGCCTTCGGGTCGGGGGTGGTGGCGCAGCGTCTCGACGAAGGGACGATGGAATCCCAGGTAGGCGACCAGCAGGACGAAGCCGGCGAGGTACAGCCCGTAGCT
>JAPPOT010000913.1:4808-5069 GCA_028817855.1 Myxococcales bacterium
TTCGCAGGCCTGCCTGCCGGCGATTCTCCGACCCCGATCCGCGGGCGGCAAGCTCGCGTCGGCGGCGTGGCCCCTGGTTGGATCCGGGCCACGGTGACCGGGTTGGCTCTTGGCGACTCGGTCCCGGACTCGGACCCAGTCACGGCCACGGTCACGGACCCGGTCACGGTCACGGTCACGGACCCGGTCACCGCCACGGTCTCGGACTCGGATTCGGCCACGGACTCGGCCACGGCCCCGGACTCGGCCACGGACACGGCC
>JAPPOT010000632.1 GCA_028817855.1 Myxococcales bacterium
CTCAACTGACGTCCGTCCGTCGAGCGGCTCGCCACCTAGCACCGTGGCGTCGGCCATCTACTGATCGGCCTCGCGGCACTGGCGACGTCGACCCCGCGAACGGCAACGGCAAACGAGGGGCCGGCATTCCCGACGCCGGGCGAGCTCAGACAGCGCGACGTCGAGCGGCAGGCGCGGCGGGCGGCCACGCTGCTCGAGGCGCTGCCGGGTGTGGAGCGGGCAGAGGTCCGCTTGGTGCTTCCCGACCCCACGCGTGAGCCGCTCGACGCGCCCGCGCGTGCCAGCACCGCCTCCGTTGCGGTCCAGGCTGAACCGGGCGCCGAGCTCGATCGCGGGCGCCTCGCCCGGCTCGTCGCCGGCGCCGTGGCGGGGCTCGAGGCTGGAGGGATCGAGGTCGCGATCGCCCGCAGCCTGGCCGAACCCGCGCCGGAGCCGGTCGCCCTGACGCAGGTGGGACCGTTCGCGGTGGCGCCCGACTCTGCGCCCGCCCTGCGCGCGGTGCTGGCGGTCGTGCTGCTGCTCAACGCGGGCCTCGCACTCGCGCTGGTGGCTGTGCTGAGGCGGGCGCGCAGGGGTGAGGCGGAGCGCTAGAGCCCAGCTCTCGATGGGCTCTAGGGGGCCGCGGCGTCGGCCATGGGCGCCGCGGCCGCGTCCGGCATCCCGCCGTCCATCATCGCGTCGGCGTCCGCCTCGTCCGCGTCCTGCACCAGCTCCGGCACCGTGCTCTGCTCGGCAACCGAGCTCAGATCGTCACTGCAGACCCCTTCGACGCAGGCGAGCAGGAACTGGCACTGGGAGGTGCGCACGCACGAGTCGCCCGGCTTGCCCTCCTCCACCGAGCAGGACAGCGCCGCCAGCGCGGCGCCCAGCGTCAGTGCCGCGCGCAAGGCCATGGTGATCAGCGTAGGCGAAGCCCGCGCGCGCGGCCAGCACCAGTCCTGCTAGCGTAACAGGGCGAGGATCGCGCCCTCCTCGACGGCATCGCCCTCGGCGCAGGCGATCGACTCGATCGTGCCGGCGGCCGGGCTCTCCACCGGCACCTCCATCTTCATCGACTCGAGGATGACGATCGCGTCGCCTTCCTCGACGGCATCGCCCACCTGTTTCACGACCTTCCAAACCGTGCCCGTGATGTGGGCCGTGATCTGCGTTGGCATCGCCAAGCTCCGTGGTCCGTCCCTACATGGCAGCACAAGCGCCAATCGGGGACTGGGCAGTCGACTCACATGCTGGTAGCAGAGTCGGGCAGCGGATGACAAGGCGTTGAAATGAGACGGGAAACGCCCCCGCCCCCGGGGTAACTCCCGATTGACACCGCATCGGGCCGCAGCTAAGCTCACACGTCAGGTGAGGTGTAGAGACGGTGGCCAGTGGCCCGCCATCTCGCCGTCTATGACTTCGGACACATCTGGGGCGTCACAAAGCAGCACGGAGAAGCACCCGCGATGAGCGAGCAGAAAGAATCGTCTGTCCTGTTCAACCTCAAGGAGTTGATGGATCTCGAGGAAGAGCGGATCCAAACCGAGGAAGAGCAAGAGAAAGCCAAGGCCGAGCAGGCCGCTCGCGCACAGGCCGAGGAGCAGGCGCGCATCAAGGCGGAGGCGGAAGCCCAGGCGCGCGCCGAGGAAGAGGCCCGCCTGGCCGAAGAGCGTGCCGTGCGCGACGAGGAAGAGCGCAAGGTCCGCGAGAAGGAGGAAGCCGAGCTTCGCATCCGTCTCGAGGAAGAAGCGCGCATGAAGGCCGAGGACCAGGCCAAGCAGCGCGAGCACGAGCTCAAGCTGCGCGAGATCGAGTCCAAGCGCCGCAAGGGTGTGCATCCGGCAGTGCTGGCCGCGGTCTTCCTGCTCGTGGCGGGCGGCGCCGGCTACGGCTACTACGGCGTCTTCGTGCCGGCCCAGCAAGAGGCCGCGGCGGAGAAGGCCCGGGTCGAGGCCGAGGCCAAGGCACAGGCCGCGGAGAAGCAACGCATCGCGGACGAGCTGGCCGCCAAGGAGGCGGAAGCCAAGCGCCTCGAGGCCGAGAAGGCGAAGGCCGAGGCGGAAGCCAAGGCAAAGGCAGCCGAGGCGACCGCCGCGCGCAAGAAGGCATCGGAGGCGAGCGAGGAGGTCGCCGCCAAGCCGCGCAAGCGCCGCGCCAGGCGCAAGACCTCGAAGCCGGCGAGCAGGCCGCGCGAGGACAACGACGATCCGTTGGCAGGCCTCGACGGTCTGTAGAGCGACGCGTCGCAGGCGATGAAGCGGCTCTTGCTGGGACCGCACGCGGTGGCGGAGGCCCTGCATGCTGGGCCACGCCGGATCGCCGTGGTGTACGCGGCCCGGGAGAGCGCCGAGATCCTCGAGGCCGCGGAGCGCGCGGGGGTGCGGGCCGAGACGCGCAGCCGCGACGAGCTCGATGTGCTGGCGCGCGGGCAGCGCCACCAGGGCGTGGTCGGGATCGCCGGTGAGTACAGCTACACGACGCCGGAGGCGATCCTGGAGGGCGCGGGCAGCCCAGCACTGGTGGTGGCGCTCGACCAGATCACCGATCCCCACAACTTCGGGGCGATCGTCCGCAGCGCGGTCGCGCTCGGAGCGGACGGCCTGATCACCCTGCGCGACCGGGCTGCCCCGGTGACGCCCGCGGTGGTGCGCGTGTCGGCGGGCGCCACCGAGGCTGCGCGGATCGCACGTGTGGTGAACCTCAAGCGCGCCCTCTCGGCCCTGCGCGAGGCCGAGTTGCAGGTGGTCGGACTGGACGCGGAGGGCGATCGCACGCTCTCGGAGGTCCCGTACCCCGCGACGGGTCGGGTCCTGGTCGTGGGCTCGGAAGGCAAGGGACTGCGGCGCGGAACACGGCAACAGTGCGATATCCTCGCCCGCATCCCACTGCCGGGTCCGCTGCAATCCCTCAACGCCTCGGTGGCGGCCGGCATCGCGATCCACGAGAGCGTGCGCGCACGCCGGGAACTCAGCGATGGCAACCAAACGCAAGACCAGGACCAAGAAGCCGGCGCCGGCAAAGAAGGCGACGACTAGAACGAAGAAGCGCGTCACGGCGAGCAAGGCGCCCAAGAACAAGAAGCAGCCCAGGCGTGCGCCGACGGCGCCGCCGGGCTACAAGCGCGTGTGCCTGATGACCGGAGGCGGTGATGCGCCCGGCCTCAACTCCGTGATTCGCGCCTTCGTGAAGGCCAGCGAAGATCTCGGGATCGAGGTGTTGGGCAGCGAGGACGGCTTCGAGGGGCTCATCCAGAGCGGGCGGCTGGTACGGCTGCGGCGCTCGAGCGTGCGCGGCATCCTGCCGAAGGGTGGCAGTATTCTGGGCTGCTCGAACCGCGCCAACCCCTTCGCCTACCCGGAGAAGGATCGGCGCGGTCGCGAGCGCGTCCGCGACATGAGCAAGGAAGTGCTCGCGCGCATCGAGCGCCATGGCATCGAGGCGCTCGTCATGGTTGGCGGTGACGGCACGATGAGCCACGGGCGCGACCTGATGAGGCTCGGGGTTCCGGTCATCGGCGTGCCCAAGACGATCGACAACGACCTCGCCGCGACCGACTACACTTTCGGCTTCGACACCGCGCTCGATACGGCAACCTGGGCGATCGACGCGCTGCACGCGACCGCGGAGAGCCACGACCGGGTGATGATCGTGGAGGTCATGGGGCGCTACGCGGGCTGGATCGCCCTGTGCGCGGGCATCGCCGGCGGGGCCGACGTGATCGTGATCCCGGAGATCCCGTACGACCCGGAGCGCGTGGTGCGCAAGATCCAGCAGCGCAGCGAGCTGGGCGCCACCTTCAGCGTGGTTGTCGTGGGCGAGGGGGCGCGGCCGATCGGCGGCACGCGTGCGACCGTCAGCAAGGGGCGCAAGGGCCACGTCGAGCGACTCGGCGGCGCGGGCCACGAGCTCGCCCAGCGCCTACAGGGCAAGGTCTCTCACGAGATCCGCGTGACCGTGCTCGGGCACCTGCAGCGCGGCGGGAGCCCGTCGGCGTTCGATCGCCTGCTAGGAACACGCTTCGGCGTGGAGGCGGCCCTGGCCTGCCAGCGGGGCGACAGCGGCATCATGCTCGCGCTGCGCGCCCAGGACATCGTGAGCGTGCCGATCGAGGAGGCCCTCGCTGAGCCCAAGCTGGTACCGAGCGCCGGGCAGCTGGTGCAGGCAGCTCGCCACGTGGGCATCGAGCTGGGGGCCTGACGCCCCGCCCGGCCCCAGGGGTGCTACCCTGCGGCCGTGCCCAGGACCGCTGCAGCGCTGATCATCGGCAACGAGATCCTGACCGGAAAGATCCAGGAAGCCAACCTCGCCTACCTGGGCCAGGAGCTCTTCAAGCTCGGCATCGTGCTCGAGCGCGCGGTCGTGTGTCGCGACGACGTGGACGTGATCGCCGAGGACCTCAATGGGCTGCGCGCGGATCACGACTTCGTCTTCACCAGCGGGGGCGTGGGCCCGACCCACGATGACCTGACGATGCCGTCGATCGCAAAGGCCTTCGGTGTGGCGCTGGTGCGCGCGCCCGAGATCGAGACCCTGATCCGCGGCTACCACAAGGACCGGGTCACCGACGACCACCTGCGCATGGCCGACATCCCCGAGGGCTCAAAGCTCTTCGCCAACGAGGACGTCCCCTGGCCCACGGTGGCGATCGAGAACGTCTTCATCTTCCCGGGCGTGCCCGAGATCTTTCGGCTGAAGTTCCCGATCCTGCGGCCCCACCTGGCCGACGGGCGCAGCTTCTTCTCGCGCGCGGTCTACACCAACTGCGACGAGGGCGAGATCGCGGCGCTGCTCGGTGAGGCGGCGCAGGGCAACCCCGAGCTCTTCATCGGCAGCTACCCGCGCTTTCGCGGGCAGGACTATCGCCTGAAGGTGACGGTGGATGGCGAGGACGAGGCGGACGTGGACGCAGCGCTGGACGCGATCATCGCCGGGTTGCCGGCGGATAAGATCGTGCGGGTGGACTGAGCGCGCGGGAATCGGTTTCGGTTTCGGTTTCGGTGGTGGTGCCGGATGGGGCGTGGGCCGTGCCCCGCATCGCATCAGAGGTAGAGGGGCGGCTGTCGGGGTGGGGAAGCCCGGCCCGGGGGGGGGGGCGGGCGAGAGGGGAGGGGGGGGGGCAGGGGGGGGGGACTAGCGGGGGGGGCCGGCCCCGGCGGGAGGGGCGG
>JAPPOT010000093.1 GCA_028817855.1 Myxococcales bacterium
GTCGAAGGGCGCGTCCTCGCGGATCTTCGCCAGCGAGATCTCCGCGCAGACCGTGTGCTGCGCGAACGTGGAGGTGCCCATGTAGTGGAGCAGCTCCTTGCCGCCGAGGCTGAAGCGACTGCTGCCGTCCGGCATCTTGCCCTGGCCCTGGGTGACGCGGATCGCCTGGCACAGGTTGGTCTTGCCGGAGATGCAATACTCGCACGTGCGGCACTCGGGCACGTAGAGGGGGATCACGTGGTCGCCCTTCTTCAGCGAGGTGACCCCCGGGCCCACGTCGACTACCACGCCGGCGCCCTCGTGTCCGAGGATGGCCGGGAAGAGGCCCTCGGGGTCCGCGCCAGAGAGCGTGTAGGCGTCTGTGTGACAGACGCCGGTGGCTTTGATCTCGACCACCACCTCGGCCGCCTTCGGGCCCTCGACCTCCACGTCCTCGATGCTGAGCGGCTTGCCCGCCTCGTGTGCCACTGCCGCCTTCGTCTTCATCGCCCGTCCCCCGGTGCCTGTCGGTTGAACCCGTTTGGTACCAGAGCGTTGCGGGCGTCTCCACGCAAAACGGAGCGCGGCCGCGGCCGAAATTACTACGCGTGCGCGAGGGCCGCGCTAAGTGCGCGGAACCAGGTCACCGGGGCTGGCAGCGGGGCGCGACTTCGAGCGGCTACGCGCGCTTCTTGGCGGCGCGGTAGATCTCGTAGAGGCGCGGCGTCGGGTGGCGCTCGAGGCCGCTCTTGTAGTCCCCGTCCTTGGGGCACCCTTCGGCCTCCGCGATCGCGTCGATCAGCTTGGCGCGCGAGCCGAACTCGTCCTTCACAGCGCTGAGCACGTCGTGGAGGTGGAGCAGCTTCTTGTTCGAGATGCAGTCGAGCCCCTTGTCGGTGTTGACTCGATCGATCCAGAGATCGCCCTTGGCCAGCCCCTCGACCGCCTTGACCAGCGCGGCCTTGTCCTTGAAGCGTTCCTTGACAGTTTGAAGCGGGCTATTGGGCATCTGGACGCACTCTCTTCCGCGAAAGGGTGGGGTAGGTAGCACGGCTGACCCGAGCTGCCAAGTGTCGGGCATCGCGGGCGGAAGCGGCTCCCGGGCGAATGCGGGAGCTGTCCAAAGCGTCCACAATTGGCACGAGCGGTCCGTAGCCAAATTGTCATTGTTCCACTTAGACTGTAATCGCAGACAAGCCCCCGAATTCTGGAACATTGGGAGCGCCGGACTGTCCAACGAACGTGACGAGACCTGACGACAGCGCGGAGCTGAGCCCGCGGACGGTGCCCGAGGCCCCGATCCCGCGTGCAGCTGCGCCCGCGCCTGCGCCAGTCCTGGATGATCCGGACGAAGAGCTGATCGCCCTGCCAGCGCCCCCCCGCGGGCAGCGGCTGACGGCGATGACCCTGATGGCCGCAGTGGTGGGGCTGGCGCTGGCGATGATGCTCCAGCTGCGCGGCGACCTGGTCTACTTCTTCGGCAGCGACCGGGCGGTCGACATCGGCGAGGCGACCGGCGCGGACCTCGCCGCCCTCGAGACCAACGACTACGTGCGCGTGCGCGGCACGCCGATGCTCTCCGGGCTGATTCGCTTCCAGCGCCCGCTGCTGGGCGAGTTCGTGGTCTTCCCGCTGGCGGGCCAGCGGCAGATCTTCGTGCAGCTGCCGGCCGAGCGCCTCGACGACCCGGTGCTGTCGGCCCGCGGTCAGTACAACGGCCGCCTGATGACCTTCGGCGAGCTGGGCCCGCGCTACCGGGCGGTGCGCAGCTACCTGCAGGAGACGATGGGGATGCCGGTGACCACCGAGTCCTTCGTCGTGCTGGCGGAGCAGCCGCCCAAGTCCTACGGCTGGACCTTCGCGCTCTTCGCGCTCTGCATCGGCATCATCGCGGTCAACGTGTGGCTGATGCTGCGCTGGTTCCGCCCCTTGCCGCCCGAGCTCGAGCTCTAATCGAGCTCGCGCCCTAGGCGGGCAGCAGCCGCGCCACCAGTCCGAACCAGGCCTCGATCAGCGCGTCGCCGAAGAGGAGATACTCGAGGGCGCCGAGGGCCAGGAAGGGTCCGAAGGGCAGCTTGATGTGCCCGGCCCAGGAGGGCGGCGGCTCCGAGTCCTCCTCGTCTTCCTCGGGCTCGTCTTCGTCCTCTTCCTCGGCGTCGAGCGCGTCCAGATCGGGCCCCAGCGGCGTCCCGGTGAGCAGGCCGTAGGCCGCCACCACGATGCCCTGGGCCGCGCCCGCGAAGAGCGAGAAGGCCGCGCCGCGCCAGCCCAGGAAGGCGCCGATCATCAGCATGAACTTGGCGTCGCCCTCGCCCATGCCCCGGCGCCCGAAGACGTTCTCGTAGCCCCACACGAAGAGCACCTGGATCACCAGGTAGGCGCAGCCGGCCCCCAGCACCACGTCCTCGACGCTGGGCTCACCGCGGTAGACCGCGGTGGCCAGACCCAGGGCCGCGCCGGGCAGTGAGACCTCATCGGGGATCTCCATCCGCTCGAGATCGACGAACGTGGCGATCAGCAGGCCGCCCGCGAAGATGAAGTAGCACAGCGCCACCAGCGACGCGTGCAGCAGGGGCGTCTCCTGATCCAGCGCCAGGATGTAGCGGTGGGCGACCGCCACGCAGATCACCGCGCCCAGCAGCTCCACGATCGGGTAGCGGGGGGACAGCTTGGTGCCGCAGCAGGCGGTCTTGCCGCGCAGCAGCACGTAGCCGAGGATCGGCAGGTTGCGGTAGCCGGGGATGCGCGCGCGGCAGCTGGGGCAGTGGCTCGGCGGCGAGACCACGCTCATCCCGCGCGGCCAGCGGTAGATGGCGACGTTGAAGAAGCTCCCCCAGGACGCGCCGAAGACAAAAGCCACGGTGGTGATCAGCCACGGGGGCAGGTCGGAGACCAGCATCGGCGGCACGTCGGCTTCCACGCGCCCATTAGGGTAGCGCCCGGCGCGGGCCGGCGGGCAAATAGCTGCACCGGGCCCGCTCGGGGCGTCAAATCGGCGCCGGCTTGCGTCGCGGGCGGCCCCGCACCAGTATGGCGCCGCCGAGGCCCCCCGTGAGTGAGACCCCACAGCCCCGCGCCGCCCTCTCGGGCGCCCGCCGCATCGTCGTCAAGGTTGGCAGTCGTGCGATCGTCGAGGGCGAGACCGGCAAGGGCCGCTTCGCCCAGCTCGCCGAGCAGACCGCGCGCCTGATCGCGCGCGGCCACACGGTGGTGCTGGTCTCCAGCGGGGCGGTGGCCATGGGCGCCGAGCGGCTCCGTCTGTCTGGACGCCCCAGCGCGCTCCCGACCCTGCAGGCGGCCGCGGCGGTCGGTCAGTCGCGCCTGATCCAGGCCTACGAGCAGGCCTTCGCGGCGCACGATCTGGCGGTCGCCCAGGTGCTGCTGACCCACGCGGGGATGCGCGATCGCACGCGCTACCTCAACGCCCGCCACGCGATCGACGCGCTGGTCGAGCTCGGTGCGGTGCCGATCATCAACGAGAACGACACGGTCTCGACCGAGGAGATCGAGTTCGGCGACAACGATCAGCTCGCGGCGCTGGTCGCCTCCCTGGTCGGCGCCGATCTGCTGGTGCTACTGACCGACGTGGATGGGCTGCTCGACGAAGACAAGCAGCGGGTCTCGCTGGTGCGCGACGTCGATGACGTGCGCTCGTGGATCTGGGACGAGGTCAGCCGTGTGAGCCTGGGTGGGATGGCGTCAAAGGTGGGGGCGGCCGAGCGCGCGCTGCAGCGTGGCCTGCCGGTCGCGATCGCACCCGCCGCCGACAAGCAGGTGTTGACACGGCTGCTCGATGGTGAGGATGTGGGCACGGTCTTCCTGCCGGCCGGCGCCAGCATGGCGAGCCGCAAGTACTGGATCGCCTACACGCTCAAGATGAGTGGCACCCTGGTGATCGACGACGGCGCCGCCAGCGCCCTGATCGAGCGCAAGCGCAGCCTGTTGCCGATCGGGATCACGGCGGTGTGCGGCCAGTTCCGGACCGGTGAGGCGGTGTCGATTGAGCGTGCCGATGGCAGTGAGGTGGCGCGAGGGTTGGCGCGCTACGATGCGCGGGATGTGGAAAAGCTGGTGGGCGCGCGCTCGGAGGAGATCGAGCAGCGCCTGGGACACTATGGGGGCGACGAGATCGTACACCGCGACGACCTGGTGGTGCTGTGAGCGTTGCCGGGGGCCGGTGCGCCCCGTAAGATGGGAGCACGCGCGAGCGCGGGAAGAAGCGAGGAACGGGTAGCTTTTTGACGAACGGAACAGGGAACGGCAACGGCGGTGATGGCAAGGGCAGCGACGGGCCCACCAAAGATCCGCAAGCCGACAGCCCCCGCGACCAGGACGCGCGTGAGGCGCGCGAGCTGGCCCTCTCCATCGCCAACGTGGCGCTCGACGTCAAGGCCCTCAACGTCGAGATCATCGACGTGCGCGGCAAGGTGGACTACTCGGACTACGTGGTGGTGATGAGCGGTCGCAGCGACCGTCAGGTGGCCGCGCTTGCGCGCAACATCGAGCAGAAGCTGGACCACGACGGTGTGCGTTGCATCGGGATCGAGGGGATGCCGCAGGCCACCTGGCTGCTGATGGACTACGGTGATGTGATCGTGCACATCTTCCATCAGGACACCCGGGGCTACTACGACCTGGAGTCGCTCTGGATCGATGCGGCACGCGTGACCGTCGACGACCCCGATGACGATCCGGCCCGCTCCGGGTCCGATCGCGTCCGCGACTGAGCCGCTGCCGTGCGCATCGCGATCATCGCCGTCGGCAAGGTCAAGCAGCGTGGCCTGCGCGCAGAGCTGGACGACTACCTGGGCCGCGTGCGCCGCTACGCGGCCTGCGACGAAATCGAGCTCAGGGACGGCGGCGAGCGCGAGGTCGCCGAGCGCTTCGCCCGCGCGCGGCCCGCACGAGCGCGCGTGGTCGCCCTCGAGGTCGAGGGCAAGAGTCTCGACAGCCGTGGCCTGGCCGACCTCGTGCGCGACTGCGAGGACCACGCCGCTGGCACGCTCGCCTTCCTGATCGGAGGGGCCTACGGCCTGCCCGCCGCGACCTCCAGTTCAGATGACCTGATCTTGTCGC
>JAPPOT010000144.1 GCA_028817855.1 Myxococcales bacterium
CCCCACCCGACCACCCGTTGATGAGGCGGCTCGGTGCGTGGGTGCTGGTTTGGCGTGTGCTGAGCGGCCGCCCGCACCCCACCGACCACCTGTTGATGAGGCGGCTCGGTGCGTGGGAGCGGGTTGGGGATGCTCGCCACTCGAATCGTCGAGGTTCGTTCAGGAGCGAGCGCGCCCGCAGGGTAAACCGCAGGCGTAGCAGCGCTACGTCGAGGATTTGCTCGAGGACGTGAGCCGGTCCTGAGCGAAGCTCGGCGATTCCCTATCGCTCACATGAGCTCGAGGGGGGGGAGCTTGGCGTCTTCGACCTGCTCGCGGCTCAGGCCGGCGGAGGGGTTGGCGTCGATGGAGGCGGCCTTGCCGGTCTTGCGGTCGGTGGCGGTCACGGTGACCAGGCCGTCCTCGTCGATCCTGAACTCGACCTTCACGTAGACTTCGCCCGCCTTGCCCTCGGGCAGGTCGTGGAGCTTGAAGCGCCCCAAGCGCGTGTTCGCCAGGGCGTTGTCGTCTTCACCCTGGTAGACCTCGACGTCGACGTAGCCCTGGTTGTCCTTCGACGTGGAGAAGGTGCGCGCGGCCGTGGTCGGGATCGCCGAGTTGCGCTCGATCAGCACGGCCATCTTGTCGTTCACCACGCGGATGCCCAGGGAGTGGGGCGTGACGTCCAGCAGCGTCACGTCCTTGTACGCACCGTCGAGGATACCGCCCTTGAGGGCTGCCCCCATCGCCACGATCTCGTCCGGATTGACGTTCTGGTGGAAGTTCTTGCCGAAGATCTCGGCGACCTTGTGCCGCACCGCGGGCATGCGCGTCATGCCGCCGACCAGGAGCACCCGGTCCAGGTCCTGCGCATTGATGCCGGCGTCGTCCAGGGCCGCCCAGCAGGGCTCGGCCAGGTCGTCGATCAGGTCCGAGGTCAGCTCCTCGAGCAGCGCCCGTGAGATGGTGGTCTCCAGGTGCATGGCGCCACCCTGGCCGCTCTTGAGGAATGGGAGCTTCACCTCCGTGGTCTGCTCGCTCGAGAGCTCGGTCTTGGCCGTACGCGCCGCGTCGACCAGGCGCTGCATCGCCATCGGATCGTCGGTCAGCACCACACCGGTCTGCTCGCGAAAGACCTCCAGCAGGTGTTCCACCACGCGCCGGTCGAAGTCGTCGCCGCCCAGGAAGGCGTCGCCGTTGGTGGCTAGCACCTTGAACTCGCCCGCGCCCGTGGTCAGCAGGGTGATGTCGAAGGTGCCACCGCCCAGGTCGAAGACCGCCACCGTCTGGTTCTCGTCGAGGTCGATGCCGTAGGCGAGGGCGGCCGCGGTCGGCTCGTTGAGCACGTTGCGGACCGCGAGCCCGGCGATCGAGCCGGCGTCCTGGACCGCCTGGCGCTGGTTCTCCTGAAAGTAGGCCGGCACCGTGATGACGGCCTCCGTGATGGTCTCGCCCAGGTAGTCTTCGGCTTGCTCCTTGAGCTTGGACAGCACGATGGCGGAGACTTCCTGGGGGCTGAGCTCCCGGTCGCCGACCTGGATCCAGGCGTCGCCGTTGGCCGCCTCGATCACTTCATAGGGCAGGCCCATCAGCCAGCCCTCCAGCGCGGGATCCTGGTACTTGCGGCCGAAGAGGCGCTTGACGCCCCAGATCGTGCCCTCCGGGTTGGTCAGGGTCTGGCGCACGGCAGCGCTGCCCACGAAGCGCGCATTGCCGTCCACGAAAGCGACCGTGGACGGGGTCGTATTGGAGCCATCCTTGGCTGTGATCACGCGGGGGCCATCCGCCTCGAGCACGGCCACGCAGGAGTTCGTGGTGCCGAGGTCGATGCCAATAGTCTTTCCCATCGTCTCCCTTGTGCGATCGGTGAGAGACCGGTGCGCCGTGGCGCTACGATCCGTTCCCACCGATTATCCCGCGATTCCATGACAAATGCATGGCGGGCCTCGTCGCACAGTGTCGTGCGGAGTGCTCGAAAGGGAGCTCGCAGGGGCGACTTCCAGGGCTCTCTAGCGGCGCTCGAGGGTGCCGGTGCAGCTGGCCCGGGCGAGGACGCGCGCTGGATCCTCCACGTCGCGCACGGTCAGCGAGCCCTCGACCTCGCTGCCCTCGCCGCCGAGGTGGCTCACCTCGATCAGCATCGGCACCCGATAGCAGGCGCCGTCGGCGCGACAGGTGAGCCGCAGCGGGACATTGGCCCGGTTCTGCGCGGTCTCGCCTGTCGCGAGCTCGATCAGCATCACGTCGATCAGCACGTCGGCGGGAATCGCCACGCCGTCCTGCGCGCTCAGCTTGACCGCGAGCCGCGCGGTGAGGCCGGCTTGCCCCGTGCCCGCGATCGGAATCGGGGCGCCTTCGGGTAGGGGTAGGAAATCCAAGCCGGTCACCGGGTCGACGATGCCGAGCTCCGCCGTGAAGGCGCTGTCGGGGTCCACCGGGAGCTCGGCGGGGGCGCCCGCGATGTTCTCATCGAGGGGAGCGGGCTGCGGGCCGGTGCCCGGATCGCCGGCGGTCGTCAGGCAGCCGCCCGCCAGGCAGAGCAGGGCCGCAAGCTCCGCCCATGTGCCAGGGTGTGTCAGCTGCCGCTTCACGCCCCGATACTTGGCAATTGGCGTGCCAGGCCGTACTCGTTCTCGAGTGAGCGTCCGTGCGCCTCTCCTGGCGTCTCCCACGCGGCTGGATCATTCTTTCGGCATGGACCTCGGCCACCGCGTCCTGACGGCGCTGCTCGTCGCGTGCATGCTGCCGCTGCTGTCCTGTGGCGATGATCTCGGAGGGCTCTTCGACCCTCAGCAGGTGCTGGCCTGTGATCAGGCCGATGATCCGATTCCGGCATGCGAGGACAATGGTGGCTGCGCCGGCGGCGAGCAGGGCCGCATGGCTGGCATGGTCGAGGCGCACAACCGCGTGCGCGCGGCGCTGCGTGATCCGGAGCCTTCCACGCCCCTGCCGCCTTTGACCTGGTCCGATGATCTCGCGGCGGTCGCGAAGGACTGGGCGCTCGAGCTCGTCGACAGGGGTTGCCCACTGACCCACTCGCGCGACTGCCGCTACGGCGAGAACCTGGCCTGGTTCCTCGGCTTCGAGCCGACCGCGGCGGAGGTCGTGGAGGATGGCTGGGCCAGCGAGGAAGCCTGCTACAGCTACGGAACCTTCATGGGCTCCGACAGCTGCACCTCCGCCTGCGATGACTCGGGAGGCTGCGGCCACTACACCCAGATCATCTGGGAGGGCACACGCGAGGTGGGCTGCGCGGTCGAGGCGTGCGACGACGGCGCGGAGGTCTGGGTGTGCAACTACGCCCCCGTGGGCAACATCGTCGGACGCCCGCCCTACTGAGCTGCGGTCGTCGACGGGCGCGCCGCCCTTGCGGTTGTAGAACGCCTCGGTTGACCGATGGAGGTGGGAGCATTGCATGGGAGCTGGGCGGTGTTGTCGTGCTGGCGCGTGTGTTTGATCACGCTGACATGCGGTGAGCCGTGGTGACGGCGCCCAGTGAGGTTGCGGATGATGAGGGCGGCGCCGACGGTGTGACCGAGCGTGCAGGCGACGCCGACGCGCCGGATTCCGGTGGTGGTGACGACCGTGTCGGCATCAGTACGGTCGAGGTCGACACCGACAGCTGCGACTTGGCGGGGCGCCGGTCAGTCCACCGTGTGAGCTTCGCCAGCGTCAGCCGCACGATTCCTTCTAGCTGGCGTTCGTACCGGCCTGCTCGGAGTCAGGTCACCGGCAGGTGGGGGCCGAAGCGCGCGAGCAGCTCGCCCCCGTCCAGGCCGAAGCTCGCGAGGTCGTAGCGGTGCCGGCCGTGCCCCCCACCCCCGCGCTGTGGGTCGGGCGGCGGCAGCTCCAGGTCTAGCGCCGAACCCAGTCGCGTCAAAACCCCCGCGGTGCCAGCGACCAGCTCCCGATAGCCCACCTCGAAGATGCGCCCCGAGCCATCGGCCCGCATGCTCGCGCTTCGTTGCAGGCCGTCCAGACAGAAGCGCGACCAGAACTGCCCGATCGCGTTCAGATCCACAGAACGGCAGAAGCTCTGCTGAAGGATCGCCGAGAGGCTGCAGACCGAGCCGATGCTCTCGCGCGGGTCGCGGAAGGTGTGCACCACGGTGGCGTCGGGGAAGGCGCGGAAGAGCGCGTCCAGCTTCCACATCGAGAAGGGACACTTGAGCACCCAGCGACCGGCCCCGCCCGAGAAGGACAGCAGCTGCAGCTGCCGCTTCAGTGAGCGGTAGGCGTAGTCCATGTCGTGGCGCGCCAGGAAGTGACCGTGGGCGTGTGCCCCGAAGGCGTGCAGGAAGTAGATGCCTGCGCCCTCGTTGTCGAGCAGGACGGTCGCCTCCTCCGGACTCTCGGCCTCGATTCGGTGCATCGTGGGTAGCGCCGGAATGGCCGTGTGGGCGATCCGCAGCATGCGTTCCATCTGGTGTCGGCGCCGAGCGGCATCGCGCTCCGGATCGCCATCCCCGGGCACGGGAAAGTACAGCTCCCACGCCCTGGGGACGCGGGCACCGCGCGCGCTGGCGAGCAGGCGATGGAGCAGGGTGGTGCCGCTGCGGAACCAGCCCACCACGAAGACCGGCCGCTCGATCGGGATGCGCTCGATCTCCGGAGTGCGGCGCAGCACGTCGGCGATGCGGACGCGGTTGTCGAGCATGCGCCACGCGACCTGGCGCACGCCCCAGCGGCCGAAGGGGGTGAGCTCGGTGCCTTCGCCGGCGGAGGCCATCGCGTTGCGGAAGGCGGCCTCGTACTCGCTGCCCTCCGCGTCGAGCCCGGTGCGTCGCGCGACCGCGTCGATCACCTCCTGCGCGTCGGGCTGCGCCGGCGCCAGCCCCAGCGGAGACAGCGCTGCGCCAGCCGCGTTGGCCAAACGCACCAGCGGGGGCACACGGTTGTCTGCGACGTTCGTCATCAGAAGGCCAGGCCCATGGTATGCAGCAGCAGGTACATCAGTGGGGCGGCGTAGTTCCACTCCACCAGCGTGTTGAGCACAAAGGCCTTCCAGGCGTCATCGCCCGGGCGGATGCGCAGCATGTAGAGGGGCAGCTCCATGCCGCCCGCCGTGAGCATGCCGATCGCGAAGAGCTCGGCCGACTTGCCCAGGTCAGGGCTCAGGACCGCGAAGTAGACCGCGGCGTGAAGCGCGAAGGTCGCGCCCAGGCGCCCCCAGCTCAGACCCCCACCGACCCGGCGCGTGGTGACCACCAGGCTGCGCCCGATGCCCAGGTCGCCGAGCAGGCGGCCTCCGATCGGCGTGAGGATCCAGAAGAAGAGCAGGTAGGCCACGGTCGCCTGGATCCCGAGCGTCGAGCTAAGACCCACGTGGAGCACGAGGCCGAGGTAGGCGCCCATGTTGAAGGCGATCAGGAACTCGAACCAGAAGACCAGCCACCAGGCGATGAGCCCGCCGCCGGCCCGCTCGCCATCGAGGAGCACCTCGCGGCGACCGTTGCGGTAGAACCACACGTAGTCGACGAGCACCGCCGCTACGCCTGTGATGAGGGCCGGGATGAAGAGGGTCAGGCCGGGCCCGTGGACAACCAGCCCCAGGATCCAGGGGACCGAGAAGGCGATGTCGGCGTAGGCGTAGTTGAGCTCGGTGGCGCGCGAGAAGTTGCTGCTGTCGGACTGGAAACCCTCTGCGGGCTCCGGCGCTGCAGGTCGTGGGGCGCCCATGGCCGATAGACGAGCCTGCCGGTCCGCGCTGCGTTGGGCAAGTGCACTGCCGACCGGGCGCCTCCGGAGCTGCCCATACCCCTGCGCTCGCTGCCTACAGGTCGCATTTTTGCGGCCGCCGCATGGAGCTAGACTCGATCGGTGATGTTTCGTGGAGTGCGGCTGTACCTGTTGTCGGCGTTGCTCTGGACCGCGCCTCTCGCCGCAGAAGACCTCGAACCCACGCCGCTTCCGGTCACGCACGATGCCCAGCGGCAGGCTCCGCAGGACCCGGCGCTGCACGATGAAGTCAGCCCTCAGGGGCAGGCGGCGAGGGGGCTCTACTTCAGCGGCATGCGGGTGCGCTACCTCGGCGCCCAGCGCATCGCGGACACGTTACGCAGGGCTCGCATGGACGCGGCGGTGATCGACCTCAAGGACGGCAAGGGGCAGGTCACCTATCCGACTTCGATCGAGCTGCTGAAGCCGCAGGTGGCCGACTTCATCCCCGAGCCCACGAAGCTCATGGCGGAGCTGAAGCAGGAGGGCATCTACACCATCGGGAGGATCGTCTGCTTCTCCGACCCGAGCCTGCCGCGGCGGGACCTCTCGCGCGCGGTGATGGACGGGCGTCGGGGGCATGAGGGCGAGCTCTGGGCCAACTGGGGCAAGCGCAACACCTGGCTCGATCCCTACAACCGTGCCAACCACGACCTGATCGTCGAGCTGGCGAAGGAGGCGGCCGCGCTCGGCGTCGACGAGATCCAGCTCGACTATTTCCGCTTTCCGGTCGATGAGGCCGCCGAGTTCGCGGTCTTTCCGGCCACGGACTCGCGTCCGCGCCACCAGGTCCTGGCCGGGTTGCTCGAGCGCATCGACCGGGCGGTCGACGTGCCCCTCGGAGTCGACGTCTTCGGCGTGACGGCCTATCGCTTCCATCGCCCCGCGGGGCTCGGGCAGGAGCTCGAGCACTGGCTGCCCTACGTCGAGGTCCTCTCGCCGATGCTCTATGTCAACGGCATGCGCAGCTGGGCGCGGGGTCGCGACCGGCGAGCGGAGAAGCTGGTGCGCTACGGCGTGACGAATCTGCGCAAGCGCCTGGGCGATGCCGTCGTGATCCGCCCCTTCCTCCAGGCCTTCGAAGCGGGGGCCGACCACTTCACGCCCGAGTTCATCGCCGAGCAGGTGCGCGCGGTGGCCCTCGGCGGTGGCGATGGCTACCTCTTCTGGCACCCGAACAGCGACTACGGCATGGTCCGCCGCGGCATGCGCGGACCGGTACGGCGCATCTTGCCGTTCCCCGTGGCCAAGCGTCAGGCTGCCCGCGAGGCGGCGCTGGGCGCGACGGACGCTCAACCGCGCGAGCGCTGACTGCGTCTGGGGCCCCGTCCGGAAGGCCGGGAGATCGTTCCGGGAGCCGTGCGTGCGGCGGCCCGCGCGAGGCCCTTGGCTGCGACCTCGTGGTCGCGGTCGAGTGCCAGGACCGCCCGGTAGCGTGTCTTGGCGGTCTCGAAGTCCTCCCAGGCCTCGGCCTGGCGTGCCTGGGCGATCAGCAGCCAGATGCGGGCATCGCGGTCGGCCGGGTTGTCGCGCAGGGCCTCGCTCAAGCTTCGCTGCGCCTCCACGTAGGCCTCGCCCGTGATCAGCGCGGCGGCGTCGGAGATCACGGGGTTGCTGCGCTCGCGCGGCAGCAGCGAGAGCTGGACGGGCTCGGGGGCGATGCTCTGCAGCTTGTGGACCAGCCGGTCGTGGGCCTGCCGCATGCGTCCGAGGATGCGGGAGGCGGCCTCGAGGATCGCGGTCGAGCCGTAGTTGCCGAAGTGGCTGGAGTCGTACTGCTCTCCCAGGCGGGAGAAGGCCGCGTGCACCGCGGGCGCATCCGCGTCGGGCCCGAGGAAGAGAACCTCGTGATCCTTCTTGCCTTCCATCGCGCCGAGCTCGGCCTCGAGCGCGGCCAGCACTCGTGAGGACTCGGCCACGCTGTGGGTGGACTGGGACTCGCGCGGGCCCGGGATCATCGCGGCGCGCGTGCGACGTGCGCGTGCGCGACGGTCGCGGGCCTCGCCCTCGCCGTCGTCGATGGCGTCTGCGGCCTGGACCGCGGATTCGTCGAACGCCACCAGCATGCCGGGCAGCTCGCCGCCACCGTCGGCCGGAGGCATGCTCTGCAGCACCTCGGCCTCGACTCGCACCTCGGGGCCATCGGGGACGTAGAACAGGAACTCCTGGGTCGCGCCGGCTTCGGCGGGTGCCTCGCTGGGGATGAAGAGGCTATCGCTGGTCGCCCTCCGCCTCAGCTCGCGCGCGATGTGGTTCGGGTTGCGGCAGCGGATCCGCACGGGAGGTCCACTCTTGCTGGGAGGAGTCGAGCTGCTCATCTACGTCTCGGGCAATCGCCGTTGGGGTCCCCATGACCCAATATTTGGCTAGCTCCGCGCTCGAGTATCGCCACTGTCGAAGGTGAAGCGCAAGGTGGGTGATGTCGGGGGAGTGCCCACAAGAGCATGAAACTACTCATAAAATTGGTGGCCACCAGATGCCATTCTATGGTCAGAATGGGTCTCTGGGTGTTACTATTTGGGGTACTCTCTTTTCGAGCCCTCGGGACCCGTTTCTTCCCGATCTTCACGGCGCAGGAGGGAGCATGCGGACACGACCGGACCGGTGCGGGCAGTGGGGATGCGGCACGGGATGCCGGCGCTTCCGTGTGGCGGAGGAGCAGCGATGGGCGGAAGAAGGTCAGGTTCGAGCGCACGTACGACAGAAGACAACTCCGGCCTGATCGATCTGCGATCGATCGAACAGCGGCTGGACCCAAACGGCGACCCGGTCTCCGGGCTGCAGCGCAAGGCGACCATCGGACGTCTCGACGCGCCCTCCACGCCAAAGCTCGAGCCTGTGCGGCCAGTCAACTGGATCGCCATCGCCATGGTGGTCTGCGGAGCCATGCTCGCCATTGCAGTGGTTGCGTTGGCGCTGATCCTCAAGGAGCGCCAGACCGGTGCGCCGGCGCCCGCCGTAGCCCCCAGCGCACACGCTGTCGTCGAGCCACCCACAACGCCGCCTCCATCGGCACCCGCCCAACAGCCGGCCCCCACGCCGGCGAAGAGCGCAGGCGAGCCCGCCGCGCGCCCGACGCCGGAACCCGAACCGTCCGGGACCAGGCCGGCCAACGTGGAAGAACCGCAGCAGAAGAAGAAGCGTCGCGTCCGCCGCAAGCTCCCCGCGAAGCCGGACCGTGCCTCGATCCTCGCCGGCATGAAGCGCGTTCAGTCGCGCATCCGGGCCTGTGCCCGGGGGCAGGGCGGCGTTGCCCATATCGCGATGGTCATCGACGGCCCCCGTGGAAGGGTGCGCAGCGCCAAGGCCACCGGTGTGCCGGGCGCGGTCGCACGCTGCGTGAACCGGGCGGCAAAGCGCGCGCGCTTCAAGCCCTTCGCCGACAAGCGCTTCCAGATTCGCTACCCGATCCGCCTCTAGCGTCCGGCGACGCACTAGGGATACGGCCTAGCCTGATCTTGCTAGCTCTCCGGGCAAAGCGACGATTTTTCACGGTCGTCGCCGCGCGTCCATGTACGATCGAGCCGAGCCCGCGGCGAGTCGGGATGGGAGAGATGCCGCGGGGAACGGGGGAGGATGCTGCTCGGCGATCTTCTGTCGGTTCAGATGACCCGCGATGCTGCGCGCCTACGGGCGCTCATGCGTCTCATCCAGCGCTTTCGTCGCATCGTGCCCGTCTTTGGCACCTGGGTGCTCGGCAATGCCCAGGTGCGCGAGGTCTTCGAGCGCGATACCGAGCTGCGCTTCGGCGCACCGAGCGACACCAAGATGAAGCTCGGTCCGTTCATTCTGGGGATGGACGACTCGCCCCAGTATCGCCGGCAGAAGGAGGAGCTCCGCCGTGCATTGCGCTCGGGCGAGGGGGGCCTGCAGCAGGTCGCCCGCGAAGTCTGCGAGGAGGTCGCCGCCGAGCTGGCGAACGAGCTCCGCCCCGGTCGCGAGGTCGACCTCCTCGCGCGCTACGTGGATCCGGTCGTGACCCGGTTCAGCTCCCGCTTCTACGGTGTGCCCTTCGATGACGCGCACGGGAAGGCCGTTGGCAGCGAGCTGCTCGACCTGGAGGCCGGCGAGCAGGTCCTCGGCGGCTGGCTCCGCGTGCTGGGGGCGATCATCGTGTCCGGCACGCCCGCGCCGTTTGGCCTGGAGGAAGTCGCGGACGCCGCCGCCGAGGAGTTCCTCGCGCACCTGAAGGAGGTGGCGGCCCGTGAGGCGCCACCGCCGGGGGTGATCGCGCGGCTGGGGCAGCAGGGTGAGCTCGAGCCCTCCGAGATCGCCTCCTCCGTCGGGGGCCTCATGCTCGCCGGTCGCACGGTCGGTCGCTCCTTCCTCTTCATGCTCCACCAGCTGCTGCGCCGCCCCGATCAGCGCGACCGCGCGGCTGGGCTCGCGCGTGGGGGGACCGACGTCGAGCGCGACGAGCTGCTCGGCTACGTGCTCGAGGCGCTCCGCTTCCAGCCGCCGTTCGCCTTCCTGCCGCGGTACGCCGCGCGGGCGACCACGCTGGCTACCGGTACCGAGGAAGAGACGCGGGTCGGGGCCAACCGCAAGGTGCTGATCTCGCCGATGGCGGCGATGCTCGACCCGCTGGTCTTCGACCAGCCCGACGACTTCAACCCCTACCGCGAGCGCGAGCTCTACCTGCACTACGCCACGGGCCGCCACGTATGCCTGGGCGACTGGATCGCCAATGGCGTGCTCACCGAGATGGCGGTGGCGCTGCTGCGCGAGCCCACCATCGGGAGCGCCGAGCCGGGTGTGTTCCGCTACCGCGGCCCGATCGTCTCCAGCTACCGCCTCGCCGGCGGGAAGGGCGCGCCATGACGCGCCACGAGGCGATCACCATCCTGGGCGAGCTGCCCGCCGACATTGGCGACGGGCTCGAGGCGCTGCGCGAGGACCTTCGCGCCCTGGGCTCGCAGATGCGCCAGGATCCGGAGCTGCGCACGTTGCACGACACGGAGCGCGTCCACTTCATGAGCTTCTTCATCGTGGACCCCGAGCCGGACGTGGGCCCCGGCTACGTCGCCCTCGAGGTCAACTGGGACGGCGCCGCGGGGGACCTCTACGAGCACCTCGCGCGCAAGGCCCAGGGCGTGCTGGGGCGACTCTTTTCGCGCTGCCGGAACTACCCTCGAGAGGGCGGCGTGCGCGACCTCGAGCGCTTCCTGCGCGCCCACAACCGCGGCGCCGACGCGTACTACCTGGGCACGCCCGACCGCAGCGTGCAGCAGATCAAGACCGAGCGCGAGCTGCGCAAGAAGGCGGCGGCAAAGCTCGAGGAGATCGGCTGGCGCAACACCGCCGGCCACACCTTTCGCGAGCTGCAGCGCCGCCTGCCGGAGTCGGCCGGCCCGCCGCCCACACGCTCGCTGCGCGTGCGCTGGAGCCTGCGTCGGGGCGGCTTCGCGAAGATGGCGGGAGCCAGCGCCCGCGCCGGCCTCTGGGTGCTCGTCTTCGTCCTCGGCATCACAGGGTTGATCGATCTCGCCGTGCGCGTCTCGCTCGAGCTCGGGGCGCCCCGGCCCGACGAATCGAGCGTCGCGTCGTTGATCGCCTGGCTGCGCGCCCATCCGCTGGGGGCGTTGATCGTCGCGCTCGCGCCATCTGCCTATGCGCTGCTCTTCGTCTTTCCCTGGTGGCGCGAGACGCCGCGGCAGCTGGCCGGCAAGGGCACGCGCATCTTGCTCGGGGTCCTGCGGCGCAAGCTCCAGTCCTGGGCCTGGCGCACGACGCTGATCGTCGGGCTCGTGGGTGTGTGCCCGCGGCTGTTCGGCATCTTGCATCCCCTGATCGCCGATGCGCTTACGTTGCTCGGTGGAGTGCTGGTGGTGGTCGCAGTCGGCGGCCTGACGCTGGCTACCTTCGGGCGCGTGCTGGCGAGCCTGCTGACGCCGCTGGCGGCCGCGGGTTGGGCGTACCTGCTGGTTCACGCACCGCAGGCCCCGGTGTTCGCCTCTGAGGTCGAGACGATCGCGATGGCGGTGCTCAGCGTCGGAGTCGGAGGGCTGTTCGCCCTCGCAACTCTCGCGGTCGCCTTCGCCGTGATCCACGTGGCCTGGGGGGCTACCGCCGGCTGGCTCGCAACGCCCGTCCTGGCCATGCTGTGGGTCCTGCTCTTCCTCTCGAACTGGGAGAGCCCGCTGCGCTTGCTGCTCTACTGGTCGGTCGTGCTGCTCGCATTCCTGCTGCTCGCCGCGGTCGAGGCGGCGCTCTTCATGCTTGCGATCCGGCGCGCGGAAGAACGGGAGGGTAACCAGGAGGCGAGCTGGGACCTCGAGCACCTCGACGAGGTCCAGCGCCATGAGGACCACGTCTACCAGAACCACCTCGTCAACGTCAGCACGATCAAGGGCAAGCCGGGCACCGCCGCCCATCGCCTTCGCGTGGCGACCCTGCGCGGTGTGCTGCGGGCGGTGGCGCTCGCGGCGTGGGTGATGTTCAACCGTGGCGACTTGGGTGGCATCAAGAGCATCCACTTCGCGCGCTTCCTGATCCTGCCGGACCAGCGTCGGCTGCTCTTCCTCAGCAATTACGACGATGCTTTCGGCAGCTACCTGGGCGACTTCACCAACGTGGTCGGTGTCACCGCCGTCTGGGGCAATACCGTGAGCTTCCCGCGGCCGCTCTTCCTGTTGTGGGGCGGGATCCGGGACGAGCAGCGCTTCAAGGCCTTCGGGCGTCGCATCCAGCGCGAGACGCTAGGCTGGTACAGCGCCTACCACGACCTCTCCGTCCAGGACGTGGACGGGGCGACGGCGCTACGGGTGTCCCTATCGCGCGAGGTTTCGACCGCCCCGGTGGGCTCCCAGCCCACGCGCATCTGGGGGGGCGATCCGATGAGTGAAGCCGAGTGCGACGAGGCGCTCAGGAGCGTCTGAGGCGGAGACGACCACCATGCCCCTGCCGGAGCCCCATGACATCCAGAGGCTGATCCTGCGCGGTTACCGCGAGCGCCCCGTGACCAGCTACCTCCTGATGCGCGTCACGGATGCCGCAGCGGCACGCACGTGGATCGGCAGGCTGGCCGAGGCCACAGCGGAAGCCAATCGCCTAGCCGACGAGGACGCGCGCCAACTCGATGCCCACCTGGCGCGCGCGCCGGCCCTGATCGGCACGGCCCATCCGGCATGGCGCCGCGAGGATAACGACCGGGTTCGCGGCCTGCGCCTGATGCTGGCCTTCACCCACCGGGGGCTCGAGCGGCTCGGGCTACCGGCCCAGGTGCTCGAGACCTTCATCCCCGAGTTCCGGCAGGGGATGACCGCACCCCATCGCAGCCGCGTCCTCGGCGACGTCGGGAGCGAGGCTCCCGAGAACTGGCGCTGGGGCAGCGACGACAGCCCGGTGGACATGCTGTGCGCGGTCTTCGCAGGCAGCCATGGCGAGCTGGAGAGCACCCGGCTGGACGCGACGCTGGGGCTGCGGGGCGCCGGCCTCGAGGTCTTCGAGCGGATAGGCGCGCGGCTCAGCTTCACCGAGCCCTTCGGCTTCGCGGACGGTCTCTCGCAGCCGCGCATCGAGGGCGCGGGAACCGCCCGCGTAGCCCCGATGACGCGCTGGGATAACAGCCTGCCGGCCGGCGAGTTCCTGCTGGGGCATCGCAACGCCTACGAGCAGCTGCCGGTTTCGCCCTACGCGTTGCAGGAGCCGCCGGGGCCAGGGGTGTTGCCGCGTGTGCCCGGTCAGCGCGACCGCTGGGACTTCGGCCGCAACGGCAGCTTCATCGCGATGCGCCAGCTGTCCCAGGACGTCGAAGGCTTCAGGCGCTTCACAGAGGGCCAGGCCCGACGCGATCTCGGCGATCGGGCCGGCGGGGCCAGCGAGCAGACGTTGCGCGACGCCGAGGAGCGCGTCGGCGCGCGCATGGTGGGTCGCTGGCGCAGCGGCACTCCACTGGAGCTGGCGCCGGAGTGGGATGATCCAACACACCGGACCGAGAACGACTTCGCCTACGCCAAGGAGGATCGGGAGGGCGCGCGCTGTCCGATCGGTGCGCACGTGCGTCGGTCCAATCCCCGCGACTCGCGCACGGATGAGGCGATTGGCGTCACGCCGGAGGTCGCGATGGAGCGGGTCAACCACCATCGCATCCTGCGGCGCAGTCGCGTCTACCCGGCCAAGCCCGGTGAGGACGGGGAAACGGGCATCGTATTCCTGGCCTACAACACCAATCTGGAGCGTCAGTTCGAGTTCGTACAGCAGAGCTGGTCCCCCAACGCGCACGTCGACGCGTTGCCCGACGCGCGGGACCCGATGCTGCCCGGGGCCGAGGGTGCCGACAACACCATGACGGTCCAGCGGCAGACGTTGGCGACGCGCATGCGGGGGCTGTCAGAGTTCGTGAAGATGCGTGGCGGAGCCTACTTTTTCATGCCGGGCCTGCGCGCGCTCGCCCATCTGGCCGGGATTTCCTGAGCTCCAGCCGAGCCCGCCCTCCGGGGGTCTCCCGGAGGGCCCCCCAGGTGTGGCACAATAGGAGTGCGAGCCGTCATGGGGTCGGCCGCGACAGGGCGTGATTCCCCGCCCGCTGGAGTACCGACAGCATGCACTGCTACGGCTGCGGGTCGATCATCGAGCCTTCGGACCACGCCTGTCCGCAGTGCGAGATGAGCTCGCCCCGCCGCTGCCCGGGCTGTCGAGGGCTCAATCCGGGTGGCGCTGTCTTCTGTGGCGGTTGTGGCAATCGTCTCGACGGCGGCCGCCACGGCGCAGCGGGTGTGGCGGAAGGCGTCGCCTCGCGCCTCGACCGCCAGACTTCGCGCTCCGCCATCGACGGTGAGCTGCGCCAGGTCACGGTGATGTTTGCAGACCTGCGCGGCTCGCTCGGTGTCATTCAGGGAAGCGATCCGGAGCAGGTGCAGGCGTTGCTCGACGCCGTCGTCGTGCGAATGGTGGACTCGGTCGAGCGATACGGCGGCACGGTCAACCAGGTGATGGGCGATGGGATCATGGCGCTCTTCGGTGCGCCCGTGGCTCACGAGGATCACGCCGTGCGCGCGGCCAACGCGGCGCTTCAGATGCACGATGCGGTCCAGCGACTGGACGACACGGCCTGGGAGGCGCTCAACCTCGAGCCCCAGATACGCGTGGGTCTGGACTCGGGCGAGGTGCTCGTGCGCACCGCCCGGACCGAGCTCGGCCTCGAGTACCGCGCGGTCGGTGCCACCACGCACATGGCCGCGCGCATGGAGCAGCTGGCGGAGCCGGGCAGCGTGCTACTCACCGACAACACCCACCGCCTCGGTCGCGGCATGTTGCGCACCCGCTCGCTCGGCCGTCAGCTCGTGCGCGGCAGCAGCGAGCCGGTGGAGATCCACGAGTTGGTCGGCATGACCGGTCAGACGCGCTTTCAGGCCAACCTGGCGTTGGGCGTCTCGCCCCTCGTGGGCCGCGAGGAGCCGCTCACGGTCGTGCGCACCGCGCTGGGTCGCTCGCTCTCCGGGGCGTCGCAGACCGTGGTCGTGTCCGGGGAGCCGGGCGTGGGCAAGTCGCGGCTCTGCTACGAGGCGCTGCAGGCGCATAGCGGCGCTCCGCTGCGCATGATCGAGGCCTCGGCCATGTCCTACGGGCGCCACCGACCGCACGGGTTGCTCTCGAGCTTGCTCAAGTCCGTGCTCGAGGTGGACGCGGGGGACAGCGCCGAGCGCGTGGCCTCCAAGGTGGCCCGCGGCGTCGCGCGGGTCGCCGCGGACGCGCCGGCGATCGCGGAGGACGCCGAACCCGGGTTGCGCGTGCTGGTCGACCTGCCGATCGAGGACCGGCGGTGGCGGCGGCTCGACCCGGCCCAGCGGCGCCGTCGCATCGAAGAGACCATGCGCTCGCTCCTGCGCAGCATCTGTGCCGAGGGGCCAACGGTCTTGCTCTTCGAGGACCTCCACTGGTCCGACGACGACTCGCTCACCTTCGTCTCGGGCCTGGTCGAGCAGCCGCCCGGAGAACACACGTTGCTGCTGCTCACCCACCGGCCCGACCTGGAGTCACGGTGGGCTGGGCTCCCCGACGTGCACACGTGCAATCTCGAGGGGCTCGGGGGCGACGCGGCCCAGCAGCTGATGGGCGCGCTGCTCGGCGAAGCGGACGTGGCACACCTGCTGCGCGGGGTCGTCGAGCAAACCGAGGGCAACCCCTTCTTCATCGAGGAGAGCGCGCGCGCACTGTTGGCGGAGGGGCTGGATACCCGCACGGCCGCTGCCGACGGGGGCACCCGGTTCGAGATGCCGGCCACGGTCGAGGCGCTGCTCGCGGCGCGCGTCGATCGGCTCCGGAACGAGCCCCTGGAGCTGCTGCAAGCCGCAGCCGTCACGGGTGACGACACGCCCGCGTCGATGCTTCAGCGGGTCGCCGATCTCTCGCAGGAGGAGTTCGACGAGCGCATGGCCGCGCTGACGCGGGCCGACCTGCTCTACGAAACGCGTGCCTTTCGTGCGCCGATGTACAGCTTCAAACACGCGTTGATCCAGGACGTGGTCTACAACCGTCTGCTCAAGCCGCGCTTGCGCACGCTGCACGGGCGCTCGGCGGACACCCTGGAGGCGCTGTACCCGGAGCGCCTGGGTGAGTACGTGGAGCGTCTGGCAGAGCACACCTACCGGGCCGAACAGTGGGAGCGCTCGATCGGCTATCACGAGATGGCCAGCACGCGCGCCCTGCGCAGCTCGGCGAGCCAGGCGGCCTGGCAACACCTCTCACGCTGTTTGGAGATGGTCGAGCTGTTGCCTGCGGGGCGCGGCCGTGCCGAGCGCTCGATCGATCTACGCCTGCGCGCAATGGCGCCGCTGGTACCGCTCGGCGAACACACCCGGACGCTCTCGCTGCTCGAGGAAGCGGAGGAGCGCACCGAGGCGCTGGGTGATGCCGCGCGCCTGGCGACCATTCACAGTCAACAGTCCATGACCCTGTGGCTGCTCGCGCAGCACCGCCGCGCCCAGACCGTCGCCGAACAGGCAGTGCAGGAGGCGGCCGCGCTCGGGGACAGCACGACCGAGCTCGCCACGCGCTACTACCAGGGGGTGATTCACCATGCCCTGGGCGAGCTGCGGCCCGCGGTGGCTGTGTTGCGCGAGCTGGTGCGCGAATTCGAAGGCCCACTCGCGCGCAAACGCATGGGCTGGGCGGGCTATCCGAGCTGCTTCATCGCGACCTTCGCGGGCTCGGCCCTCACGCTCCTCGGGGGCTTCGAGGAAGCGCTCTCCATCCTGGAGCGCGGTGCGGCGCTCGGCGAGGAGATCGATCACCCCTATTCGCGAACGATGGTGCTCGAGGAGCTCGGCTACCTGCAGCTCGTGATGGGCGAGCCGGAGGAGGCACGGGAGACGCTCGAACTCGCCATGCGGCTGTGTCGCGACAACGACGTGCACGTGATGCATGCGCCGATCGCGGCGCGCCTGGGCCGCGCTCTGATCGCGACGGGGGATGCGGCGCGCGGTCGAGCGGTCATCGAGGACGCCCTGGCCACGGGCACCTACCGTGCCGCCGCGCACTACGGCATCGACTACCTGCTCGTCGCGAAGGCCTACGCCCAGCTCCACGACGGTGATCTCGGCGGTGCGCTCGACACCGCGCGATGCGCCGAGGAGGAGGCCAGCAGTCACGACGAGCAGGCTTACCTGGTCTGCGGTATGTTGGCCCAGGCGCGCGTGCTCGCGGCTGGAACGCCGGAGTGGCAGGGGCGCGCCTTGCTGCACCTGGATGCGACGATTGCGTGTGCCGCCGAGATCGGCATGCGCCCCTTCGAGGCCTTCGCGCTCGAGGGGCGCGCGGCGATTTACGAGGGGCGTGGCGATGCCGACACGGCGCGGGCCGAGAGGGAGGGCGCGCTGGCGATCTGGAGCGAGCTCAAAGCCCCGGCCAGGATTCGACGACTCGTCGAGCAGCTGGCGGAGAGCCGCGCCGAGACGGGCTGAGCTACTTCCAGAGTAGCTCGAAGATCTCGCCGCTGAAGATCAGTCCGCCGCCAACGCCGACCGCCAGCGCGATCGCGGTGACGATGAACGACACCCCGCGGCTCGGCGGCTTCTGCAACAGCGGCCGCTTTCGCAGCAGGCGGCGCGAGATCACGCGCACGATGGCCGTGTTGCGCGGGACCTGGAGCAGCTCGCCGACCGCGCTGCGGCCGAGCCTTTCGGGGCTCGGTCCCGCGGTGCGCTCCGCGCCGGTGCTGTCGTTCTCGCGCAGCGCGATGGCGTAGAGCAGACGCAGCGGTGCCGGCAGATCGACCGGCTCACCGTCGCGCCCGTCGAGCGCCTCGATCAGGGCCGGCCAGTTTCCCTGTTCCAGCACGGCGTCGGTTTGCTCGATCTCCGCTTTCGTCAGGAATGGCTTCTTCGTGGCGACGGCATCGGGTTCTACTATCGCCTCCGGCTGCGCTGCATCTGGCGCTTCGATCGGCGCTGCGTCGGCCTGGGTGATGCCCACCGGTCGCAAGGCCTCGACCTCGTCCGCCGGTGGCTCGGGGCTCGTCTCCGCCTCTTCCGGGCCAGGGACGGGTGGCGGCGAAGCGGAGACCGCCTCCTTGGGCACGGGGGGCGGTGTGCTCGTCACCGCGTCGGGCTCGGGAGCGAGCGAATCCGGGGGCACTGACAGTACGTCCGCCGGGGCGACCGGGACGATGCTCTCGTTCGGCGCCTGGGGCGGCAGGATCCGGTCGCGGGCCCTGTCGAAGTGGTGTCGCAACTCCAGCGCCATGCACTCGAGCGCCGGCGTGGGGGTGGCGTGGGCGTCGAGCTGGTCGAGGCGCGCCAGGTAGGCGCGACGGATCTCCGTGTGGCTGGCGTTCTGCGCGACCGCCAGCGCGGCGCGGGCGTCGCGTGTGGCCTTCGCCGTGAGGTAGAGCGCGTGCAGCTCGGCGGCGCTCTCGTCGGCTTCGGCTTCGGCGCCGTAGAGCGCGCGTGTGTGCACGTCGGCCTCGCGCGGTGCTGGCAAGAGCCGACGCTCGAGGGCCCGTCCGAGCTCGTCTCCCGGCGGCGTGATCGCCTGCCCGGCCCCCGGCAGAGCGCGCTCACGCGGCGAGAAGAGCGCCGCGGCCTCGGGCAGCTCCCCCTGGGGTCGGATGCGACCGGACCACACCAGCGCGAGCGCCAGCGCCTGGGGGTCGACCTCCTCCTCCTCGCCGGTCGCGATCGAGAGCGAGTCGAGCATGGCGCCGAAGCTCGACGCGCCGTCGATCGACGTGGCCACGTCGATCCCCACCGATCGCAGCCAGCGATCGATCGAGGGGCTGGAGATGCCCACTTCCACGGGCGAGCCAGCCAGCGCACCAAAGGCGCCCTCGCGCACCTGCTGGGGTTCGCGCCGGACGGCGGTGAGGATCGCGCACATCGGTTCGGTGGGGAGCAGCGGCAGCTCGTCCACGAGCGATGGGCGCGGCGAAAAGCGCGCCCTACAGGGACCTTCCATGCAGGCCCTGGTCATTTGCACGCGCAGCTGGACGCCCAGCATCCGGTGCAGGTCATCTCCGGCCATGGCACCGAGCTCGAGTAGGGCCTGTCCGAGGCGCACATCCCGATCCCGAGAGAGATGCAGCGCGCGCTTGAGCGTCAGCTCGTCGATGTGCCCGGACGAGAGCGCCAGCGCGCCGAGCCGCTCGTCGAGGCGGGTCGAGCTTCCGCTGACGGGGATACCACGGACCAGGCTCAGCTCGCGCTCGACCTGCTCGCCCACGAGGGTGAGCACGCCGGTCTCGTGGCGGTCGCACAGCTCGAGCAACAGGGCCGGCAGGCCGCGGGCGGGTACTTCGAGCTCGTCGTCCTCTGCCAGCTCTGGAGGCGCCTCGCTTCCCAGCACGACGGCCGCCAGCCCGGTGGCGCCCAGGGCGCGCGACAGCACGGCGGCATCGCTTGGAAGCGGGCCTGCCTCGCCCAACTCGCCGAGCTGGAAGACCTGGGTACCGCCCGCGCGCGAGGAGAGGATGCGACCGAGGCTGTCTGCACCGAGCGAGCCCGGATCTTCCCCGATCAGGATCACGTCGGGCTCGACTTGATCGATCGTGGCGAGTGCTTCCATCGCATCGTCACGGGTGATCGCCTCGGCGCCGCGCGCTTGTACCGCGGCGAGCAGCGAGTCACGGAACGCCCCGGGGGCGTCGACCAGGAGGATCTTGCTCATCGCTTACCTCCGCGCTTGGCCTTGGGCACGAAGACCACCTCTTCCTGGATGTCGTTGGCCGAGTAGGAGCTTCCACCGCGACCGGGCTTGCGTCGTCCCATGCTGCCGGGAGCGGGCTTGGCAGGCCTCGGCGCGGGCGGCACCGGCGTCGGCGTCGAGCCTCCGCGCACCGCAGGCGGTGGCATGGTCGGCACGTCGTCCTGCGCCGCGCGTGCAGCCGTCGCGCTCGCTGCCGGACGGACCGAGCTCGGCGGCGGCGACTGCGCCGGGTTGACCGGCACGGGCGTGCCCTGGATCGTGCCTCCGAGTGAGCCGACTGGACGCGAGGCGGGGCTCGGGGCCCGGGGAGGCAGCGGAGTGTCCAGCGGCATGGTCTTGGCGGATGGCGACCCTCCGCCCGATGAGATGCGATCCTGGGCGAGCTTGGCGCTCCGCTC
>JAPPOT010000289.1:0-67 GCA_028817855.1 Myxococcales bacterium
GGGTGGTGCTGACCAGCGAGTTGGCACGCGAAAGCACCCCGGGCCGGGCTTCCCCCCCCCGACAGCC
>JAPPOT010000289.1:77-20171 GCA_028817855.1 Myxococcales bacterium
GTGCTGGACGGTGCGTGGGCCGTGCCGGGCGTTGCGTCAGTGGTAGGCGGGCGGCTGCCCGGGTGGGGAAGCCCGGCCCGGGGTCGGGGCGCGTGCAAGTGCGGCGGTGGCGGGAGCTTGAACGCTGTGCGTGCGCCGCGCACGCGCCCCTGCGTTCGCGCGCCAACTCGGGGTGGTGCTGACCAGCGAGTTGGCACGCGAAAGCACCCGGGCCGGGCTTCCCCACCCCGAAAGCCTCACGTCGTGCCACAGGGTGAGCTCCTGCGCGGCGCTCTCTTGGTGGCAGTCGCGTGCCGCCACCGCGGCCCGCTGCGCGCCGCGCAAGGGACGCGCTGCGCGTGGGTGAGCCCCCAGCACCGGCGCTCGTACGCGTGCGCATGGTTTCGGATTCGGCCTCGGTCTCGGTCTCGGTCTCGGTTGGCAGGTATCGCCACTCGCTGACGCCTCCGAGGCCTGGCACACTGCCGGGCGGTTTCGCCCAGCGAGGAGCAAGGGATGAGGATCGCAGACAAGGTTGCACTGGTCACCGGGGGCGCCTCCGGCATCGGGCTTGGCACCGCCAGGCGCTTGGTGGAGGAGGGCGCCAGGGTCGTGATCGCCGACGTCGACGAGGACGGCGGCGCCTCGGCCGCCGCGGAGCTCGGCGCGCGCTTCCTGCCCCTCGACGTGCGCGACCCGCAGGCCTGGCAGGCCACCACCGATCGCATCGTCGCCGGCGAGGGCAGCCTCGACATCGTGCACCTCAACGCCGGCGTGCTCACGCCGGTGGCGGGCAAGCTAGGCGAGCTCGGCGCCCAGTTCGACATCACCCAGCTGCTTGACGAGGACTACCGCCGCGTCACGAACGTCAACGTCGATGGCGTCGTCTTTGGCGCACGCGCCGCAGTGCGTGCCATGGCTGGCCGACCCGGCGCGCTGGTCGCGACCGCTTCGGTCGCGGGCGTCATCCCCTACGGAGGGGACCCGCTCTACGCCATGACCAAGCACGCGGTGGTCGGATTCGTGCGCTCGATGGCGCCCCTCTTGCAGCCCCGCGGCATCACCATCAACGCCATCTGCCCCGGCGTCGTCGAGACCAAGATCAGCCCCTCCGAGGCCTTCGATCTGGTGCGCAGCTTTGGCATCGATGTGATGCAGCCGGCACAGATCGCGGATGCCGTCGTGCAGGCCGTCACTTCGGGCGAGACCGGGCAGGCGCTGGTCTGCGTGCCCAACAAGGCGCCGAGCAAGCCCGTCTTTCCCGAGCTCGACATCACCGGTCGTACCTGAGGGGTGTGGATCGTGACCTGTGCGCTGGAGCGCAACCGCACCGGCTGCCACGGCGAGTTCCCGGTGGGGGGAGCCATCCGACTGACCTCTGCCCTCGACTTCCTCCGGATGTCGCCGCTCTACAATCCCAGCCTGCTGGTGCGTGGTGGCCCTCGAACGCATCCGCAGCGGCGAGATGCCGCCGGGCATGGCCCTGCCGCCGGCCGCCCGCGCGATCCTCGAAGTCTGGCTCGGCGGCGAGCCCAGCGATTGCAGCAGCTTGTAGCGGCGCCGCGACTGCGCTTTCGTTGTGCGCGGACCGGCCCTATGCTCGCCCGATGGGACCGGTTCGCTGGCTGATCGCGTGTCTGTTCCTGCTCGGCGCCTTCGGCGTCGCTTGTGGGGACGACTCGGAAGATGCGACTACGACATCATCCTCGAGGACTTCGAGCAGGCTGGCTACGACGTCAATGTCTTCACCGAGGACGGCTCGGTCGACGAGGTGGGCAGCATCTACAGCGACGAGGACGAGCTCATCCTGACCGTCACCCTTGAGGAGGGGCAGGAGCTCTTCATCGTGATCTACGTGCTGGTCGATCTCGAGCAAAGCTACACCATGGCGATCGTGCCGGCGGGCGAGGAAGACCCGGGTACCGACATCGCCGGAGATGGCGACGGCGATGGCGACGCCGCAGGTGGCGAGGCCGATCGCTTCGGCTTCGGCACCACCGGCGACGGCCCCACGGACTACGTGGAGGGCGAGGGCGACGTGGTCTTCGTGGACGCCTACTTCTCGGACGAGCCGGAACCCGGCCAGCTGATCATCGGCTAGCAGCTCGAGGACGGCAGCGGCCTCACCCTCGCCCTCGATGGCCGCACTCCGGGCACCTATGGTGGCAGTGATGGCCTCTTCACGCGCGTCACTTCCAGCGGCAGCGTCTACCAGGACTTCGGCGCCTCCGGCCCCCAGGAAGTGATCCTCACTGCGGTCGGTGGCGTCGGCGAGAAGGTCGAGGGCAGCTACACGATCACCGTCACCCTGGTCGGCTGCGACTCCTGCAGCAACACCAGCTACGCCGGCAGCTTCTCCGCGACCCGCTCCGGCTAGGCGCACAGCAGCTTCCGGGCTACGCTGAAGGCGTGCCTGCAGTCTTGCTGATCGACGACGATGCCGCGCTGCTCGACGTGCTGGCGCTCGCCTGTGAGGACGCGGGGTTTCAGGTTGTCACCGCGCCCGACGGGCGTGCGGGGCTGCAGGCGATCCGTGATCGGCGTCCCGACCTCGTCATCAGCGATGTGAACATGCCGAACGTGGATGGCTTCGCCCTGTGCCGCGTAGTGCGTGAGGAGCACGCCTCGCTGCCGCTGATCCTGCTGACCTCGCGCGACAACGAGATCGACGAGGCGCTCGGCCTGGACCTGGGCGCGGACGACTACGTCACCAAGCCCTTCAGCACGCGGGTGCTGATCTCGCGCGTGCAGTCGCTCTTGCGCCGCCGCGACGCCATGCGCGCGGCGCTGCCCGAGGTGCAGGTGCGCCGCATCGGTGCGCTCAGCCTCGACGCCGAGCGGCTCGCAATCCACTACGACGAGACCCCGGTGCGTGTGACGGTGAGCGAGTACCGTCTGATCGAAGCCCTCACGCGCCGGCCGGGCGTGGTGTGCTCGCGCGCGGCCCTCCTGGAGGACGTACGCGGTGACGACTCGGTCGTCGCGGACCGCATCATCGACACCTATGTGCGCTCGATCCGCCGCAAGCTCGAGGCGGTGGCGGTGGGCTTCGACCGCATCGAGACCGTGATCGGCGCCGGCTACCGGTGGCGCGATGACTGAGCGGGGCAGGCCCGGCGGCCTGCTCGACACCGATTTCTCGGCGGCGCTGCCGCTGCGCTATCGCGCCTTCGTGGTGGTGGTGATCGTCACGCTGGCACCGGTCGTCTTCGTGCTGGTGGCGAACTACTACGAGCGCACCCTCAAGCAGCGGTTGTTGGCCGAGACCGCGGCCACCGCAGAGCGCGCGCTGTCCGTGGGCGAGGTGCGGAAGCCGAACATGCTCACCCGCGCCCTGGCCGAGGACGGCGGCGCCCGTGTGCGTCTGCTGCACCCTTCGCTCCAGGTGCTGGCCGAGCACGACGAGGACCGTGCCTACAACCGCTGGGACCGCCTGGTGGCCTTCGTCACCGACAGCGCCGGCGCGCGGCCCCTGTCTGCATTTGACGGTGAGCTGGGGCCGGTGGCGCAGCGACGGGAGGTACGGCGGGCACGCGCCGATGGGCACGCCCAGGGTTGCACGATCCTGGACCAGCAGCGGCTGCTGCGCTGCTACACGGTGCGACGTCTCGAGGGTGGTCAGTACATCTACGTCGAGCGCTCGCGACCGCGCGGAACGCGCGCGCTCTACGAGCAGCGCCACCAGGTCTTCAAAGTGACGCTCTTCGTGCTGCCCGGGGCGCTGCTGCTGGCCGCCTGGCTCAGCTGGCGCATGGTCCGGCCGATCGAGCGTCTGCGCATGCAGGTCCAGCGGCAGGCGCAGCGCTCGGCCCCGCGCGAGGATCTGCCGGTGGAGCGCTCGGACGAATTTGGCGAGCTGACCACGGCCTTCAACGAGCTGCTGCGCCGACTGCGTGACCGCTCGGAGGAGAACGAGGCCTTCGTGGCGGACCTGGCCCACGAGTTCAAGAACCCGGTCGCCGCCATTCGCGCGGCGGCCGAGCGCCTGGAGCAGGGCGAGCTGTCGCGGGAGCGGGTCGAGCGGATCGCGCGCGTGCTCGACCAGAGCAGCCGCCGGCTCGACGACCTGCTGAGCGAATTCCTCGAGTTGGCGAGCGCAGACGCGGGGATGCGCGGTGAGGACCGCGCTCCGGTCGCGCTCGCGGAGATGGTCGACGCCCTGGTGGCCCAGCTGCGCGCGGACGAGCGCTTCGGATCGGTGCGCTTCGAGACCGAGTTCGCGTCGAATGCGCAGCCTGCGCTGGTCGAGCGACGCGTCACGTCGGCGATCCGCAACCTGCTCGAAAATGCCGCCACCTACGCCGGCGAACAGGGCCAGGTGCGCGTGCGGTTGCAGCAGCGCGGCGACCGGCTGCAGCTCGAGGTGGCCGACAGCGGGCCGGGCATCGCGCCCGAGGATCGGTCGCGCGTCTTCGACCGCTTCTTCACCCGCCGTGAGGGTGGAACCGGCCTGGGCCTGGCGCTCACGCGGGCCGTGGTCGAAGCCCACGGCGGCAGCGTGGAGGCGCGCGCCGCCGAGCCCGGAGAAGAGCCGGGGGGAGCCGTCTTCGTCGTGCAATTCCCGCTGGCTGCCGCCTGAGCATCGGGCTCTTCACATCGGATTCACACAGCCTTGTCGCGGCCTTCATGGCGCTGGCGAGGCACATTCACGCTGCCTTGCCACGCTTGGGGTCGTTCGCAGCTCGAAGGAGGGCGCATGACACAGACGATCGACTTGCTCGGAGAACTTGTGGAAATGATGGGCGGCCGCTACCGGCCGGCCGAGGAGCTGAAGTCACGCAGCTCCCAGCTCGCCGTGGGCGCCGCGCTCGCATCCCTCGCCTTCGCCGCCCTGTGGGGGCTGGCCGCCGGCGCAGGCGAGGCCGCGCTTGCCCTCGCGAACCTCTACAAGGTGCCGATGGTGGTCCTGCTCAGCAGCCTGGTAGCCGCGCCCGCCGGCCTGCTCGCGCTCAAGCTCTGGGCGCCAGGCTACAGCGCCCGCGAGATGCTGCTCGGCTTCACCGTCTCCACCTTTGGCGGCACCCTGGTGCTGGCGGTCATCTCGCCGCTGCTCGCGCTCTACTACCACACCAGCGCCTGGGCCGGCCCGATGCTCGGCACCGGCTCGGTCGCGCTCTCGTTGCTGGTCGGCATCGCGATCTTCGTGCGCTACGCGCTGTCGAAGGTGCCCGAGGGCGTCTCGCGCACCGGCACCTTCTGCGCTGCGGTCGTCTTCGCCGTGATGCAGGTCGCGGTGATGGCCCAGCTCGCCGCCCTCGCCGCGCCAATCCTCACCGACTCCGCCCTCTTCACCGGCGGCATCGACCAGATCACGGCGGACTGATGCACGTGCTCACCCTCACAGCCGCCATCGGCGCGGCGATTCTCTGGAGCGCTGCACCCGGGCGCGCGCGCGCGCTCGCCCAGGACGTGCTCGCCGAGCAGGTGGCCGCCGCCGACCACGGGCTCGAGGCCGGCCAGGGCGGCGTACGCGTGGAGTCGACCTGGGTGCTCGCGCATCCCCTGGCGCGCGGCGCGCGGATGCCGGTGGCGACTCCCGTTGCAAACGTTCGTGCGTTCGAGTCCGCCAGCTTCGCACCCGAGCTGGACGAAGCCGGGCGGCTGGTGGGCGTCCGGGCGCGGCGCGACCTGCCAGCGGGCCTGCACCGGCTGGAGTTGCTCGCGCCGATCAAGAACGACCGGGTGCGCCTCCCGATGCCGGCGTCGGATGCCATCAACCGGGTGCGCCTGGCGCGCTCGCTGCGCTTCACCCCGCGAACCGGCTCCGGTCTCGAGCATCGCATCGGCATCATCGTTGCCGACGACATCCCGCGCAGCGAGCGCCGCCGCGCCGATCGCGCGCTCGACGGACGCCATGCGCACCGGCGCCTCGGCGCGGTCTATGTGCGCGGTCTGGCGCGCGGCATCGCCTCCGGTGGGCTCGACGGCACCGTGACGACCACCCGCGCCCACCACCGCTCCACGCTGGCGTGGGTGCTCGCCGCCTTCGGCGGGCTGCTCACGCTGCTCGCACTGATCTACCGGCGCCTGAGTCGCGCCGCCGACAACGAACGGGTCGATGCCTTCCTGGAGCAGGAGCTCGGCAGCGACCTCTATCGACCGCGGGAAAACCCATGTCCGAAGACATCCAGTTAGCATCCATCCCCCCACGCGGCCGCCATCGCCGGCACGTGGCCAACCTGCTCTCGCTGGGCAACCTGTGCTGCGGCCTGGGCGCTGTCGCCATGGCGGCCGCGGGGCGCCTCGACGTCACGCTCGTGCTCGTCCTGCTCGGCTTCGCCCTCGACGGCCTCGACGGCCTGGCCGCGCGGCGCTGGGGCGGCACGCCCTTCGGCGTGCTGGCCGACGACATCGCAGACGCCATCACCTACGGCCTGGCGCCCGGCGCCGCGGTCTTCTTCACGGTGGGCGCCGCCGAGGGGCTGATTGTCGGCGCCGCCTACGCGCTCTTCACCTGGACGCGCCTGCTCTATTTCACCCTTACCAAGGGCTCGGCGGAGGCCGGCTGCTTCGGCGGCGTCCCATCGGCGATCGGCGCCGTCCTGGTGGTCAGCACGCTGCTGGTGCTCGGTGACCACGCCCTCTACGTGGGCGCGGGCGTCGGCGTCGCCTGTGCGCTCATGGTGGCCTTCCCCGTGCGCTATCTGCACGGCAGCAAGCTGCTGCGCAAACCCATCGTGCGCGCCGGCCTCGGCGTCGCCGCTCTGCTGGTCGCCGTGGTCGTGCTCCTGGCCGGTGTCCAGGGGCTGGCCGCGCTGCTGCTCGGCGGTGCCCTGGCCTATGGCTTCTGGCCCAGCGCGCGGGCGCTGTCGGCAGCCCTCAAGCCCGCGGTCTGAATCGGAAGCGTGCGAGCACCAAGCGTAGCCGTCATCGCACACCTGTGGCGCCGAGGATACGCAGCCCGGACCGGGCCTTCCCCCGTTCGGCACCTTTGCCGACGGCACGCAATGTGCACCGCGGAGAGGCATGCGTTCCATGCCCCCCATGCCGGCACTCTGGGCGCTCCTCCTCACCTCGCCATGGGTGCTCGGTGGCTGCGCCGCCAGTCCTCATGGGCCCCGGGGCATGGATCGGATGCTCTCCGAATCACGCCCCTTTCACGGTGTGCTGGCGGCGGGCCTCACGCCGGTGGGGCTCGGCGGAGTCGGGCTCGGGCTGAGGCCTGCGCCCTGGTCGAGCGTCGAGGTGTCCCTCGGCATGTCCACCGACGGGCCGCAGGGAGCCAGCGCGGGCGGGCTCTACCTGGTCGGCGAGCGCTACGCGTTGGGAATCGTCACGGGCGTCTCCGCCGGTCCGTATAGCGTCGACCGCGACGACCTCTTCGATGAGGACGCCGGCGCGACCGTCTCCACGTGGGACTTCATGGTGTGGTCCAACACCTCGCTCCAGATCCGACACGACATCGGCGAGTCGACCGCGGTTCGCGCCGAGCTGGGCGGCGCGATCCCGCTCACGCACACCGACACCCGCTGCAGCGGGTATTGCGACGGTGCTTGGTGGCAGGCCGAGCCCCGTCCGATCCTGGGCATCGGCCTCGAGCACTATGTCGACTGATCGTGCTGGAACCAGCGCGCGCCGGTGCAGTCGTCCACAAGCAACGTGATCTCAAGGGCTTGTGGCAGTCACAAGTCGGCCGCTGTAAAGAAGCACGCACAGCGACCCGAATTTCCCAAAGTCTCGCCAAGGACCCACATCGGGGTACTGCGCATGATGTGTACAGCGGGGAGCGTGTTTCACACATGACTCAGGTGGTGCTGATGATGAGGATGATGCGGACGACGATGGTGCCCTTCGGGGCCGGGCTTCTGATGATGGGTGCCGTGCTCGGCGGCTGTGCTGAGAGCGGCAGCGAGGCGGGGGGCGATGGCGTCCAGCTGGCCGCGACGAACATGCCGCCCGCGACCACGACGCCACCGGCGACCACGGCCCCTCCTGCGACGACCACGCCGCCGGCGACCACGACCCCGCCGGCGACCACGGCAACGCCGGACGGCACCGCGGGCACGGGCTCGATGACGCCCGAGATCGAGGAGACGCCGGACGTGATCGAGGAGACGGACGACGTCGAGGTCCCCGACGAGGTCGACGAGGTGCCCGACAACAGCGGCGAGACGGCCTGCCTCGACGGCATCACCGACTTCAACGCGGACGGCCCCTTCTCCTTCCAGGAGGCGCGTGCGGGCTCGGTCAAGCTCTGGGTTCCGGACATCCCGGCTGGCTGCAAGGTGCCGGTGCTGCACCTGGCCAACGGCACGGGTGGTTCCTGCAGCTCCTACCAGAACGTGCTCGATCACTTCGCCAGCCACGGCTTCCTGACCACCTGCTACGAGAGCGGCCAGACCGGCGCCGGCACCCAGGGCGTCGAGGCCATCACGGCGGCCTTCGACATGTACCCCGACATCGCCGCCACGCGCATCGGCTCCACCGGGCACTCCCAGGGTGGTCAGGCGGCGTTCACGGTGTTGCAGCAGTCCGAGGCCAAGTGGGGCGACAGCTACCTCTACGCGGGCCTGGCGATGCAGCCGGCCAGCGGCTTCGGTGCCCAGCCGCCCGGCATGAGCTGGCAGGCCATGTACGAGATGATCTACTCGCCCATGTTCATGTTCAGCGGCACCTCCGACTCGCTGGTGTCGGAGAGCTGGGTGTCGCGCGGCTTCGCGGCGCTCAACGACACCGTCGAGGCCTACAACTGGTCGGCCCGCGGCGCGACGCACATCCCGACGCCGCAGGAAGAGACCATGGAGGTGGGCGTGCCCTGGTTCCGCTGGAAGCTGCTCGGCGACACGAACGCCTGCGAGGCGTTCAAGGCGCTCGAGGGCAACGGCCGCTGGACATCGGAGGAACAGCAGAACGTCCAGGACTGCTAGGTTCCAATCCCCGCGCGGATCCCGCGCAAGGCCGGCCCCCGGCCCTGTGCCAGCCCGGATGTTTCACCGCTTCGCGCGCCCTCGCACAACCACTCGACTCCACAGCGCTTCCGCTTCGGTCGCGAATACACACCGTATGCGCTCCACTCACCGAAAACGCCGCGAAGCCGATCATTTGCACGATCTTCGCACGCATCGGTGAAACATCCGGGCTAGCATCCCCCCATGAAGAAGCGCGCGGGGGCCGGCTTCCTGCTGAGCGTGCTGTTGCCGCTGATCGGCGTCGTGCTCGTGCTCACGCGCGTGCTCGAGGGCTGGTCGCGGCCGGCGGGCTTCGCGCTCTGGGGGCTGGGCTGGGTCGCGCTGATCTTCGCCCTTCGGCGCCACGAGCCCGCGGCCGCGGGGGTCGCGCAGGCCGCACAGAAGACCGCCGGCCTGTGGGCGCGGCGCGGGCGCGTGATCATCCACGTCCTGGCGCTGGCCCTCGCCGGCGCCGTGCTCTTCACCCTGGTGCCGGCCGATCGCGTGGAGTTCGTCAGCGTGCCCCGCGAACAGCTCGCCGAGCGCATCGCGGCCGATCTGGAGCTCACCGAGCGCAGCGCCGCCCACCTGGAGCGCCTGGCGTTACAGACCGCGCCCCTCTTCAGCGCGCAGGGCGAGGTGATCGATGCCGAGGTGCGCGGGCAGCTGCTCGGCGCCTGGCTCGAGTACCTCGACCACGCCATCGCTCTCGACCGCGTGATGGAGCTGCACAAGTACTTCTGGCAGATCAACCCGGTGGCCATGCGCGACCTCAACGCGCGCTCCTTCCTGGTCGGCTACACCGCGCTGGTCGTCCAGACCCGCGCTCTGGCCTCGCTCGAGAAGGCGATCGGCGACAACCGATCGGTCGAGAGTCTGCTCAACGATCCGCGCCCCGAGCTCGGCATCGGCAAGGACACCTACAGGCGCCTCAAGTGGCGCCTGACCGACCCCCAGACCCTGCTGCGCCTCAACGCCGGACGCCTGCACCTGAAGCTGCTGCAGACCGCCGGCGTGCTCGGCGAGCAGGTCGAGGAGCCGCTGATCGCCCATGCCCGGGCCGGCTACGACGCGCTGTGGCGCATTCTCGGTCGCCAGCCGGAGCTCTTCGGCGACAATCCCCTGGAGTACCTCGAGAGCCAGGCCTTCAAGGCCTGGTTCCCGGTGCAGAAGGGCGTGGCGGAGGGGATGGGCAACCTGCGCGTCACCGGACGCGAGAACTTCGTCACGCCCGAGCTGCTGCAAGCGCTGCAGGGCGAGCTCGAGCCGGGCGACATCCTACTGGAGCGGCGAAACTGGTACGCGACCAACGTGGGCCTGCCGGGGTTCTGGCCCCACGCCGCGCTCTATGTCGGCACACCCGAGGAGCAGGACGCCTTCTTCGCGGACGAGGTCGACCGCGCTGCGACGGGCGGGGTGGCGCCGAGCGCGTACTTGAAGCAGAGCCTGCCCGAGCTGCGCGCCGCCTTCGAGGTCCCCGATCAGGGCCACCCGCCGCGCGTGATCGAGGCGATCGCCGAGGGCGTCACGCTCACCTCCCTCGAGCACAGCGGCAACGCCGACTACCTCGCGGTGCTGCGGCCGCGCCTCGACAAGGCTGCACGCCTGGCGGCGCTCGTGCGCGCCTACGGCTTCTTCCGCCGCCCCTACGACTTCAACTTCGACTTCGTCACGGACCAGGCCCTGGTCTGCTCGGAGCTGGTCTACAAGGCCTACGAACCCGGCCCCGGCAAGCCCGGCGTGGACTTCGCCCTCAGCAAGGCGGGCGGGCGCTGGGTGCTGCCGCCCAACGACATGGCCCGCAAGTTCGCCACTGAGCAGGGCAGCGACAGCCAGCAGCTCGACTTCGTGCTCTTTCTCGACGGTCACGAGCAGGACGGCCGCGCCCACCGCCGCGAGCTCGCCGACTTCGCGAAGACCTGGCAGCGCCCTAAGTGGGACCACCTTCAGCAGTAGGGGGCAGAAAGCGCCGTGCCCGCGCCGGGGTGGGCGCGGGCACGGGCAGGGGCGCCGCGGGCGCCTCGCGGCTCTTGGCGCCTCAGCGGGCGACCAGCATGTCGGTCGACTCGCCGGCGTACTTGGCCGCGATCTTCTCGACGCGCTCGAGCAACGCGCGGTCGTAGATGCGGCCGACCATTCGGTCGCGCAGCTTCTTGCCGGTAACCGCCCACTCGGCCTCGTCCGAGAACTTGAACGGCTTCTTGCCGCGCTTGAGCATCTTCTTGTAGGCCACCGCGTCGTCCTTGCGGAAGCGCTTCTGGAAGTCCTTCTGGTTCTTCTTCGTGATCTTGGCGATCGCGTCGCGATCCGACTCGCTCAGCGCATCCCAGGTCTGGCGACGCACGGAGAAGGCGCCCTGAAGGATCAGCACTGGTCGGGCCGAGACGAACTCGGTCTTGGCGTGCCACTGCAGCGCCATCGCCAGCACCGAGGAGATCCACACCGTGTCGATCATGTCGGTCTGCAGCCCACCGTAAACCTCGTTGAGGCCCAGCGGCACGCCGGTGACGTCGATCATCTTGTAGAACTCGCGCAGCAGCGGGCTTTCCGGGTAGAGCCATGGACGTCCGGTCCGCAGGTCGTTGAAGTTGCGGATCGGCTTCTTGCTGAAGATGCGCGCCTTGCCCATGTCGAACCAGGACAGGATCTTGAAGCCGTTGCGGTAGGCCTCCTCGTTGAACTCCGGCGCGATCTTCTTTCGGACGGCGTCCACCTGCTTGTAGTTGTGGAACGTCTGCGGAGCCATGAAGATCATGGCCTGACGCACGAAGTGGCTGACCATCTGGTTGCCGAGGGGAGCGGCGTCGATCTGGCCCGCACGGATCTTCCGTAGCACCGTCTTCTCGTCGCCCGCGGTACCACCATAGTAGGTGCGGAACTGGACGCGACCATCGGTGGCCTCCGCCAGGTCCTTGTTGAAGCGCTTGGCCTCCAGGACGACGTTGCTGGTGCGGGGCACCATCGTGGCGACCTTGATGATGGTCTTCGCCTCACCCGCTTGTACGGACGCGCCGGGCATCGTCGCGCAGAGCGCACCCAGAACCAGAGTCATGACAAATACGCGCATCGAGTCTCTCTCCCCCGTACCCACCGCAATTCAAACCGTCTGAGCTTGCTACCGCACGTGGGCGATTTTTGCACCCCCCCCGGCACCCCGTTGTTGCCGAAGTTCACGACAAAGGGGGCAATTTCGGCACGCACAAAGAGCCCTGCATGAGCTTGGACGCAACCGGCGCAGCTTCATTCACCCGCCGCGGCTGCCATCCGCTTCACGATCGCCTCGACGGTGACCCTGGCCCGCGGGGTTGGGCCGGGCGTCTCGTTGGTGCGCTCAGCGCAGCTCGCGGATCGAGAGGTTCCAGTGGTGGTGGTAGAGAATCCAGCTCAGGTCCGGTCCCCAGGGCGTGACATCCAATCGGCCCGCCTCGATCAGCGGCGCGAGCTCCGGGCGGGTCTCCACCGGGATCGTGTCGGTGATGAAGACCCGGTCCACCGCGCAGTCCTCGGCCCCGAAGCGCTCGGCCGCCGGACCGCAGAGCACGCCGTGCGTGACCACCGCCCAGACCCGCGCCGCGCCGTGCTTGCTCTTGAGCTCCGCCGCGCTGCTGATGTTGGTGCCGCCCGTGGCGATCTCGTCGTCCAGGTTGAGCACGGTGGCGCCCTTCATCGCGTCCACGTCGCCGAAGAGGGCCGCCAGGGTCGACTCCCGACTCGAGGTGCGGCGCTTGACGCCGTAGACCGACGGAAACTCCACGCCCAGCTGCTCGCTGATCTGCCCCACCGCCGTCTCCATGCGCTTGGCCGCGGTGTCGTCCGGAAAGCACAGGCAGACGGGCTTGCCCAGGGCGAGCGCCTCATCCACCGCGCGCTTGAGCACGCGCCGCACCAGCGAGACCTCCGTGATGAAGCCGGTGCGCCCGCTCATCACGACCTGGGGCGCGTGCAGGTCCACCGCGATCACCCGGTCGAGGCCGCTGTAGGTGGACATCATCATCAGGTCGATGATCAGCGGCGGCAGCGCGAACTCACGCGTGCCCTCGTCCTTGTCGGAGCGCCCGAGGGGGAAGTAGCCGGTGACCGCGGCGATGCGGCTGGCGCGCCGCCCGCTCAGGTAGCGCAGCACGAACATCAGCTGCATCAGCATGGCCGGCGTGCCCGGGCCGCTCGTGAGCACCACGCAGTCGTGTCCGGCGATGTGTTCCTTGCCCAGCCGGACGAAGGGCTCACCGCTCGAGCGGAAGCCGAACTCGGGTGCGGCGATGTCCACCGCGGTCTCGAACTCGTAGCGATCCTGCTCGATGCGCTCCTTGACCTCGCGGGCCAGCTGCTCGAAGCCCGGCATCGGGATCAGCGTCAGCCCACCGTGTTGGTTGAAGGGGCGCGAAGTCAGACTCTGTTCGTTCAAGGGGTGCTCCGGGCTGGGGCGCGCCACGCATGGTACACGCGCTTGTCACAAGCCGGTGCTCTGCTAGCATGGTCTTCGCGCTCGGGGGCGCATCCAGTTCGCGGAAAGGGCCCTGCCCACCCCACCGCACATTCGACTCCCTCCGTTGATCGGGTGGAGGCCGGGTGGCGAAACCCCAACACGATCGGTCCTTTCGACCCTCTTCGCCTGTCATGCGAGCGCCAGGCCCCTCGGAGAAGGTCGAATATGTCTGACCCGAAAGTTTTGTCCAACAGCCCCGCGCTGCGATCTGGCGCGAGCTACGAGTACCTCAAGAAGCAGGCCCGCAAGCTCCAGCGCGCGGTGCGCGGCGACGACGGAGAGGCGCTCGCCCGTGTGCGCACGCATCACCCGCGACACGGCGAGGCCCTCGGTGCGGAACGTCGCGCGACGTTTCCTCTCGCCGATGCTCAGCTCGTCGTCGCGCGTGAGCACGGCTTCCTGAGCTGGCCGAAGCTCAAGACAGCGATCCTCGCGCTGTCGCGGCGCGCCGCTGAGGGCGCGCAGCTCGACGCGCTGGTCTCCTCGGTGCGCGCGCAGCTCCAGCGCTTCGCGCGCCTGACCGGTCGCCTCTCCGAGGGGCAGCAGCGCCTGCTCGGTCGCAGTGACGACCCCCAGGTGCTGATCGACATCGCCGCCTCCTGCTTCGACCGCGCTGAGCGCGAGGCCCTGCTCGAGCACGACCAGCGCCTGCCGCGGCTAATGGCCCTGCGCGCCGGGCTCGAGCGCGTGATGGATGGGCTCTCGCCCGTGCCGGTCGGCAGTGGCGATGGCGCCGGCGTCACGGCGGAAGAGGCCGATGCCTGCATCGTCGTGCTGTACGCGGGCGGCTACGCCCACCTTTATGGCAGGCGCTTTCCGCTGTCCAAGGAGGTCACGCGCATCGGCCGCAACCTGGAGCAGGACATCGTCTTCAACTCCGACTCGATCTCACGCCAGCACTGCACGATCGAGCGGCGCGGCGGCGACTACCACGTGGTCGATCAGGAGGCCACCAACCACACCTTCGTCAACGCCAACCCCGAGCCGGTCGCGAGCCGCCGGCTGCAGTCGGGGGATCGCATCATGACCGGCGATGCCATCATGGCCTTTCTGCAGGGCGACGATCTGGACGCGCGCTATCGCGAGATCGTCGACTACGTGGCCGAGCGCGACGGTCTGACGGAGCTGCAGAACCGGCGCACCTGGACGGCCTCCACGGCGCGCGAGGTGCTCTACGCCCGTGGCTGCGAGCGTCCACTGAGCATGCTGATGGTCGACCTGGACGGCCTCCAGGAGCTCAACCAGACCCTCGGGCACCTGGCGGGCAATGCCCTGCTGCGCGACGTGGCTCACGCCCTGCGGGAGATCTGCGGTCCCGACGCCGGACTGGCTCGCCACGGCGGTGACGTGTTCGCGGCGCTGTTGCCCGGGAACGATCTCGCATCGGCCCTGGAGCTCGGCGAGCGACTGCGCGCGGCGGTCGACGCCTGGGCGCCGCGGGAGCCCCATCCGAGCCGAGTGGAGCGAGCACGGTGCGCGATGCCAGCGACCGTGAGCGTCGGCGTCTCCACCCTCTACCGCACGACGGGTGCCGACGAGCTGATCGCGGACGCCCACGCCGCCATGGGCCGCGCAAAGGCCACCGGTCGCAATCGCGTCTGCGGCCCGGAAGCCTACGCCGCCTGATCGCTGGCCGTGCCGCTACTGGGCGGGCGCCAGCGAGCCGACAAGCCCCTCGAAGGCTTGCTCGGCGCTGCCCAGGGTGGCGGCCGGGCCGACCAGCTTGAAGAAGACCGGTCCCTGGGGCCCCTCCGCGATCGCGCCGAGCACGCGGTGGTCGGTCATCGGGGCCGCCGGTGCCTTCTGCATCATCGGCGCCATGCCGCCGTCGAATGTGCCGGTGAGGTCGAGCGTCGTGACCTTGAGATCGCCCACCTTGCGTTCGGCGATCTTGGCGGCGGCCTTGCTGTCGCTGCCGTCGGGTTGCGTGAACTGGCCGATCCAGCGGTCCATGTTGGCCTGCACGCTGCCGCCCTGGCCCGGGCCGAAGTAGTAGACGGTCAGCTCACCCTCGCCGGCATCCCCCGGCAGGCCGTACTCCGCCGCGCGCATGCGCGACTTGGGCGCGCGTTGTGCAAACGGCGCGGGCGCCTCCCAGCGCAGGCCGCCGGCGCTGCTCTTCATCGGCGCCGCCGCGGCCGCCGGTGCCGAGGTGGGCTGGCTGGTCGGCTGCGCGGCGCTGGGCTGCGCGGCGCTGGGCTGCGCGGCGCTCGGCTTGGCGGGGGCGGGCGCCTCGCTCGCTGAGCTCGCCGCCGGGGCGCCGCCGCTGCTGCACGCGGCCAGACACAGGATCAGGATCGGGCTCGGACGCATCATGCCGGCGTTGTACACCGCCGGCTGCCGTGGGTCAGCCCGGGTCGATCACGATTTTCGATTTCAGAGCGCGTCCTCGTCTTCGCTCTCGTCCTCGACGCCTGCCAGGTGTTTGGCGAGCTTCTTCTTCTCCTCGAGGTTCATCATGCGCGCGATCTGCACGCGCTGGGCCTGGGGCGAGCCCGCGCCGTGCATCGACTCGGTCAGGTAGCCCACCGCGTTGCGGCCCAGGGTCATGTTTTCTATCAGCCGCAGCACGCGCCGCCGGTTGTCGACCGACACCCCGGGCGCGGCCTTGAGGTACTTGCGCAGCACCGGGCCGGTGACCTCGCTGTCGAATTCCTTGTCCGAGGGCAGCGTCACCATCAGGCCGCCTGCCAGATCCTGGGCCAGGCGCGAGAGCTCGTAGGGGAAGCGCGTGACGTTGTGCTTGCAGACGTTGGCGAGCATGTCGTCGCACTGGTAGTTGCCCGCGGCCGTTGGCTTGGACTCGTGGGAGGCCGCGATTCCGGCGCCGTAGATGGTCTCGTTGAGGTGGGCCATCTCGACCAGCTTGTCGCGCACGTGCGAGGCCTTCGGCACGCCGTTGTAGTCGGCGATTGTGGCGGCCGCGCCGATGATGACGTCCCCGAGGCCCGTCTTGCACACGTAGCTGCGCCGGTGAAAGGAGGTGAAGCGCTCGACCAGCGGCGCCGCGTACTCGTACTGGCCGTCGATGAAGATGCGCTCGTTGGGCACGAAGACATTGTCGAAGATGATCGCCGCCTCCTGGCCCCCGAAGCGCGCGTTGCCCTGGTCGATCTCGCCGCCCTCGAGCGCGCGCGAGTCGCAGCTCTGCCGCCCGTAGATGTAGCTGATGCCCGGATGGTCCACCGGCACCGCACAGCTGATCGCGTAGTCCCGGTCCGCCTCCGACAGGCGCATGGTCGGCATCACCAGCAGCCAGTGGCTGTTGATGCACCCGGTCTGGTGCATCTTGGCGCCGCGGATGACCACGCCGTCGTCGCGCCGCTCGACCACACGCACGAAGAGGTCCGGATCCTCCTGCTGCGATGGCGCCTTGCTGCGGTCGCCCTTGGGGTCGGTCATGGCGCCGCCGATCACGAAGTTCTCGGCCTGCATCTCCTTGACGAATGCGAGGAAGCGCGCGTGATGATCGGTGCCGTGCTTTTCGTCGAGCTCGAAGGTGATCGAGTAGAGCGCGTTGATCGCGTCCATGCCGACGCAGCGCTGGAAGCACGTGCCGGTGCGCTGCCCGAGCCGGCGCTGCATGCGGTTCTGCGTCACCACGTCCTGAGCGCTTCCGGCCACGTGCAGGAAGCGGTTGACCTTGCCATCGACGAGCGTCGAGTCGGCCGCGCCCAGCTCCGGCTCCTCCTCGGCCAGGCGATAGGTCTCGGCCACCGCGTTGATGGAGGGACGGACAACCGGGTGGTCGACCGGCTCCTCCACCCGCTCTCCAAAGAGGTAGACGTTCAGGTTCCGGTTGCGGAGGCTCTCGATGTACTGCTCGGCGCTGCGAATCGGCATGGGCGCGTGCCTATCACATCCGCCCCCGGATTTCGTGGCATCCGCTTGCGAGCCCCCGGCGCGGCTCGTACAGTACGTCGGAATGCGCGGCATGGAGCCGCGCAAGAAAGGAGGGCGCTGTGACCGAGAGCCAGCACGACGTGTTCGCGCACGCGCCCTCCGTGCTCTGCCGCTAGCCAGCCCCCATCGGCCGGCATCTGCGACAGTCCAACGTGGGTGCCGTGCGCTGCCCCGCGATGCGGGTGGCGTTTGCTCGAGCTCGGGGTCCAGTGCGCCTCCCCGCGAGGACACGAGCACCGATGAGCCAGAGCCAGACGCCACGACATCAACCCCTGATCGATCGCTTCAACGAACGCCGCATGGGCGCCGCCCAGCGCTGGCGCACCGCCGCCCATCACGCGGGATATCTCCTGGCATACCTCCGCCCGGGCATGGACCTGCTCGATGTGGGCTGTGGGCCAGGCACCATCACCTGGGGCCTGGCCGAGCATGTCGCGCCGGGCCGGACGGTCGGGCTCGACCTCCGCGTGCGCCCGCGTCGAGAGGACGTCGCCACGCTGGGTCCGGCCCCTGACTTCGTCGTCGGGAGTGTCTATTCGCTTCCCTTCGATGATGACCGCTTCGATGCGGCCCACGCGCACGCGCTGTTCCAGCACCTGGACCGTCCGCTCGACGCGCTCCGGGAGCTGCGTCGAGTGCTGAGGCCCGGGGCGGTGATCGGCCTGGCCGACTGGGATCGTGCCGGTACGCTGCTACACCCGGCGCCTCCCGAGCTGACGCGCTCGCTCGAGTGGTTGAGCGAGCTTCGTCGCATGGACGGCGGAGACCCCACCGCGGGGCGCCGGTTGGCGGAGCTGATGCAGCAGGCAGGCTTCGACGAGCCGGCCATGCACGTGGTGGCCGATGGGTTCGGGAGCGGGCCGGCCGCCGCGCGGACGGCAGAGGGCTTCGCCCGGACCCTCGAAGAACCGGCTGTCGTCGCACGGCTGGTGGACGGCGGCGTCGCTGCTGCGGATGAGCTGCAAGACCTTCCTGCGCGCTGGAGGGCCTGGGGAGGACAGCCCGGCGCGATCTTCGTCGCGCTGTGGTTTTGCGCCGTGGCCTTCCGTTGAAGGTAGAGGTGTTTCCAAGGGGAATCGCCGAGGTTCGCCCAGGAGCGGCTTACGTCCTCGGGAAAATCCTCGACGTGGCGCTGCCACGCCTCCGGTTTTCACGGCGGGCGCGCTCGCTCCTGAACGAGACTCGACGATTCGAGTGGGCTTGGGCGTGTGGTGGTGCCGGCGGGTGCGCGCTCGAACGTTTCGGCTGTCGGACTCGGTCTCGGACTCGGTCCCGGTCTCGGACTCGGTCCCGGTCTCGGACTCGGACTCGGTTCCGGTTCCGGTTCCGGTCTCGGACTCGGTCCCGGTCTCGGCTCCTGGGCTCACTCGCGCAGGTCGAACTCGTGGAGCAGGTGGCCTCGGGGCTCGTCGACCTTGCCGCCGCAGGTGCGGTAGAGACCGTTGGCGGCGGCGTTGTCGTGGTCCGTGAGGACCCACGCCTGGGCGCAGCCAAGGGTGCGTGCGGCCCGCAGGAGCTCGTGCAGCACGGCCTTGCCGATGCCGCGGTCCTGGTGCGCCGGTGAGACGCCGACCTCGTTGACGAAGAGCTCCGGTGTGGGCTTGTCGGGATGGAAGTAGTGCAGGCCGGAGGCGAAGCCGACCACCTGCCCCTCTTCGAGCGCCACGGCCAGGTGATGACGGGGATCGGCGAGGAAGCGGGCGGCGGCTCCGGCCTCGATCGCGTGGTCGAAGACGTCCGGTGCGACATGCTCCAGCACGGCGACGTCGTCCGCGGACAGCAGCCAGGTCTCGATTGCCATGGCGCAAGCGTAGCCTGATTGAGCGGTGCCGGCGGTGTTGAGTGCGATCGCGTCCGGTTGATGACCTTTCTCGCTGCCCGCCGTATGCTGCCCCGGCAAACCCGTCGTGCTTTCTTGGGGGCTATCGATGGACATGGGGCGTTGTCGGGCGGTTGTCCGCACTGATTTCCACTCGGGGCTCGTGTTGCTGTGTCTGCTCGGGCTCGCATGCGACGCGGACACCTCCGTCGGCACACCCGCTGTCGAGGACGGCGGCAGTAGCGGGGAGGACCCCTCCCAGGACACCGGGGGCACGCGCGATGGTGCGGTTCCGGATCCGGACGACGCGAGCACGCCCTCCGGGCGTCCCGATCGCGACGCCGGCCCCCCTGACGCGCGAAGCGATGGAGGCGCTGACGCCGGCGGTGGCAACGAGTGCGAGGGTCAACCCGACGACACGCCCTGCGGCACGCGCATGGGGCAGGGCGAGTGCGACCGCAGCGACGTGTGCCGGGACGGGGTCTGCACCGCCAACCACAGACCCGAGGGTACGGCCTGCGGCGATCGGGAGGATCGCGAGTGCGATGGCCCGGACGTCTGCGACGGCGCCGGCAACTGTGTACCCAACTACGACGCCGATACGGAACCCTGCGGCGACACGGGCGACGAGTGCGTCCAGCAGGACTTCTGCGATGGCAACGGCAGCTGCGAGGACAACGGCTTCGTGGCCGCTGGCACCGCGTGCACCGACAGCGACGACAACGAGTGCACCATCGCCCAGTGCGATGGCAGTGGCGCGTGCGACCAGGATGCCGACGACGCGCCCACCGGGACCGATTGCGGCCTGTGCGCCGAGTGCAACGGCTCTGGCGTCTGCGACCAGGTGCCCGCGGACGACAGCGCCTGCGGCACCATCGAGTGCGACGGTCTCGACAGCACGTGCCGTGACTACGACGACCTGACGGCGAACCGCTGCGAGGGCCTGAACGACTGCAAGGACGACGACACGGCGGACTGCGACCTCTTCGACAACACCGCTCTCAACACCTCCTGTGGTG
>JAPPOT010000839.1 GCA_028817855.1 Myxococcales bacterium
CCGGTGGAGGGGGGCAGAGCGCCCGGCGGGGCGCCGAGGACTTCCTGATGGTGGCCGAGGCGGGCGTCGGCTCCGCGCTGGTTACATACCTCCTCAAGCGCACGGCCGCACGCCAGCGACCGGCATCGTATTTCGGGAAGGAATATGGCCGCGATCGGCACGAGTCGTTCTTCTCCGGGCACGCCTCCCAGAGCGCCGCGATCGCGGCATCCACCACCGCGGTCTCCTTCCTGCGCGGCTACCCCTTTCGTTGGGGTGTGTTCGCCACCGGGTTCGCCCTGACGACCACCGTGGGCACGCTCCGGGTGCTCTCGCTCAAGCACTGGGCCAGCGACGTGGTGGTCGGCTGGCTCGTCGGAATCGGCATCGGCGTGGCGATGCCACTTTTGTTGCATCCAAGGGAGGGTTCCGGACCATCCATGTCAGAGCAGCCGGCCATGCTGAGCCTGCCGCTTCTGTACTTCTGAACAACTTGACGCTCGGCGCGGGCGGTTGGGAAACTCGAGGACCATGGGACGTGTGCTTTGGTGGCTTGCCTGCGGCATCGCAGCAGCCTTGATCCTTCCATCGGTCGCCCAGGCCCAGTCGGGCATCATGATCAGCGGCGTCCGCCCCGAGCTGCACGGCGGCATCGGCTGGCACGGCGATATCGGCTTCGGCGGCCGCGTCGACATCCCGGTCGCTCCGAACGGCTTCATCGATGGCGTCAATGACGAGTTCGCGCTGAGCCCGGGTGGCGAGATCTACTTCGACGACTACCACGGGCACGGGCCCGGGGATCACGACGGGGACTTCTACTTCGCTGGCGTCTTCACTCCCCAGTGGAACTTCTACGTCAGCCCGCAGTGGTCGGTCTTTCCAGAGCTGGGGTTGGCGCTGATCTTCTTCGGGCACGACCACGGGCCCAACGACGACGACCACGCGCACCTGGACCTCGACCTGATCTTCGCCTTCGGCGGGCGGTATCACTGGTCCACCCGGAATTCCCTGGTCATGCGTCTGAGCTGGCCCTTCGGACTCCAAATAGGAGTCACCTTCTAGGCTCATTCGGTTGGCCGTCCCCGAGCCCCGCTTGATCTGCCCGCACCAAGGCGCAGGTGGGCACCCCCACCCGACCGCCCGTCAGTGGAAGCGGGGCTCGGGTGTGCGTGGGGTTGGGGTGTGATCCGGATGTCGTGGGCGAGGGGCTTGGACGCGGCTGGGGGGCTTCGGATTCATGGAAAAGCTCACTGGCCCCGTGTGCAGTGAAAACCCTTAGCGGTTGGTTCGACGCGGCTGCTCGCTTTTGCTAGCGTGCACATGGCTGTCACGGTGGTGTCATGGGAGCTCACCGGAAGGGCAGCTGCAAAAGGATGGTCCGATGAGCCCGCTTCGCTTCGCCCGACTCTTCATCTTGCTGTCGCTCACCTTCTCCTTGCCGCTCCTCGGTTGCGGCGACGACTCGGACGACACCGGCGACGGTGGCACCATGGATGCCGGCGATGGCGATGGCGACAACGACCCGGATACCGCGCGGCCGCGCTTCGAGAACGACGCGGGGGGCAACACGGGCATGGACATGCCCGAGGGCGGCGAAGAGGGCGCGCCCTGCGAGTCGGCCATCGAGTGCGGAGAAGGCCTCGCCTGCGTGACCAACATCTTCACGATCGGCGTGTGCGCGCGCCCCTGCACCAGCAACGGCGACTGCGACGCCGCCGAGTTCGAGCGCTGCGTGAGCTACACCCAGTTCGAGGCCGATGCCCACTGCGTCAACGAGGTAGAGGACACCTACGAGATCTGCGGCGTGGCCGACACCAGCATCTGCGCGGGCAACCGCGAGTGCCTCTACTTCCCCGACCTGCCGCTCGGTGTGTGCGTGGACCTCTGCCCGCTGGCCGGTGATGGTGACGGCGGCACCGACGACAGCGACGGCGGTGCGCTGCCCGATGGCATCGTGGAGTGCGGCAGCAGTGACGAGTGCCTGGACATCCTGGCGGATGCCGCGGGCGTCGGCGTGTGCGGCACCGTGGTCGAGCGCGGCGCGGAGTGCGGCCTCGACGTGGGCCTCTACTGCGAGGAGGGCGACTTCTGTCGTCGCACTGACCCCGAGGACCTGGACGAGGCTCCGCTGTGCCGCCAGAACTGCTCCGACTCGCTCGAGTGCGACGAGGGTGAGTGCACCCGGCTGGACCTCGACACGCGCGTCTGCATTGAGTAAGTCCCGGCGGGCATGGCCCGCCACGAGCTAGCCGACGCCGAGCCGACCGCCTCCACCGCCGTGCGCGTGTGGCTGTGGTCGGTCTGGGCGTCCGTCCTGGGCATGGTCCTGGTCGGCGGCATCACGCGCTTGACCGGCTCGGGGCTGTCGATGGTCGAGTGGCACCCCCTGATGGGCGCGCTGCCGCCGCTCGACGAGGCCGCCTGGCGCCAGGTCTTCGACCAGTACAAGCGCTCCCCCCAGTTCGAGCAGGTCAACAGCTGGATGACCCTGTCGGACTTCAAGCGCATCTTCTTCTGGGAGTACCTGCACCGACTGGCGGGCCGCCTGGTCGGGCTGTTGGCGTTCCTGCCGTGGCTCTACTTCCTCGTGCGCGGGCGGCTGAGCGCCTCCCTGGCGCGCCGCACCTTCGCCGCCATCGTGCTCGGTGGCATGCAGGGCGTGCTCGGTTGGTACATGGTCCAGAGCGGGCTGGTGGACGAGCCGCGGGTCAGTCACTTCCGGCTCGCTGCGCACCTGTTGCTGGCCTTCGGTGTCGGCATGTGGGTGCTGTGGGTCACCCTCGACGCGACACGTTCGCGGCGGCAGGACGCCCTCAGCGCCGGTCCGGTGCGAGCCTTCGTGCTGGCCTTCATCGCGCTGCTGTTGCTGCAGACCGCCTACGGCGCGTTCATGGCGGGCACGCGCGCCGGCTACTACTACGGCACCTTCCCCGACATGGCGGGGCACTTCGGCCCAGGCCCCTTCTTTAGAGGGGAGTCCGTGCTGGACGACGCGGTCAACTCGCCGAGCGCGATCCACTACTTGCACCGGCTCCTGGGGTGGTTGACCTTCTTCTTCGGGATCTTCCTGTGGTTCTACGTGCGACGCGTGGACCCTCGCCCCGCAGTCCGGCGCGCTGGCGCGGCGGTCGGTGCGTTGGTCTTCGTTCAGCTCAACCTGGGCGCGCTGACGGTCATCAAGCGCGTCGCCATTCCCTGGGCGGTCGCCCACCAGGGCATGGCCTACCTGCTGCTGTCGGCCACAATCGTGCTATTGCACCGGGCGATGGGCTCGGGGAGGGACGTCGATGGATGACGCGCTGCTGATCGCGATGGTGGGCCTTCCGGCCCGAGGCAAGACGTACATCGCCAGGCGCCTGTCGCGCTACCTCTCATGGCGTGGCCACCCGACGCGCATCTTCAACGTGGGCTCCTATCGACGCGAGCTGGTCCAGGGGCACCAGACCCAGGCCTGGTTCAGCCCGGACAACGTGGAGGCGCGCGTGATTCGCCTGAATCTCGCGATGAGGGCGCTGGATGACGCCTTCGAGTATCTGCGCGGCGATGGCTCGGTGGCCATCTACGACGCCACCAACACGACCCGAAGGCGCCGCGACCTGGTCCTGCAGCGGTGCGGCGAGGAGGGCGTACCGGTCCTCTTTCTCGAGGTGGTCTGCGATGACGAGGCGGTCGTGGATGACAACATCCTCGCCACCAAGCTGGAGGCGCCCGACTACGCCGGGATGGAACGCGACGCCGCCGCGCGCGACTTCCGTGCTCGCATCGAGCACTACACGCGCGTCTACGAGACGATCGGCGACGACGACAGCAGCTACGTGAAGCTGATCGACAATGGACGCAAGACTGTCGTCAACCGCGTGCACGGTCGCGTGAGCGAACGGGCCCTGCGCTTCCTGATGGTGCTCTCTCGCGTGCAAAAGCCGGTCTGGCTGACGCGCCACGGGCGCAGCGAGTACAACGACCTCGACTTGCTCGGAGGTGATCCCAATCTGACGGACACGGGTCGCGGCTACGCACGCGCACTGGCCCAGCACGTCAAGGCTCACGCTCCGGAGGGGCTGCAGGTGTGGACCAGCACCCTGCGGCGGACGATCCAGACTGCCGAGCCGCTCGGCTACGAGACGTTCCAGTTCCGGCGCCTGGACGAGATCCACGCGGGCATCTGCGAGGGCAAGAGCTACGCGCAGGTCGAGGCGGAGATGCCCGAGGAGTACGCCGCGCGCAAGCGCGACAAGTTCCGCTACCGCTATCCGCGTGGGGAGTCCTACGAGGAGCTGATCGAGCGCATGGACGACGTCGTGCTCGAGCTCGAACGCGAGCACCGCCCCACGCTGATCATCGGGCACCAGGCCGTGCTGCGCGTGCTCTACGCCTACCTCATGGGCACCGAGCGAGAGGCGTGTCCGCACCTGGACATTCCGCTCCACACGCTGCTCGAGCTCAGCGCCGATCTCTACGAGCTGCGCGAGAGTCGCGTCGCGCTCGGGTAGGCGTGGTGCTCAAGCGCTGGCGGCGACAACTTCGCCAAGCCAGCGCTCGCCAAGCAACCACACACCGCGGGTGCCATCACAATCGAAGGTGAGCTCGAGGGTGAGCCCGTTCCTCAACATCACGAAACAAGAAGACTGCGTCGCTCTTACCAACATCTGCGTCGTACCTCACAAACGAACCCCCAATACTTGGGGTGGACGCGCTAGTCTGCACAGGACGTGCCGAATTTGGCCGGCTCAGGATCGCTGCGTTTTTTGCCCACGCGATGCGGAGAACTGCGCGCCGCGCTTGCGGAATTGAAATCGCAGCTTGCGTGACTGATTGCGTCCGCCTGATCCGCGCCCCACATGTGCGCGTTACGATGCTGCGGAGGAGGCCTTTTTCACCACGGGTGTGTGCGCACGCGCCAGGTGTCACACACAACTTGATCGCCACACGTCACGAGAGTTGACGCGTGCTTGGACGAGCTGGTTAATGGATGTTGCATGGGGCTAGCGGGTCGTAGTTTGCAGGGTGTAGATCGAGGGTCGAAGTGGCGGCTGTTGCCGCGCGTT
>JAPPOT010000187.1 GCA_028817855.1 Myxococcales bacterium
GGAGGCCCTCTCCCAGGCGCCGGAGCAGGAGCGGGATGCCTTCGTGCCGGCGCTGCACGGCATGCTCGGCCGCCTCGTCACGTTTCCCGTGCCCACCGTGGCGGCGCTGAACGGGCACTCCTTCGCCGGTGGCGCCATCCTGGCGCTGGCCTTCGACTACCGCGTGATGCGCACCGGTCGCGGCTGGTACTGCCTGCCCGAGATCGACCTGCCGATGCCGTTCACGGAGCCGATGCTCGCCCTGCTGAAGGCGAAGATGCGCACGGAGGTTTTGCGCGACGCGCTGCTGCTCGGACGCCGCTACACCGCGGAGGAGGCGCTCGCGGCCGGTCTGGTCGATGGTGTGGGCGAGCAGGAGCAGCTCCAGGCGCTGGCCGAGGAGACGCTCGCGCCGCTGGCCCCGAAGGGGCGCTCGATCTTCAAGCGCTTCAAGCAGGACCTCTACGGCGAGCTGGCACAGGGCTTCGGCTACGAGGGCTGAGCGCTAGAAGTCGCCCGGACACTGGTCGTCGCGCGCGAGCCAGCGATCGAGGAAAGCGGCGCGCTCCTCGATCAGCGCCGGCATGTCCGCCATCCACTGCTGGCGCTCCTCCCAGCTGAAGGTGCGGTGGGGATCGGCCTCCAGGTCGGCCTCGATCTGGGCGCCCCACTCGCGCAGCTGCGACTGCATGGCGGGTACGTCGTAGGCCGCGCGGGCGTCGCGCAGCGCGGCCATGAAGGCGGCGCAATGCTCGGGGTCGGACAGGGCGATGCGCTGCTGCGTCTCGCGACCCCACTCCGGATGCTCGTAGGTGATCGGGTCGGCCTCGGCCAGGTCCGGCCAGATGTTGCGCGCGAAGGCGATGTCCATGTCGTAGGGCAGGTAGCGCAGGCGTTGGCCGGGCGGCTCGTACATGTAGAAATTGATGTCGACCCCCGCCCAGATGCTGTCGGGGTCGGGCAGCACCGCCATGCCGGCCCACACCCGCACGGCCTGGGCGAGATCGACGGTGGCCTCCAGCTCTTGAAGGTCCCGCGCATCCCAGAAGGCGTCGCGCAGCGAGGTGTCCGCTGTCATCTCGTTGGTCTTCAGCTCCTGGCCGGCCTGGTAGAGGTTGCCCTCGGCGTCCTCGAAGTGCCGCTCCAGGTACTCCTTGTCGATGCGCTCCACGTTGGCATAGAGCCCGTAGTACGCGCCGTCGATCGTGAGGCGCGCGTGGTTGATGCAGGAGCTCGGCACGCCGTATCGCTCGAGCACGAAGTGGGCGAGGCGCTCGTGCAGCAGGGTGGGGTCGTACCAGGGGGCGTCGAGGACGATCTTTCGCAGCCCGCGGTAGCGCCCGGGCCCGAGCTCGTTGAAGGAGATGACGAACTGCATCTTGTCGCAGCTGAAGGACCAGTTGCCCTTCAGCCGCACCATCGCCTCAACCTCCACGCCGTCGTGGCGGAAGAGCAGCGGGCGGTAGGCCTTGGTGCGCGACTCGCAGTCTTCGAGCAGGCCTTGCCACTCGGCAGGCTCGAAGACGAGCTCGAAGTCCATCACGCGGTCGGGGTCATAGAGGTTCGAGCAGGCCCGTGGGAAGGTGAGCTGCTGGGGCGGCGGCGGTGCGCCTGGTCCCCCGCCCGGGCCGAACGATGGGGATGCGCCTCCGTCGAGCGCACCCGTCGAGCCGCCACCGGCATCGCCGCCGCAGCCCCCTGCACCCAGCAGACAGACCACCGCCACGTGCCACACGCGGGGACCCACACCCATCGGATGCACGATAGCAGCCGGGCTGTGCGGCGTCAGCGGCTCAGCCGACGCCCGGCGCCTCGTGGCCCGAGGCTTCCACGTACTCCGCGTAGCCACCCTCGTAGACGCGCGGGCCCTCGGGCGTGAGCTCGAGCACGTGGTCCGACAGGGCGCGCAGGAAGTGGCGGTCGTGGGATACCATCAGCAGCGTGCCCTCGAAGGACTCGAGCGCCTTCACCAGCATCGCCTTCGTGTCCATGTCCAGGTGGTTGGTGGGCTCGTCGAGCACCAGGAAGTTGGGCGGATCGTAGAGCATCCGGGCCAGCACCAGGCGCGCTTTCTCGCCGCCGGATAGGATGCGGCAGGGCTTGTCGGTGTCGTCGCCCGAGAAGCCGAAGGCGCCCGCCAGGGTCTTGAGCGAGCCCACGGTGGACATCGGGAAGGCCTCCTGCAGCGTCTCGAAGACGGTGCGCTTGCCGTCCAGCACCTCCATCGCGTGCTGCGCGAAGTAGCCGAGCTTGACGCTGGCGCCCAGCTTCGCGCTGCCTGCGTCCGGCGCGCTCTCGCCGGCCACCAGCTTGAGCAGCGTGGACTTGCCGGCACCGTTGATGCCCATCACGCACCAGCGCTCCTTGCGGCGCAGCAGCAGGTCGAACTCCTGGTAGATGCGCAGCTCGCCGTAGGCCTTGCTCACGCCGTCGAGCTTCGCCACGTCGTCGCCGGAGCGCGGCGGTTGCTTGAACTCGAACTCGATCACGCGGCGCCGACGGGGTGGCTCGACCCTGTCGATCTTGTCGAGCTTCTTGACGCGCGACTGCACCTGGGCGGCGTGGCTGGCGCGAGCCTTGAAACGCGCGATGAAGGCCTCCTCCTTGGCGAGCATGGCCTGCTGGCGCGCGTACTGGGCCTCCTTCTGCGAGGCCGCCAGGGCGCGCTGCTGCTCGTAGAAGTCGTAGTTGCCGCTGTAGGAGATCAGGTCGCCGCCCTCGATCTCGACGATCTTGGTGACCAGCCGGTTGAGAAACTCGCGATCGTGGGAGGTGATGATCAGCGCGCCCTCGAACTCGCGCAGGAAGCGCTCGAGCCAGATGATCGACTCGATGTCGAGGTGGTTGGTGGGCTCGTCCAGCAGCAGGCCGTCCGGCCGCATCAGCAGCACCCGCGCGAGCGCCACGCGCATCTTCCAGCCCCCCGAGAGCTTGCCCACGTCGTCGTCGACCACGGCCTCGCGAAAGCTGAGCCCGGCCAGGACCTCGCGCGCGCGGGCCTCGAGCGCGTAGCCGTCGAGCTCGTCGAAGCGCGCCTGGACCTCGCCGAAGCGCTCGACCAGCTTGTCGAGCTCGTCGGCGCGCTCCGGGTCCGCCATCGCGCGCTCCAGCTCCTTCAGCTCGGAGGCCGCCTCCGAGACCGGGCCCGCGCCGGCCATGGTCGCCTCGAGCACGGTCTGGCCCCGCATCTCGCCCACGTCCTGGCTGAAGTAGCCGAGGGTCGCGTTGCGCTCGACGCTGACCTGCCCGCCGTCCGGCTGCTCCTGCTTCATGATCATGCGGAAGATGGTCGACTTGCCGGAGCCGTTGGGCCCGACCAGGCCCACGCGCTCGCCCCGGAAGGCCGTCATCGAGGCGTCCAGGAAGAGGATCTGGGAGCCGTGCTGCTTGGAGACCGCGTCGAGCTGGATCACGCGGGCCTTGTAGCACTACTCGACGCCCGCGGCCCTCGAGTGGCGGGGGCGCCGCGGCGGAGCACGGGCGCGGGGATGCGCTACCGCTCGGGCCCACCGACGGGCAGGCTGTCCGCCTTCGGCGCGGCCGGCTTGTCGCCGAGCCGCTTGCGCAGGCTGCCGAGCAGGACGGTGGCCAGGCCCAGGATCAGCTCATCGGCGAACGGAACGATGTCCGGCACCAAAACGTCCACCACGAACACGGCTGCCGTGAGGAAGAAGAGGGTGGGGAAGCGCAGCCGCCCCGCGAATTGAACCAGAATCCCGATAATCGCCTTGGCCACGTGACCAGGATAGCGCACCACCGACCCGGAGGCCGGCATTGCCCGGTGAGGCCAAGATGACGGTTTCGTAGGGCAGATTGCGCAACTGCGAGCCGAAAACCAGTTCTTTGAGCATATTAAGTGAGCATGTGGGAAGCAATGTGGGACAGGGCTCGGCTCGTGGGGTCTGCGTGGTGCGTGGCGCATCTGGCGCTGGGGTGCTCCGGCTCGGATGCTGACGAGCCCGTGCAGGTCTGCGAGACCGCGGGCGATTGCCCGGGAGCGAGCGTGGTCTCGACGCCCGGCGACGGCGAGCCGGAGGGCCGGATGCCGGTGGCGGGATCGGAGGCGCCGGCCGGCGTTGCGGATTCGGACGATGGGCCCCCGGAGATGCCCCCCGGAGAGGACGGCCCGCTCGAAGTTGGCGAAGACGGCCCGCCGGCGGTGACCGACGGACCCGGAGCGGTCGTGACCGAGCCGGACGACGAGTCCGCGCCCTTCTGGGATCCGAACGAGCTGCGCACCTACGAGATCGAGGTGGCGCCGGAGGACCTGGCGCTGATCGATGGCGATCCGGCCGCGGAGCAATACGTCCCGGCATCGCTCACCTACGAGGGCGAGCACTATCCAAACGTCGGCCTGCGCTACAAGGGCAGTATCGGTGCCTTCATCGGCTGCACGACGGGCGGCTTCGGCGCGATGGGCTTCAGCGGAGGAGCCAAGACCTGCCCCAAGCTCTCGATGAAGGTGAGCTTCAACTGGGCCGAGCCTGGCGGGCGCTTCCATGGCCTGAAGAAGCTCCAGTTCCACTCCATGAACAGCGACGACTCCATGATGCGGGACCGGCTCGCCTACGGGCTGTTCCGCGAGATGGGCATCGCGGCGCCGCGGGCCGTGCACGCGCGGCTCGTCATCAATGGCGAGCTCGAGGGGCTGTTCGTGTTGATCGAACAGATCGACAGCCGCTTCACCCGCGCGCATTTCACGGACGGCGGCGACGGCAACGTCTACAAGGAGATCTGGCCGAAGTGGACCGATCCCGGTGCCTACCTTCCGCCCGCGCTGAAGACGAACGAGGACGACGTGGACGTCAGCACCGAGCGGGTCGCGCGCTTTGCGGCGGAGCTGGAGGCCGCGCCCGATCCAGCGGCCGTGGCGGCGCTGAGCGCGAGTTGGATGGACAACGACTACGTCACGCGCTTCATCGCCGTGGACCGCGCCATCCAACACGACGACGGCATGTTCCACTGGTACTGCGGGACCGGTTTCGAGATCGGCAACAACCCGGACACCTGCTCGAACCACAACTTCTACATGTACGAAGGGGACCACTGGGACCAGCTCTGGCTGATCCCGTGGGACCTGGACCTCACCCTCGGCAACGCGCCCGCGATGGTGATCATTCAGCAGCCCTGGAACCAGCTCTCTCCGGAGTGCGACAGCGAGCAGGCCTTTCCCGGCTTCGGCACGATGGCACCCTCGTGCGACAAGCTCACGCGAGGCTGGGCGGAACTCGGTGACGCCTACCAGGCGGCGCTCGCCGAGCTGGTCGCGGGTCCGATGTCGGTCGAGACGATCAACGCCAAGCTCGACGCGTGGACTGCCCAGATCGCACCCGTGGTCGAGGAGGCCGCCGCGGCGGGGCAGGGGCCGCAACCGGCCCAGTGGGAGCAGGCGCTCGGTGGCCTGCGCAGCTGGATCGACCAGCGGCGCACCACGATTCACAACGGCGGTCTCTGACTACGGCGCGGCCTTGGCCTCGGCTTCAGGCCCTGGCTTCGCCGCGGGCTCTGGCCTCGCTGCGGCATCGGCCGCTGCTCCGGCCGCCGCTTCGGTGTCGGTCCCGGCCTCAGCCACAGTCCCGGACTCGGGCGTGCCGGCGCCTCCCTTCTCCACGAGCGTCTTCAGCTCGCCGAGCGAGTTTTCGTAGTAGCCACCGACACCCTCGCCGATGCGGCGCGCGAAGAGCCCGCCGACGACAGGCATCACGCTTCCGTTGCCCCGCCAGGTCACGCGGGTGCCGCCTTCCGCGGCCTCGTACTCGATCGTCGCCGTGCCGTTGTACTCGGCGCTGAACACGGCCGTGTCGAATGACAGGCCCGAGGCGGGGTCGCTCTTGGTGATCTTCATCTGCCCGCGCGAGCGATCACCGATCCACTTCTGCTCCGCGCCCAGGCCCTTGTCGGGGCCCTCGTAGCTGTACTTCGTGGTCGGGTCGGGCTGCGGCGGCTTGGCCCAGGTGCGCCATTGCCGGAAGTCCTCCACGAAGGGGTGGATCTCCGCCGTCTGCGCCTGGATGACCACCGAGCGCTCGGCCTCCCAGCTGCTCGGCAGCATCAGCGCGCTGATGATGCACATGCCGATCAGCCCGGCAAAGACGAAGAGCGTGATCTTGAGAGCCTTGGACATCGTTCACCTCCGCCGAGCCACCCGCTGGCGAGGTGCCCTTCTAGCACGCGTGCGCGGCCTCCACAGTCGCCGACCGCGCCAACCGTGGGCCGGGGATCGTCAGTCCGAGAGCGCGACGAAGATCTTCTGGACGTCGTCGTCGGCGTCCATGTCTTCGAGCCAGCCCTCGACCTCGGCGCGAGCCTCGCCGCGCAGGGAGACCGGATTGTTCGGTGACCAGACCAGGGCCGAGGATTCCGCGTGCCAGCCCCGGTCCGACAGCGCCCGCGTCACCGCGTCGAGCTGGTCGGGTGCGGTGATGAAGCTGAAGGCCCCCTCGTCGCCTTCCTGGACGTCGTCGGCCCCCGTCTCGATCGCAGCCTCTTCCGCGTCCTCCCCGTGTTCCGGGGGGCGGGCCTCGATCAGGCCGCAGCGGGTGAAGTCCCAGCTGACCGACCCGGACGCGCCCTGCTGCCCCTTACGGAAGAGCACGCGCATGCTCGATGCGGTGCGGTTCTTGTTGTCGGTCAGGCACTCCACGATCACCGGCACCTGATGCGGCGCGAAGCCTTCGTAGGTCACCAGCTCGTACTGGACCGCTCCGTCGAGCAGCCCCGCGCCTTTCTTGATGGCACGCTCGAGGGTGTCCCGTGGCATCGACTGCTTCTTCGCCGCGTCGATCGCCATCCGCAGCGCCGCGTTGAGCGCGGGATCGGCCCCCCCGCGCGCGGCGATCATCACCTCCTTGGCGAGCTTTCCGAAGAGCCGGCCGCGCTGATCGGCGGCGGCCACCCGGTGCTTCTGCTTCCACTGGGCTCCCATGGAGGCAGGATAGCGCCTCGCGGAGGGCACGTGGGCGCTGTTCTCCCATCGGTTCAGCGCCGGGGTCAGCATCTCCGCCAGCTCCTTCTGCCTGAGAGGCTTGCGCAGCGACCCGCGGTCAGTCGACCTCGACGGCACCCGCGGTGCAGCCGTCGGCGGGGCGCGCGTTACCGCGCTGATCGGTCGGCGGACAGCCCTGGCCGAGGCCGATGGCCGGGCTGGAGTCGAGCGGCATCATCGTGGCTGTCGGACCGCCGTTGTCGGCCAGGGAGCCGAGCATGGCGTCCTCCCAGCGCACGTCGGTGCTGCAGGGGTCGTCGTCCTGATCGCTCGGGCTCCCGTCCTCGCCGACGCGCTTGCGCGGCCACTGCAGATTCGCCGCGCCGGGCAGGGGGGACGACACGCGGCAGGTCATCGGCGTCCAGGGGTGGGTGTCGGTGTTGTCGACGAAGATGGTGTTGTGCAGGGGTGAAGGCACCGCCGTTGATCGCGGCGCCGAAGAACGCCGCCTGCGCGGCTTCGTCGAAGCCGCCCACGGCCCGGTTGCGCGCGAAGGTGCAGCTCTGCACCGTGCCCTCGCCGTCGAAGACCAGGGCGCCGCCGAGCGCGCGGTTGACGCTGTTGTCGTGCAGCGTGGTGTTGACCAGCTCGAGCGTGCTGCCATGCACGCCCTGCTCCAGCCGAATGGCGCCACCGCCGCCGTTGGCGCTATTGCCGCTGAAGGTGCAGGCGAGCACCGACAGCTCCGTATCCTGGGTGTAGATGCCCCCGCCACCCTCCTCGGCGAAGTTGTCCACGAAGCTGCAGCGCTCGAAGGTGGTGCGGCCGCGCTGGGAGTTGGGCGTGCGGAAGACCGTGCCCAGCGCGCCTGCCTGGTTGCGCTCGAAGCGCACCCCGCAGAAGGAAGCGCGCTGCACCGAGCCGCCGTCGATGACGATCGCGCCGCCATTGCCGCCGGCGCCTCCCTGGGCGTCGTGGTTGAAGCTGGGGCAGCCGCTCGCGCCGCCGAAGTTCGCCCCGTTGCCCGTGGCGGCGTTGTTGCTGAAGACACTGTTGACGAAGATCCCATCTGACTGGAGCAGGCCCACGCCGCCGCCGTTGCTGCCCTCGTTGCCGTCGAAGACGCTGTCGACGACGACCACCTCCAGGCTACCCACGGCGTAGATGCCGCCGCCGCCGGTGTCCGGGCCGGGGCTGGAGGCGGCATTGTTGCGGAAGGCCACTCCGAAGACGTGGAGGATGGCGTCGCGCACGAAGATCGCGCCGCCCTGGCCGTCGCGGTAGCCGTGGGCGCACTCGGGATTGCCGGGGTCTTCTTCCACGAAGTCACTGGCGGGAGCGCGCGCGTTCTGCAACGTGATGTGCTGCAGCGTGAAGGTCGTGGAGGTGGCGCGAAAGTCGGGGGACTCCAGCTCGAAGATGCGGGTCTCGATGCCGTCGTCGCGTCCCCCGTCGAGCGTGATCCGTTCGCCCCCGTCGATCGTCACGTCGCGGTCGGGGGGCAGGCGGATGGCCGCGTCGATCGGGATGGTGACGTCGCCCCCGCAGTCGAAGGTGATCACGCCGCCCGCTTCGACGGCGGCTTGGAGCGCCTCGCGCGAGCAGCTCGCCGCGCTACCGTCGCCCACGCCCCGGTCCGGGTCCGAGACGTCGACCGGATCGAGCGGCGCCTCGCAGGTGGAGGCGGGAGTCGCCGCGGGCGGCGCATCGGGATCGGGGCCAGGCGGCTGCGTCGAGTCGCCGCCCGGGTCCGTTTCGCCGCCGGGGGGGGTGCTCCCGCTGTCCACCGCGTCATCTCCGCAGGCCAGGGCGCTGCAGACGCTCAGGACCAGGGCCGCGATGCGCCAGGGCATGCACCACGATACCCGCTTCCGCGGACCCGCGGGGAGGCGGCTACGTGGCACGGTGTGTGCATTTGGGTCCCGCCGGAGGTGGACCATGTGCCAAGCTGTGCCTGGACCGCGTATCGCGGCATTCCTTTCGCTCGCACTGGTGAGCATGATCGCACTGAGGTCCCAGGTGGCACACGCCTGCGGCTGCTTCTCGCCGCCCGTGCCGCAGCCCGCGGACACCGACTTCGCGGTCAATCAGCAGTCCGAGGTCATCATCTTCGAGGTCGAGCAGGGCAACCCCATCCTGCTCGAGCCGGCGACGGTCACCGCCCACGTGATGATCAAGTATGCCGGTGATCCGGCCCAGTTTGCCTGGCTCGTCCCGGTGCCGAACGTGCCCGACCTGGAGCTCTCCGAGGCCGGCGTCTTCGGCTGGCTCGACTCGGAGACGACGCCCGCCGTCGGCGCCCGCAACGTCGACCTCTGCCCGCCCCAGCAGTACCGCTGCGAGGTCCACCCGCCGCCCTTCTGCCCGAGCCCGAACATGGGCGCCCCGAATGCGGGAGGACTGCCGGCTACGCCGACGGAGCCGGGCATCAGCGATGGCGACTTCGCGGCCTCGGACCCTGGCGGGGGAGCGCCGCCCGACGTGATGGTCTTCAAGCGTGAGCAGATCGGCTCCTACGACACGGTGGTCTTTGGCGCGGGCGATGCCCAGGGGACGATCGACTGGCTCAACGACGAGGGCTTCATCGTCAACGACACCATGACGCCGTTCATGCAGCCCTACCTGGACGCGGGCATGGTCTTCGTGGCGAGCAAGCTGGTCCCCGGCGCCGACGTGGACGAGATCCGCCCGCTCAAGATGCGCTACATCGGCACCGACCCGATGGTCCCGCTCCAGCTCACCGCGGTCGCGGCCGAGCCTCACTTGACCGTCACCTCCTTCATCTTCGGCAATGGGCTCTACGAGCCGGTGGAACACCCGATGGTCGAGATCCCGATCGACGAGATCACGACCTTCGCCAACCGCAACAACTACCCGATGCTGCTGTCGCGCGTGGCCGACGAGGCGGGCGGCGATGGCTTCGTGCGCGAGTATGCTGGCGCGCCACCGGTCTACCAGCTGGACGATCCCAACGGCTGCTGCTCGGCCGGCTTCGACCTCTGCTTCGTGGAGCAGAACGGCGTGTGCGAGTGTCCGAACACCGACATCGACGCGGTCGACTGCGCCGCGGACGAGGAGCTCACCCGTACGCTGGACCTGATCGACCAGCTCTCGACCAGCTACACCAGCCTCACGCGCCTGACGCTGCGCATCTCGCCCGAGGAGATGACCTTCGACCCGGTCTTCAGCCTCGGCAATTCGGGGGGGACCCCACCCACCAGCCTTGTGGGCGAGGCCTATCAGCTCTCCCGCTGCGGAGGGGATGTGATCGATCAGGAGCGCTTCGAGGAGATCAGCGCGGTGATGGCGTGCGCGACCACCTATTGCGGCAACGGACGCTGCGCGGGCGCCGGCAATAGCGCCGGCTGCATCTGCGACGACGGTCACGTGGCACGCGCCTTCACCGATCTGGACGGCCGCCCCTCGGTCACATGCGTGCCCGAGCAGCCGATGGTCGACTTCAGCGCGGGCGGCCTGGAGGTCGCGGACGTGTGCACCGCCGTCGGCACGGTGGAGATGGGTGACTGCGTCGACGTCGGTGGCTTCCCGGCGATGGCCTGCCCGGTGGACACCGTGGCGGTTGCGGTGGACGCGGGCGGCCAGGCCGTCCCGGAGTGCCTCCCGATCGTCGCCGAGCTGGCCGATCCGGGAGGGCTCAACAGCTCCGTCGAGCTCCAGGAGCTCGAGGTGTGCGCGCCCGCCCCGCCGAGCTGCCCGGCTGCCACCGGCTGGCTGGAGGAGATCGAGGGGCTCGAGAACCTGGGCGTGCAGTGCGAGAGCTCGATCCCCGATTCCTCCTGGTTCGAGGTGCCAGCGGAGCCGACCTGCGCGGACGCCGATCGCATGCGCGATGTCCCCACGCTCAACATGCCGATGGAGACCACCGACGAGCGCCCCGACACCGAGGTGCTGCTTAGCGATGACGACGACGACGGTGTCGACCCGGGTGACGATGTCGCGGGCGGTTCGACGAAGGGCAGCTCGGGACTGTGCGCGGTCGGTGGCGAGAGCATGCCCGCCGCAGCCTGGTCGCTGCTGCTGCTGGGCGCCGTGCTCGCACGGCGTCGCTGGCGCGCTGTGCGCTGAGCGGTTGGTGCGAGCGGCGGGGCGGCGGCGGCAGGATGCCTGTCTCGCCGCCGGCCCGCGCTCGGCTTGCTGCGCGCCGCCCCCTCTCGGAGGCGCAGCTAGCGAGGGAGGCTAGCCGTGACGACGCCGCGTGCAGTGACGCGGCTCACAGCGGCCGCTATTTGGCGATCGATTGGACCAACGTGAACTTGATCACGATGGCTGGCTCTTCGGAGCCCTCCACATGCAGGTTTGCGCTGAACACGCCACGCTGCTTGAGCGCAAGCCGTAGCCCGTCGGCGGCCTCGGCGCGCGCGGCCTCGTCCATCGCGCTCCAGCGCTCTGGGTCGAGCGCGCCCTCGAAGTGGGTGCCGCTACGCTCGCCCTCGACCAGAACGCTCGAGATGGCCTGGGCCTCGGCTCCACTCCAGCTGGCCTCTTCGATCGGATCGTAGGTCAAGTAGAAGGTCAGCCCGCCCACGCTCAGGGCGATGACCAGCGCGGAAGCGAGCGTGGCCACCCGGCTGTTCTCGTCGCTCCAGTCGCGTACGCGCTCGCGCAGGCTCCGGGCCCGTGGCGCGTGCTCCGGCTGCTGCACCTCGAGATCGCCCTCCGCCCGCCGATCCTCGAGTGAGCGCAGGCCGCTCGCCCTGCGCGGGCGCTGGCTGGGTCGCGAGCTCGGCCTTGCGCTGGGCCTCGCGCTCGGCCGTGCGCTCGGTCTCGCGCTCGGTCTCGCGCCGCTGTCCCTGAGGGCCTTGCCGCTCTCCCCGAGCGCCTGGCGGAGCCTCTGCTCCGCGTCGCGCACGGCTGAAGCGATGTAGTCCGCCGGGTCGCGGCTCATCTGGGCCGGGTTCTGGGCCTTGTGCTGTTCCAACTCCTGGGTCCACGAGTTGAGCCTCGCCTGCAGCTCCGACTCGAAGCGCAGCAACCCCATCAAGACCTTCGGATCGTGCAGGTGCTCGGCTAGCTCGACCCGGTCCTTGCGCATGGCGACGTAGACATCTTCCCTGAAGAACGCGTCCAGCGTCGTCTTGCGGAGGCGTTCACGCTGCGCCGCGATCTTCGCCAGCGCCTGCTCCGCGCCCACACACCCTCCGCTGGGCGCGGGTAGCCCGGCCACCAGGTCCGCCGGTTGGCAGACCGCGTCGGCGCCGTCCGTGAGGCGGCGGCACAGGCGCAGGAAGCGCTCGAGACGCCGGTGCGTGGTGATCGGCCGCGACGCCAGCAGGCGCGCGTAGGCCAGCTGGTCCTCGTTGCTCGCCCGCGACAGCGTGGCCCGCGCCACCGCGTCGCTCAGGCCGGCGTCGATCGCCAGCAGCTGCACCTCGAGCTGCTCCAGCTCGTGGTCGTCGACAGGGCCTTGCTGCTTGTCGAGCCCGACGGCGCGCTGCTCGATCTCCCCGAGCGCCTCGCCGAGCCGCGCCCGCCTCAACATGCGGGCCACTGCGACGCAGCCGCTCGCTCGGCTCATGCTGTCGCCCTGGGGTCGCGTCCCGCCGGGAGGGCGAACGCTCTCGTGCGCCTGTGACACGATTTCTATTGTGCCATGGCCGAGCTTGGGTGGGCCAAGCCCCAACGGGGTCATGTGGCTGTGCTGTGAGTGATCATGCTACATGACCGCTGTGGTGTGTCGGTGGCGTAGTCCTCCTCTGGGGCCGGACCGGGCCGGTCGGTTGTTGCTGACCCTCGCCCTGGTGGCCTGCGGTCGGACCGTGTCGGTGTCCGAGGACGACGACGACACCGTCGATGGCGGTGCAGCGGCCCCCCTGGCGGAGAAGCTGGTGGTTGAGGTGGACCCGCCGCCCGCGCTGCTCGCGGGAGACGGCGCTCGCCTGCACCTGTTCGCCCGCGTGGCCGGTGCTTCGGGTGAGCTGCGGCAGCGCTGGGTCATTCGCGATGGGACAGGGGCGAGGCGGCGCGAGCTCGTCGAGCCGGCGATCGGGCTGACGGCCGGCGCGGGCGCGCTCTCCACCCACTGGGACGGCCTCGACGACGCCGGTGAGCCGCTCGAAGCCGGCGTGCACCGGGTTCGGGTGGAGCTGATCCGCCCCGGCTCGGGCGATCCGGACAGCGAGGGTGAGGTGGTCGCCCGCTCGGCGCAGGTGCCGTTCACGGTGCTGCCGGCGGAGATGGACACCCGCCTGATCTGCAGGTTGGTCGGCAAGGACGCCCACAACCCGGCCACGCTCCAGCCGGACCTGCGCATCTTTGGCACGGATATGGGCGTCCCCGTCGTGGTCGGCGAGCGCCTCTACCTGCTCTTCGGTGACACCTGGCGCGACAGCGTATGCGATCAGGACCTGGAGCCCTACCTGAGCCTGGGTGGCGACACGGTGATCGGCAGCCTGCCCTTCGAGCCGCGCCCCGACCCGGAGACTTGCCTGAGTGTCGAGTTCCCGCGCATGGCTGACGAGCCGACGCTCTTTCAGCCTGCGCTGCTCGATCACCGCGGGGCGCGGGTGCCGTTGCGTGCCCTCGGCGTCGCCACCGCGGCGTTCGAATATCGGGAGCGTCTCTACGGGCTCTTCAATCCCTTCCATCCTACCCCCTGCGCGTCCGACGCGGACTGCACCAGCCCGGCCGGATGCCTGGCGGGCGTCTGCAACTACCGCGGGCTGCCCTCGCTGCCGCCGCGCGTGCTCGGCGTCGCGGAGGGTCCGCCCGGAGAGCCCGGCAGTCACTTCGAGGGCGTTGCGGAGCTCGACCAGGTGGTCTTCACCAACACGACGGCGCGTGCTGTCAATGCCGTCGACGGCGTCGATGGACCCGACTACGGCAACGATGCGCCAGGCGAGCTGCTGGTCTTTGGGCGTGGGCACTACATCGCCAGCACCGACACCGATGGCGAGCCCTACGATCCATGGGCCCTCTACCTGCTGCGGCAGCCGATCGAGCCCTTGCTGGAGCAGGAAGCCTTCAACCCGCGCTACTTCGCGGGGCTCGACGGCGACGGCGCGCCGCGCTGGACCGACGCGATTGGGCAGGCCGTGCCGGTCGCTCGCCACGAGAGCGAGGTGGCGGCGTTCGAGGGCGGCGAGGGCGAGCCGATCCGCTTCATCGGCACGATGGCGGTGTCCGTCATCCCGCCCCTGGGCGAGCAGGGCTTCCGCTGGCTGATGGCCTACGGCGGCCGCCCGCCGGTGCCGGTGGACGAGCACGAGAACCTCGAGGACCCGCGCATGGGCATCGTCGTGCGCCTGGCCCGCCATCCGTGGGGGCCCTGGACACCACCACGGCGCATCTGGAGCGTCTTCTCGGAGGATGGCTGGGGGGAGCTGATCTTCAATCCGAACGTGCCCGGTGTGGAGAGCGACGCCGGCCGGTCGCCGCGCGTCTGTGGCGTCCCGGCGCCATACATCGACGTCGGCGTCGAGTACTCACCCCAGGTGATCGAGCCCTTCAGCCGCGTCGACGGCGACACGCTGACGATCTACTGGCTGCTCTCGAGCTGGAACCCGTACCGCGTGATGCAGATGCGTACGGAGATCCGGCTGTAGCTGCAAGTGGTGGAGGGGCGAACCTGCCCCTGCCCGACGCCTACCGGGTGAGCGCGGGTAGCTACGGCCCAAAGGCAGCGCGGATCCGCGCCAGGTCGGCGCCCAGCACGGCGCGTGCGATCGGATCGAGCGAGGCGTCATCGCCCTGCAGGTGGATGGTCCGGTGCACGTGTGTGAGCGAGGCGCCGGGCGCGAGCGCGGCGGCCGGCGAAGAGGTCTCGAGCTCGTAGAAGGGACCCAGCGGGGGCTTGCCTGGCTCCGGCGGCCCGTCGTTGTAGCTGTTGACGACGTCGCCGCCGTAGGGCCGCGGCTGGATCTCCCACATCGAGTTGACGTAGTCGGTCGCATCCGCGGGCAGCGTGTACTGGACCAGGGTGAGCACGCCGCGGGCGGCGTCGAAGCTGCCCGCGATCGGGCGCGCGCGCGGGCGGGGGATGCCGATCTTGCCGCGCATGCGCCCGTCGCCGCGGAAGAACATCACGCCCGCGTCCACCACGAGTCGGTCCGCCGGGACCTTGCCGAAGTAGGCGTCGTTGACGATGGGTCCCAGGGCGGCTTCCTCCCCCGCGACGAAGGGCAGGACCACCGTCGTGCTGGGCGAGGGGTTGTACATGCCCAGGATCCACACCGACAACAGGCCGGTCTCCCGCGTCCATGCGCGCTCGCCCGTGTTGGTGATGCGATTGTCGGACTCGTAGGCCACCGCCGATACGCCGGCCGCAAGCGGCTGCCCCAGGTGCGTCTCCAGCTGCGCGCCCGCCAGCAGGCGCACGGTGCGGTCCACGCGCAGGGAGAAGCGCGCGCCGCTGTAGTTGACCAGCTCCATGTCGCGCTGGAAGCGCACCTGGGTCGCGCTGCGCTCGACCACCTCCCACGCTCCCCAGTCGATCGGCTCTGGCACCTGCCAGTGTTCCAGGTCGAAGGGCTCGCCCCGATCGAAGTAGATGGCGAACTGGCCGCCCTCCGGGCCGAGCCAGAAGCGGTCCTCCCCGCCGAAGACGTTCATGTGCGGCTTGCGCTCGCCGGAGGCGATGGCGTCGCGGTTGATCCAGCCGAAGCTCGGGCCGCCGGTGCCGCCGGAGGTGCTGGTCATCACCCGGCCCTGGTAGAGCGGCGCGACCGCCACCTGGCTGTCGCCGTCTGCCAGCACCACCACCTCCAGATGGCGGCGCATGAAGGCGAGGTCATCGCCGAAGCTGACGGTGGTGTCGCCGGGGGCGACGGTCACGGGCGCTGCCTGGGGCGCGGCGCAGCCGAGCAGGGCGACCAGAAGCAGGGAGCGAGGCGCGTGCATGTGGAATCTCCCATGTGGGGGCTGCAGCATCGCACGGCAGGCGCGGTGGCGTGCTCGAAAGACTCCACCGCGCGGCACCGGGCCGGTCCGGGCCCGGCCTGCTCGCCTCCGGGGTTGAATGAACCGTTCATTCATGTGAGGTATGTCGGAGCACTCAAGAGGAGGCGGCGAGTAGCCGCGGAGGGACGCACATGGCGCGCAAGATCGAGACCGGCAACGATGATGTGCTCGCGGAGGCTACCGGTCGCGGCGACCACATCGCATGCATCACGCTCAACCGTCCGGAGCGACGCAATGCCCTGTCGGGCAAGATGCTGGCGGGGCTGGCGAGCGTGCTCGAGATCTGCGAGCACGACCCCGAGATCCGCGCGATCGTGCTGACGGGCGCGGGTCGCGGCTTCTGTGCCGGTGGCGACGTCAAGGGCATGGCAAGCGACGAGGCGGCCGGCGAGGGCGGCGGTGGAGGTCTCCACGGCGCGGTGGCGACGCAGCGCGAATCCCAGCGCCGCACGGTGAGCCGCCTCTATCGCATGCCCAAGCCCGTGCTCGCCTCCCTTCCGGGGGCGGCCGCGGGCGCCGGGATGGGCCTGTGCATGGCCTGCGACTTCCGCATCGCCGCCGACAACGCGATCATGACCACGGCCTTCGCGCGCGTGGGCTTCAGCGGTGACTATGGGCTGCCGTGGCTGCTTTCCCAGCAGGTCGGCCGCGCCCGCGCCCTCGAGCTCTTCTACTTCTCCGACAAGTTGGACGCGCAGCGCTGCCTGCAAGAGGGGCTGGTCAACTGGGTCGTGCCCGAGGCCCAGCTCTGGGAGCGCACCCTCGAGCTTGCGGAGCGCCTGGCAGCCGGCCCCACCATCGCGCACAGATACATCAAGGAGAACGTCAACGCCGCCTTCAGCCTGGAGCTGGAGGAGTACATGAACGGCGAGGTCTTGCGGCACCACCTGGCGGGCGGCACACGCGACCACGCCGAGGCGGTGCAGGCCTTCGTCGAGAAGCGCGAGCCGGTCTTCGAGGGACGCTAGCTCGCTACTTCGCTTCCTTCAGGGCGCGCTCGACCGCCTCTTCGAAGGCCTCGTAGGGCTGGGCGCCCTGCAACAGGCGGCCGTTGATGAAGAAGGAGGGCGTGCCGATGCGCGCGCCGGCCTTCTTCACCGCGTCCATGTCTTCGAGCACGCGCGCGCGGTGCTTGTCGGTGTCGAGGGCCTTGCGGAAGCGTCTCATGTCGATCCCCCCGATGCGCCGCGCGTAGCGCTCCAGGTCCTCGCGCTCGAGGCTGCGCTGGTTGTCGAACAGGAGGTTGTGATAGCGCCAGAAGGCCTTCTTGCCTTTCTGTTCGAAGACCTCGTGGGCCGCCTCGGCCGCCTTGAAGGCTTCGCTGTGGAAGGGGAGGGGGTAGTGCCGCCACACCAGGCGTACGTCCCGGCGGTGCTCGCGCATGAGCTTGTCGAGCGTCGGGCGCACGCGCTGGCAGAAGGGGCACTGGAAGTCCGAGAAGACCTGAATCACCACCGGGGCCCTGCGGCGCCCCTTGCTCGGCGCGCGCCTGGCGAGCTCGAGCTCGTACACGTGGTCCGCGGCCGGCCGCGCCGCCGCGGCCTCGCCTTCGCCTTCGATCAGCTGGGGGGCCGTCGCGCCCTTCTCGATGATGCGCTCGTAGAGCCGCTTGCGTGGGACTCCATCGGCGATCTTCTTCTCGGCCTTGGCCAGCTCCGCGTCGATCATGGTCACGAAGGCGTCGAAGGGCTGGGCGCCGCGCAGGAGCCGCCCGTTGATGAAGAAGCTCGGCGTCCCCGACGCGCCCACCGAGCTCGTCAGCTTCTGGTCGGCGTCCACGCGCCCGCCATGGGTCTCCGCGTCGAGGGCGCGGTGGAAGGCGCGCATGTCGAGCCCGAGCTCCTCCGCGTAGCGCGCCAGATCGTCGCGCTTGAGCGCCCTTTGGTTGTCGAACAGGCGGTCGTGGTACTCCCAGAAACGCCCCTGGCGGTGGGCCTCCTCGGAGGCCTGCGCGGCCAGGCGCGCGTCCTTGTGGAAGGGGAGCGCGTTGTGCCGGTAGACGAGGCGCACCTTCGGTCCGTACCTGTCCCGGACCTGACGCAGCGTTGCTTGTACGCGCATGGAGAAGGGGCACTGGAAGTCCGCGAACTCGACGATGGTCACGGGCGCGGTGGCCGGCCCCCAGGTGGCTGCCGGCCCGACCGGGATCTTGTAGACGGCCTCGGGATCGGGCCTTTTGCGCGCCTTGGCCGGGGGCTTGTCTGCCTTCTCCAGGCCGCCCTTGATCAGGGTCGCGTAGAGCTTCTTCGGCGCGACGGCGTCGCGCAGCATCATGTCGGTGATCGCGATCTCGTCCTCGATCACCTCGACGCACCGCGCCAGCGGCTGCGCGCCAGAGAGGAACCGGCCGTTGATGAAGAAGCCGGGTGTCCCGCGCGCGCCGAGCTTGGCGGCGAGCTCCTGGTCGCGCTCGATCGGCCCGCGGTGGCGATCGCGGTCGAGCGCGCGCCCAAAGGCCTTGAGGTTGAGCCCGACGTAGCCGGCGTAGCGCACCAGGTCGTCGCGCTTGAGCGCTCTCTGGTTGTCGAAGAGGGTGTCGTGCATCGCCCAGAACTTCGCATCGCCACCCTGACGCCGGGCCTCGCGCGCGGCCTGGGCCGCGAGCTTCGCCTCCTTGTGGAAGGGCAGGGGATTGTCGCGCCAGACGATACGGATCCGATCGCCGTACTTCTCGCGCAGCTCGTTGAGCGTCGGCTGCACGCGCTTGCAGAAGGGGCACTGGAAGTCCGCGAATTCCACGATCGTGATCGGCGCATCCGCCGGCCCGCGCTGGGGCTGGTCCGCAGTGACTGGCACCCGAAAGCGCGAGGGCCCGCTGTCGGCGTGGGCCTGCGGACCGGGAAGTCCGACCACTGTGACCACGGCGAGGGCGAGACCGATCCAAAGCCCACGGCATTCCGGGAGCCATCCTGCACGACGCTGTTCTTGCACTACGTTCCCCCTCCGCTGGGCCAGGTAGTCGGTTGGACGCGCTATCGGCCGCTCGATTCTTGCCGATCATAGCAGTCGGCACTGTGATTGCTCTCTCTGCACACACCCCGGACGACAGATACCCACGGCCCCAGGGGTGAGGTTCCCATGGCCTCAGCGCGCCATCGCGACGGTCACAATGCGCGCCTAGAACGCACATTTCCCCAAATCGATTTCAATCAGCTCTGCGTGCTAAACAAGTCTGCGCAGCCTGCTCGCAGGGAGTGCGGGCGTCGGATCGTCACTGGTCGGAGGGAACATCGGCGGGTAGCCGAGTCGTCGTCGTGCCAGGTCGTTTCGGCAGTGACGAAGAGCATGTCGAACAAGAGCACGACGCGATACCAGTTCACGAGCGCCGCACCGGACGAAGCGGCTGCGGAGGTACGCATTCGTTGTTCCGACTGGCGCCAGGCCCGTCGACTCAAGCGCCAGGCACTCAATGGCGACGCCGCGGTGGTGCGCCTGGCCAGCGGTGAAGGCGCGATGGAGGTGGCGCTGGAGCTGCCCGACGGTCAGGTGCTGTCGCTGCGCGCGCGCATGACGGGCCGAATGCTCGACCGGGATGGCGAGCTCGAGGCGGTGATCATCGGCTTCGACTTGGACGACGGCATGCGCCGCCAGCTAGAGCGGGCGCAGGAGCGGGCGGGGTTCGTACACAGCGACGCCGAGCGCATGCAGGAGCTGGCGCGGCACGAGGGCGCAACGGCGCCGCCATCGGGCGCCTTTGGATCGGCGGTGGAGCCACCGCGCGACTCGGGTGTCCAGGCGCGCTCCGAGGACAAGAGCTCGGCCGGCGGACAGGAGCCGCAGCGCGCTTCCCAGCGGCCCACCGTTCCCGATGCGCTGCTCGAGGAGAAGTGAGGCGGGCGGTCTGAGATGGCGGCACGCAGAGGGGAGCTCGAGTCCGACCAGCCCCAGAGTGGGCCCATCCTATGGCGGCATGACCGGCTTTCCGTTGCAGCAGGCCGGTGTTCATGCCGCCGCCAGCGCCCCGAGTCGATTGAATCGGCGTGCTACGCTTTCGGTCTACCGACGAGACGGGGGATGCATGGTCCAATTGTCAGAGTGGAAGCTTGCCTGTGCGGGGCTGATCGTCCTGGTGCTGTCGAACGGCGCCTGCGGCGACGACGATGGCGGTGGGGTCGCGGAGGGTGAAGGCCAGAGCGGCCCGGTGGACATGGGCCCCGACTTCGGCAATGCCGACGCCGCCACGGGCATGCCGGGCAATCTGCTTGGCCCCGACGGTGGCGCGCTGGCGCCCGATGGCGGCGTGGCCGACGTCGATCCCTGCGAGCGCATCGAGGTGCGCAACCTGGATC